>NZ_JBIUAW010000008.1:0-434199 GCF_044593195.1 Streptomyces sp. NPDC052396
CCCGACCAGTCTTAGCGACGCAAAAACCCCCTGGCAAAGGGTGTGACCTACGACCAAACCTCATGCTGAAACCCGGCCACACCCCGCCAACTCGCTCCCTCCGGCCCTCGGTTATCACTAAAGAGACTCGTAAGTGAGCCAGGTCTCATGGGCGGGCTCACACCCCACACCCCCCGAACTCACCCACCGCCCACCAACCGCTACTCCCCCGGCTCGGCTAGCGTGCCAACCCCGTCCCGCCGCCACCAAGGAGCTCGCCAGCGATGACCGCCACGCTCGACCTGGACTTCTTCCGCCGCTTCCTGGACCGCGCCACCCGAGTGATCACCGTCCAGGCCCCGTACCTCACCGACCTGGACGCCGCCATCGGCGACGCCGACCACGGCGCCAATCTCAAGCGCGGCTTCACCTCCGTGGCACAGCTCACCGCCGATACCCCCGGTGCGCTGCTCACCGCCGTCGGGGCGCATCTGACCAATACGGTGGGCGGGGCCTCCGGCCCGCTGTTCGGCACAGTGCTGCGCCGGATGGGCAAGGTCCTCGGCGAGGAGCCGGTGGTGGAACCGGCCCTCCTGGGCAAGGCGCTGGCGGCGGCGGTGGCCAGCGTTCGTCGGCTGGGCGACTCGGCGCCGGGCGACAAGACGATGGTGGACGCGCTGCAGCCCGCGGCCGATGCCTATGCCGCCGCCGTCCAGGACGGGCAGGACGCGGCGGCCGCGCTGGACGCGGCGGCCCGGGCGGCCCGGGACGGTGCGCGGGCGACGGTTCCGCTGCGGGCCCGGCGGGGCCGGGCCAGCTATCTGGGCGAGCGGAGCATCGGCCACCTGGATCCGGGGGCCGCCTCTTCGGCGATGCTGGTCACGGCGCTGTACGAGGCGACCGACCCGGAGCTGTGCGCGGTGGAGCCGGAGCCGCTGGCGGTGGCCAAGCAGGAGCGGCCCAAGGAGCCCGGGCGGGTGGGACTGGTGCTGGTCTCGCACAGCCGGGAGGTGGCCACCGCCACCGGCGCCCTGGCCAAGGCCCTGGTGGGCACGGGTGACCCGGCACCGGTCGCACCGGCCGGCGGACTCCCGGACGGCAGGACCGGCACCAGCGCCGAACTGGTCCGCAAGGCGGTCCGGGCGGCGGACCAGGGAGCCGGGGTGGTGGTCGTCTGCGATATGGGCAGTGCGGTGCTCACCGTCCGGGAACTGCTGCCGGAGCTGGGCGAGGCTCACGGCGAGGTGCATATCGCGGACACCCCCTTTGTGGAGGGCGCCGTGGCGGCGGCCGTCACCGCCTCGGCGGGCGGCGACCTGGCCGCGGTGCTGGCCGCGGCCGAGGACGCCCGGACCTACCGGAAGCTGTGAGCCCGGTGGGCGGCCTCAGCGGCTGAACAGTTCGAAGGGGACGGCCGGGCGCCCGCCGAAGCGCTCGGCCACGGCGGCCATACCGCCCTCCAGGAAGGAGCGGGCGTAGCGCTCCGGGTCCTCCTGGGTCAGCGCCTCGATATAGGTGCGGTGGCACAGCAGCGAGGCCACTCCCCGGTCCAGTCCGGCCCGGGCGTCCACCGCATGGGTCGGCTGGGGCGAACCCGCCACGGCCACATGGCGCACCCCGTTCCAGGGCATCAGGCCCTGCTCCACCAGCTCGGGGAAGATCCAGCGGTTGCCCGCGTCGCCCACCGCGTCCAGCGTGGCCCGGCCCACCGCCCGGTGGTCGGGGGTGTTCCAGGCGACGCCGCCCCAGGTGTCATGGTGATTGAGGGTGATGACCAGCTCGGGCCGGTGCCGGCGGATGGCGGCCGCGAAGTCCCGGCGCAGCGCGGTGCCGTACTCGATGACGCCGTCGGGGTACCCGAGGAACTCCACCGTGCTCACCCCCACCGCGGCGGCGCTCTCCCGCTGTTCCCGCTCCCGCAGCGGCCCGGCTTCGGCGGGCGGCAGGGTGTCGATGCCCGCCTCGCCGACGGTGGCCAGCAGATAGGCGCACTCGCGCCCGTCGTCCAGCCAGGTGGCGATGGCGGCCGCGGCCCCGTACTCCAGATCGTCGGGGTGGGCGACGATCGCCAGGGCGCGGCGCCAGTCGGTGGGCATCTCCCGGAGTTGCTCGGCCATGCGGTTCCTCCTCAGCGGGTGGAGTCAGCGAACGGGCGCTTCCAAGATCATCGCATTGGGACGGGAACTCGGGGCGGGTACCGGCCGACTACCTGTTCCGGGATCCGTTACCTCGGGTCCCTGTGAAACGAGTTCCTGGAGTGTTTTTGATGCGCCCTGGTGCGTGGTGCGGCGTGCTGGCCGCGGTGGCCCTGACGGCGACGGCTTGTGGCGGTGGCTCGGACGAGGGCGCTGCTGGGAAGACCGCCGAGGCGGGCGCGCAGAGCGCCGGCTTCCCGGTGAGCGTCACCGACTGCATGGGTGCCAAGACCACCTTTGATGCGGCGCCCAAGAAGATCGTCACCAGCAATGCCTCCGCTCTGGAGCTGCTGCTGTGGCTGGGCGCGGGCGACCGGGTGGCCGGCACCGGCTTCCCGCCCGGAAAGGGCGCACTGCCCGGGCAGTTGGCCGCCCAGGGTGCCAAGGTGCCGGTGCTGGGCAGGACGGTGATTCCCAAGGAGAAGCTGCTGGCCTCCGGCGCCGACCTCTATATCGACTCCTTCTCCTCCATGAAGAACATGGGGAAGATGGGCGACGCGCCCACCCCCGAGGAGTTCAGGGCCGCGGGCATCAGGCGGGTCTTCCTCAAGTCCACCGCCTGTGCGGCGATGAACAAGGCGCCGCGCACCGACCTGTCCGGGGTGGAGGCCGACATCGAGCAGCTGGGCAAGGTGACCGGCACCTCCGCGCGCGCCGCCGAACTGGTCGCCGGGATGCGGAAGAAGACGGACGCGGTGCGCGGTGCGCTGAAGTCCGTGCCCCAGGACAAGCGGCCCAGCTACTTCCTCTTCGACTACGACGCGGGCACCAAGCAGCCGATGGCGGTGTGCAACCGGCAGGTCGCCAACGCGGTGATCACCGAGGGCGGCGGCCGCAATGTGTTCGCCGACTGCGAGGGCGACTTCAAGCCGGTCGGCTGGGAGGACGTGGTGGCCAAGAACCCGGACTGGATCCAGCTGGCGGTCCGCAACCGGGGCAGCGCGGAGGCCAATGACAAGGCATTCGACGAGGCCGCCGAGTTCCTGAGGTCCTTCCCGGCGACCAAGGACCTCAAGGCCGTCAAGGAAGGCCACTTCCTGCGCCTCAACTCCGAGCTCACCACCATCGGCGGGGTGCGCAGCGCGGACACCGTCCGGGAGATCGCGCACACCCTGCACCCGGACCTGGTGAAGTAAGTGACCGCGCTCGCGCGGGAGTTGGACGAGACGCGACGGGCGCCGCGCACCGGCTGGGTGGCGGCCGCGCTGGCCGCCGCCCTGCTGGCCGCGCTGGTCGCCTCGGTGTGCCTGGGCTCCACCCATGTGCCGCCGGGACAGGTCTGGTCGGCGGTGGTGCGCGGGGTGCGCGGCCAGGGCCCGGTGCCGGGCACCCAGGACCTGATCGTCTGGCGGCTGCGGGTGCCCCGGGCGCTGCTGGCGGCCGTGGTGGGCGCGGGACTCGGCCTGGTCGGTACGGCCGTCCAGGCACTGGTCCGCAATCCGCTGGCCGACCCCTATCTGCTGGGCATCTCCAGCGGTGCCTCGCTGGGCGCGGTCTCGGCGATCGTGCTGGGGGCGGGCACGGGCGGCGCGCTGGGGCTGGGGCTGTCCTCGGCCGCGTTCGCCGGGGCGCTGGCCTCCTTCGCCCTGGTGTGGGCGGTGGCCCGGCGCGGCGGCGGCTTCTCCCCGCTGCGGCTGGTGCTGGCGGGGGTGGGCATTGGACAGTTCCTCTCCGGCTTCACCCACTATCTGGTGCTCCAGGCCGGGGACGACCAGCAGACACATGGGGTGCTGTTCTGGCTGATGGGCTCGCTGGGCGGCGCCCAGTGGTCCACCCTGACCGCGCCCGCCGTCACGGTGGCGCTGGGTCTGGTGCTGCTGACGGCCCGGGCCCGGGCGCTCAACGCGCTGCTGATGGGCGATGAGACGGCCGCCGGTCTGGGGGTGGACGTGGCCCGGCTGCGGCGCGAACTCTTTGTCGTCACCAGTGTGCTGACCGGGGTCCTGGTGTCGGTCTCCGGTGCCATCGGCTTTGTCGGCCTGATGGTGCCGCATGTCTGCCGGATGGTGGTGGGCGGCGACCACCGGCGGCTGCTGCCGCTCTCGGCGCTGTTCGGGGCGGTGCTGCTGGTGGTGGTGGACCTCATCGCCCGTACCGCGCTGCCCGATCAGGAGCTGCCGGTGGGGGTGGTGACCGCGCTGGTCGGCGCGCCCGCCCTGCTGTATCTGCTGGACCGACGGCTGGAGCGGGCATGAGGACCTGTGTCGAGGACCTTGAGGTGGTGCTGTCCGGACGGACCATCGTCTCCGGCGTGCGGGTGGTGGCCGAGCCGGGCGAGATCGCCGGGCTGATCGGCCCCAACGGCAGCGGAAAGTCCACGGTGTTGCGCACCGTCTACCGCCATCTGCGGCCGCATGCCGGGCTGGTGACGGTCGGCGGTACGGACGTCCGCGCGCTCAGCGCCGCCCAGGCCGCCCGGCGGGTGGCGGCGCTGCCCCAGGAACGGGGCTCGGACTTCGAGCTGTCGGTGCGCGAGGTGGTCGCCATGGGGCGTACCCCCTACAAGCGGGCCTTCGCGGCCGATGACCCGGCCGACCGGACGGCGGTGTCGTCCGCGCTGGCCCGGGTGGGCATGGACGATGCCGGCGGACGCCGCTTCTCGGCGCTCTCCGGCGGCGAACGGCAGCGGGTGCTGCTGGCCCGGGCCCTGGCCCAGGACCCCGAGGTGCTGGTGCTGGACGAGCCCACCAACCATCTGGACGTCCGGCACCAGGTGGAACTCCTGGGCATACTGCGGGAACTGGGCCGCACCACGCTGCTGTCCCTGCACGACCTCAACGCGGCCGCCTCGGTCTGCGACCGGCTGCATGTCCTGCACGGGGGTGTGGTGGTGGCGTCCGGTACGCCACGGGAGGTGCTCACGGCGGAGCTGCTGGCGGAGGTGTTCGGCATCCGCGCCGCCGTGGTGGAACACCCGCTCACCGGTGACCCGTTGATCGCCTTCGACCACCGGGCGACGGTGCGGGCGGCGCCCCGTCAGGAGCGCGTGGCGACTGGGTAATGCGGCTCCGCCGCGTGGCGCCCCATCAGGGGCGCGGGGCGGCTGCGTTGTGCGGCTCCGCCGCGTGGGCGCGACCAGCCACGGACGGCCCGCACCCGAAAGACGACAGCGACACCGCCCAGGCCCCGTACCCCCCGGCGGAGCCGGACCGCTCAGCCACCCAAAGCCACAAAGTGGCTGGGCCGCCCCTCCCGGAACACCAGCCGCCCCACCCGCTCCGCGTCAGCCCGCCGTATCAGCCGCGCCCGGCCGTCCGCCTCCCGGAGCACCGCCGTATGCCAGGGCGTGGCCCAGGCGTCCGGCGCGTCCAGCAGCCGGATGCCGAACTTGGCCGCCCCCGGCGACTGCGGGTGGATGGACAGCCGTACGGTCTCCGGATGGCAGGATGCGATCAGTTCGCCCCAGGCCCGGCTGCGGGCGATCACCCCATAGGCCCGTTCCCGGCACTGCCGTTGCAGGGCCGAGCGGCTGCCATGGAAGTCGGCGGTGTCCTCCACCAGGAAGCGGGTGATGCCCCGGTACAGCCGGGCGGTCTCCTCGTCGGTACGGGCCTGGGCGCGCAGTTCCGCCAACGCGGGCGCGAACTCCTCGGTGACCAGGGCGCGTTTGGTGTCATACGGCAGGTCGCCATGGACCGCGCGCAGGTCGAAGGTGTCCAGATGGGCCAGCCCGGCCCGCCGGATCATGGCCCGCAACTCATCGCCGTAGGCGTCGATATGCGCGTCCGACACCTGGATCAGGTCCGCGAAGACATGGCCGTCGGAGCAGATGAGCATCCGGGCGCCGGGCGGGTAGATCTCCGCGATGCGGGCGCAGAGCCGGTCCAGGAAGGCGAGGGAGAGCCGCTCCCCCTCGTCCGGCAGATGGCCCAGCACCTTGGCCGGGTTGGGCGACTTGCAGGGAAATCCGGGCAGGGTGAAGACCACCGGCTCCCCGGCCCGGGTGAACTTCCGTATCTGGCGAAGCTGTTCCGGGTGGTCCAGGGGATCGGGCGAGGCCGCTCCGGGCGTGCGGTGGTAGGGCAGCAGCAGGCTCAGCACGCGGGTCTCCACCGCGGGGGGTGCCACCAGGGCTGTCGAGGTCATATGCGGGTCATCCAACGAGAGTGCGGGTCGTCCACGAAGGCGCGGGTCTTGCGCGAAGGTGCGGGTCTTACACGAAGGTGCGGGTCAGCCACGGAGACGCGGGTCAGCCACGGAGGTGCGGACAGGCGGAGCGGTCGAAGGCGACGGGCAGGCGGCTCACGCCCCGGCCCAGGACGGCGGGGATCCAGGGCAGTTCGTCCTCGGATACGGCCAGCCGCAGGCCGGGCAGGCGGCGCAGCAAGGCGCCCAGGGCCACCTGGAGTTCGATGCGGGCCAGGGCCGCGCCGGGGCAGAAGTGGACTCCATGGCCGAAGGCCAGGTGCGGGCCCTGGGCCCGGTCCAGGTCAAGAGTGTCGGGGTCGGGGAAGCGCTCGGGGTCGCGGTTGGCGGCGCACAGCGAGACGATCACCGAGTCGCCGGCCGGTACCCGGGTGCCGTGCAGTTCGGCGTCCTCGGTGAGGAACCGCCAGGTGGTGAGCTCAAAGGCGCTGTCCAGGCGCAGCAGTTCCTCCACGGCGGCCGGCATCCGTTCCGGTTCGTCCCGCAGGCGCCGCAGCGCGTCGGGGCGGCGGAGCAGGGCGACCAGCGCGGTAGTGATCTGGTTGGTCACCGGCTCCTGTCCGGCCACCAGCAACTGGAAGATCATGGAGTCCAGTTCCTGCGGGGTCAGTTCGCCCTCGTCCCGGGCGGTGACCAGCCGGCTGAGCAGTCCGTCGCCGGGTGCCGCGCGCCGGTCGGCGACCACCTCGGCGATGTACTCCTGGAGGCCGCGCAGCAGTGCCTCATAGGCGGGCCGGCCGGGATCGTCGGGGCCGACCGGGGCCACCACGCCGCCCCACTCCCGCCGGAAGCGGGCGGCCAGGTGCGGGGGCAGGCCGATGACCTCGGCCAGCACCTGGAAGGGGAAGCGAGCGGCGAAGCAGCGCACCAGGTCGACGGTGGGGGCCTCTTCGGGAATGGCGTCCAGGAGTTGCTCCGCCATCGCCTCGAAGCGCGGACGCAGCCGCTCCACCCGGCGCGGGGCGAAGGCATCGGTGATCAGCCGGCGCATCACGGTGTGCTGGGGCGGGTCCTGGTGCAGCAGGTGGACCTGGAGCTGGGAGTGCTGTGGCTCCGGCATGATCGAAGCCTTGGCGCGCCAGCGGTCGTTGCCCCGTGCGTGGTTCTTGCCCAGCCGGGGGTCGGCCAGGGTGCGCTGGGCGGCCGCGTGCCCGGTGACCAGCCAGGCCCGTACCCCGCTGGGGAAGAGCACCCGGTGGATGGGGCCCGCCTCGCGCAGGCGGGCGTACAGCGGATAGGGGTCCCGCTTGTAGTCGGGGCCGTAGAGGGGTACGGGTTCGGGCGGCGGCTGCACGGTGGCGGGCTCCTTGTGACGACGTGGGCCCTGAGGAAGTCGGACGGCGCCCGCGATGAGTTCCCGGACATTCGTACGAGCCGTCCGGGGCAGGCCCGTGATCTGTTGGTAGTCGGCCGGCGGGGCCCGCCGGTTCCCGGCCGCGAAAGGGACAATCCTCACGCGCCATACCGGCGGCGCGGGTTGCCTGTGAACCGCCCGGACATGCCACGATGCGTCGATGACCGCTCGTCATCCACTTACTCCCTACGCCGCGCTGACCGGCTTTGTGCTGCTGCTGGCCGTGGTCTTCGGCGCCGCCTACGCCGCCGGGTCGGCGGCCGGTCCGGTGGCCCCCGGTATGCACCGCACCGGCGGCGGATCCGCTCCGGGCTCCGGTTCCGGGGGCGGTGGCGGAGGCTCGCACGACATGCCGGGGATGGGCCACTGATGACCACCAGCACCACCACCGCCGCTATCGAGACCGAACTGGTCGTCGGCGGGATGACCTGCGCCGCCTGTGTGGCGCGGGTGGAGAAGAAGCTCGGCCGGCTGGACGGGGTCAGCGCCAGCGTCAACCTGGCCACCGGCCGGGCCCGGGTCAGCCATCCGCCGGCGGTGACCGCCGCCGAGCTGATGGCCGTGGTGGAGGGCGCCGGCTACACCGCGTCCCTCCCGGAGCCGGAACGCCCCCAGGACCCCGAACTCCCGTCGTCCGGGCAGGAGTCGACCCGGCTGCTGATCACCGCGGTGCTGTCGGTGCCGGTGCTGGTGCTGTCCATGGTGCCCGCCTGGCAGTTCACCCACTGGCAGTGGCTGTGCTTCGCGCTGGCCACCCCGGTGGCCGCCTGGGGTGCCTGGCCGTTCCACCAGCGGGCACTGCGCGGGCTACGGCACGCCACGGCCACCATGGACACCCTGGTGTCGCTGGGTGTACTGGCCTCCTACGCCTGGTCGGTGTACGCGCTGTACTTCGGCGGGGCCGGGCGGCCGGGGATGCGGATGCCGTTCTCGCTGACGCCCTCGGTGATGGGCGGCACCGCCGATGTCTATCTGGAGGCGGTGGTCGGGGTACCGCTGTTCGTACTGACCGGCCGGCTGCTGGAGGCACGGGCCCGGCATGGCACCGGCTCGGCGCTGCGCGCGCTGGCCGCGCTGGCCGCCAAGGACGTGGTGGTGCACAGCGGGGGGACCGAACGCCGGGTGCCCATCGCCGAGTTGCGGGTGGGCGACCACTTCATGGTGCGGCCCGGTGAGCGGGTGGCCACCGATGGCGTGGTGGTCTCGGGCAGTTCGGCACTGGACCTGTCGCTGGTGACCGGGGAGAGCGCCCCGGTGGAGGCCGGACCCGGCGCCTCGGTGATCGGCGGAGCGGTCAACTCCGGCGGGGTGCTCCGGGTACGGGCCGAGGCGGTCGGCGCCGACACCCAACTGGCCCGGATCGCCCGCCTGGTGGCGGACGCCCAGGCGGGCAAGGCCCGGGTGCAGCGGCTGGCCGACGCGGTGGCGGGGGTGTTCGTCCCGGCCGTGCTCACCGTGGCGGTCACGGTGCTCGGCTTCTGGCTGGGCGCCGGCGCCAGCCCGCAGGCCGCGGTCACCGCGGCGGTGGCGGTGCTGGTGGTGGCCTGCCCCTGTGCGCTGGGACTGGCCACCCCCACCGCCCTGTTGGCCGCCACCGGCCGGGGCGCGGGCCTGGGCATCCTGGTCCGCGGGCCGCAGGCGCTGGAGGGGCTGCGGCGGGTGGACACCGTGGTGCTGGACAAGACCGGCACCCTCACCACCGGCGCCATGGCCGTCACCGGGGTCACGGCGCACCCGGACGGCCCGGGCGCCGAGGCGGTGCTGCGGCTGGCCGCAGCCGCCGAAGCCGGCTCCGAACACCCGGTGGGCCGGGCGATCCTGGCCCAGGTGCCCGGGCCGCTGCCGGCCGCCGAGGACTTCCGGGCCGTGCCGGGACTGGGCGTGACCGCCACCGTGGACGGCCACCGGGTGGAAGCCGGCCGCCCCGGGCCCGAGTTGCCCGGGGTGCTGGCGGCCGCCGTGCGGGAGGCCGAGGAGCTGGGCCGCACGGCCGTACTGGTCACGGTGGACGGCGAACCCCAGGCGGTGATCGCCCTGGGCGACACGGTGCGCACCGATGCCTACCGGGCCGTGGACCACCTCAAGCGGCTGGGCCTGCGGCCGGTGCTGGCCACGGGTGACAGCCCGGCCACGGCTCGCGCGGTCGCCGCCGAGCTGGGCATCGACGAGGTGCACGCCCGGGCCACGCCCGAGGAGAAGGCGGCCCTGGTGCGCGAGCTGCGCGCACTCGGCCACCGGGTGGCGGTGATCGGGGACGGCGTCAATGACACGGCCGCGCTGGCCGGTTCGGACCTGGGCATCGCCATGGGCAGTGGCACCGACGCGGCGATCGGCGCCGCCGATGTCACCCTGGTCCGCGAGGACATGGGCGCGCTGGCCGACGCGGTGCGGCTGGCCCGGCGCACCTCGCTGACCGTACGGGCCAACCTGGCCTGGGCCTTCGGCTACAACCTGGTCACCGTGCCGCTGGCCGCGGTAGGGCTGCTCAGCCCGATGTTCGCGGCGGCCGCGATGTCCGTCAGCTCCCTGCTGGTGGTGGGCAACAGCCTGCGGCTGCGCACCTGGCAGCCCGTCCCGACCCGACGAAAGGCGGTCCGATGAGGATCCCGGCCCCGCTGCGCGCCCTGCGGGCGGCACTGGTACCGCTGGGCGCCTGCGCCCTGACCCTGGGCGGACTCGGCGCCTGGACGGCGTCCGGGGCGGCCGGCCACCCGGCGGAGGTCACCGCCTCCGGCGCCCGGGTGCTGCTGCCCTTCGGCACCGATGACACCGCGGCCTTCGTCCGGCTGCGCAACAACGGCGACGAGGACGACCGGCTGCTGGACGTGGACGCGCCCTCGGCGGACGGGGCGATGCTCAGCCGGACGGTCACCCGCAACGCGGTCAGCCATATGGAAATGGTTCAGTCGGCGGTGATCAGGGCGCATGGTTCGCTGACCATGTCGCCCCATGATCTGGACATCATGATCACCCGCCCGCCCCGGCTGCGCCTGGGTGACCGGCTGCCGCTGGTGCTGACCTTCGCCAGGAGCGGAGTGGTACGGGTGACCGCGGAAGTGGTGCGGCCGGGCAACGGCTGAGGGTCTGGCGCCTGGGGCACCCACGTGATCGACTCTCCCGGTGACCACTTTGCTGCTGTCGATACGCCCCGCGCCCTTGGCGGCCTGGTTCCACCACTCGTTCACCCGGCCCGTCGTCGAGATCGACGGGGCGGAGCGCCCCGCGAAGTGGGGCGACCAGGCACTCGACCTGCCGCCGGGCGAGCACCGCCTGCGCGTCTATTTCCGCTACCGGGGGCAGCGGCTGGCCCGTCTCGCCGAGTCCGGCACCGACCTGACGCTGCCCGACGCGCGGGAGAGCATCCGCCTGCGAGCCCGGCTGGGGCTGCCCAATGGCAGCCGGTTCCGCTTCTACCAAGGCTGAGGGGGGCGCCCCATAAGGGGCGCGGGGCAGTTGCATGATGCGGCTCCGCCGCGTGGGCACGACCAGCCACCGACGGCCCGCACTCGACGGCACGGGGGCACCCCGACCCGGCGATGGTGCCGCCGGGCAGCCGTCGGACAGGGCCTCAGGGGCGCCCCCGGCGGGACCACCGGGCGCACCCGGCGATCCCGACGCCCCCCACTCAGTCGGCGGCAGCCATCAGCACCGGAACCCGAACCCGCTCCGCCGCAGCCCGCTCGGCGGTCTCCAGCTGGCCGATCAGCGCCTCCCGGGCCCGCGCCACCCGGGACCGCACCGTGCCGACCGGGCAGCCGGCGACCAGCGCCGCCTCCGCGTACGGCAGCCCCAGCAACTGGGTCAGTACAAAGGCCTCCCGGCGCTCATAGGGCAGCCGGTCCAGCAACTGCGAGAGGGCCACGCCCTCGTCGAAACCGGGCAGTTCCGCGGGCTGGGCGCGTTCGGCCGCCGACTGCCAGTCATCGGTGTCCGACAGCCGGGGCCGGGCCGCGTTGAACCGGAGCCGGTCCACCACCGTGCGGCGGGCGATGGACAGCAGCCAGGTACGGGCCGAGGAGCGGCCCTCGAAGCGGGGCAGGGCCCGCAGCGCCCGCAGATAGGTTTCCTGCACCAGGTCGTCCGCACCCTGCGGGTCATTGCTGAGCCGGGCGACATACCGCCGCACATCGCTCTGGGTGGCCCGGATGAAGTGCTCCACCGCTTCGGCATCGCCGGTCCGTGCCGCCAGCGCCCAGGTGGTCACCGTCTCGTCGTCACGCACCGCGGCCCCCGGTGGACTGCGCCCGGCGCGCGCCGGAGACCATGGCGGGGTGCACTGCAGTGAGCTTCGTACCGCTATATCCGCCCGCGTCGACGGGGAGGAACTGCCGCCGGGGGTGTCCGGGGCGGCGCTGGACGCGCATCTGCGGGACTGTGCCGAGTGCCGCGGCTGGGGCGAACGCGCCCGGCGGCTGAAGATTCTCGCGGCGGGCCTCGGCCTCGGCTGAGGCCGGGGCTGTGAACAGGTCTGAGAACGGCGTACGGGCAGGGGTCATCGCCCTGGGTCCTTCCTGGAATCCGGGCCCCGGCGACGCCTCGGCGTGCCCGGCCCGGTGACGGTTACGGCCTTCACCGGCCGCCGTCGACGAGCCCCATGGACCCGTTGTGCCAGGTCGTGGGCTCAGCCGAGGGCGGCGCAGGCCGCGGGCGGACCCCGGGTGACCAGGACATGGGCGTACAGCAGCTGCCGCAGCCGCTGCGCGGCGCGCCCCAGGCCGCCGCGGATGCGCGGCGGGCACGGGGCGGACACCGGGCCGTGGAAGAGGACCAGCAGCGGGGCGAACAGCCGGGCCCCCACCGCGCGGCCCAGCCGGAAAGCGGCCTGTTCGCCGCCGGACAGCCAGATCCCGCAGACCAGCGCCACCAGCAGGTGCGCGGACCACATGCCGGCCGCGCCGTGCCCGGTGTGCGCCGGCATCACATCCATCCCGTCCATTGCGCCCATGGGCATGCCGGACATGGCGTGCCCCATGGTCATGGAGTGGCCGCCGGTCATGGTCTGTGCGGTCATGCCGTGCGCGCCGCACAGCATCCGGCCGGGATTCATGGCCATCCGCTGGGCCACGGCGGCGGGCCCGGCGCCCTGGGCGACCGTCTGCGCCAGCGAGAAGAACAGATGGAGGCCGGCCTGCGCACCCACGGTGGCCAGGGTGACCAGCAGTGGGCCGCGTTCCCGGCCGGCCAGGAACCAGGCGCAGCCGGCGGTACCGGACAGCGCCACCGCCACCGCCCACCAGGGGACATCGCTGCCGGACATCACCGCGTGGCCCAGGGCCGCGAGCAGCACACAGACCGCTGCGAACACCATGGCCCGCAACGCCCTGGGTCCCTGCTCCGCCCGCTGTCCCGCACTCATGACGTGCACATCGTTGCACCCGCCCCGAGCCGCGCGACGGCCGGGTGCGGGTGATCGGTCCGCTTCCCCCCGCTCGGACGCATGGCTCCGCCCCGTACCGTCCGCCCGGCGGTACGGGGCGGCGGGCCGCCGGCTCGGGGGGACGACCGGCAGCCCGGTCCCGTCGCGCCAGTGGGACTCGCAGGAAAAGGGTCCCGTGCGGTGGCGTGCGCCGGGAGCGTGTGTACGGGCCGGTTTGGAGTGCGCTGCCGCACACCCGGTGTGAAACCCCGGATTCCGCTGTTCCGTCCGAGGCCGGGCCGAGGGCCCTCGCTGAGGCCGGACCAAGGCCCTTGACCCCTCGCCTCGAATGATCGATCATCGATCACGGAAAATGGATTCCGATTGACGGAACAATGAGGTTCCATCCGGAAGCGAAAGGGGATCCAACCGTGGCCCAGCTCGACCAACTGCCCGACCCGGACCCGTCCGAGACCGCCGAATGGCGGGAGTCACTGGACGCGGCCGCCCGGCACGCCGGCCCGCACCGCGCGGCCCAGCTGCTGCACCGGACCGTGGAACACGCCGGGCACACCGGACTGGACGTCCCCCCGCTGCTCAGGACGCCGTACCTCAACACCATCCCGACCGCCGCCGAACCGCCCTACCCGGGCGACGAGGCGCTGGAGCACCGGATCACCGCCTGGAACCGGTGGAACGCGGCCGCCATGGTCAGCCGGGGCAACCAGCGTGCCGGGCTGGGCGGGCACCTGGCCACCTTCGCCTCGGCGGCCTGGCTCTATGAGACCGGGTTCCAGCACTTCTTCCGCGGCAAGGACGACGGCTCGGGCGACCAGCTCTACCTCCAGGGCCACGCCTCCCCCGGGATCTATGCCCGCGCCTTTCTCGAAGGCCGCCTGACCGAGGGGCAGTTGGACCGCTTCCGGCAGGAGGCGGCGGGCGACGGCCTGCCGTCCTACCCGCACCCGCGCCGTATGCCCTGGTTCTGGGAGTTCCCCACCGTCTCCATGGGCCTGGGCCCGCTCTCCGCGATCTACCAGGCCCGCTTCAACCGCTACTTGGAGCACCGCGGCATCAAGGACACCTCGCGTTCCCGGGTGTGGGCGTTCCTGGGCGACGGCGAGATGGACGAGCCGGAGTCGACCGCCGCACTCGCCCTGGCCGGGCGCGAACGCCTGGACAACCTGGTCTTCGTGGTCAACTGCAATCTCCAGCGGCTGGACGGCCCGGTCCGCCCCAACTTCAAGATCGTGCAGGAGCTGGAGGCGCAGTTCCGCGCGGCCGGCTGGCAGGTGATCAAGTCCCTGTGGGGCAGCGCCTGGGACCGTGTGCTGGCCCGGGACACCCAGGGCATGCTGACGGCCCGGCTGGGCGAGGTGCCGGACGCCCAGTTCCAGACCTATGCCACCCGGGACGCCGGCTATATCCGCGACCACTTCTTCGGCACCGGCCCCGCGCTGCGCGCACTGGGCGCCGGCCTGACCGACGGCGAACTGCTGGAGCTGTTCCACACCTCGCGGGCCGGCCATGAGCCGCGCAAGGTGTACGCCGCCTACCGGGCCGCGGTGGAGCACACCGGCGTGCCCACGGTGATCCTGGCGCAGACCGTCAAGGGCTACACCCTCGGCCCGGGCTTTGAGTCCCGCAACGCCAACCACCAGATGAAGAAGCTCACCGGCAAGGAGTTCCGCGCCCTGCGGGACCTGCTGGAACTCCCCATCCCCGACCGGGATCTGGACGGCGGGAGCATGCCGTACGCGCACCCCGGGGCCGGCTCCGCCGAGGTGCGCTACCTACGCGAACGGCGGGCCGCGCTGGGCGGGACGGCGCCCGCCCGCACCGTGCGGCCCAGGCCGCTGCCCCAGCCCTCCGACCAGCCCTTCGCCGCGCTGGAGAAGGGCTCCGGAGCCCAGGAGATCGCCACCACCATGGCATTCGTCCGGCTGGTCAAGGACCTGATGCGGGAGAAGGAGACCGGCCGGCGCTGGGTGCCCGTGGTGCCCGACGAGGCCCGCACCTTCGGCATGGAGTCGCTCTTCCCCTCGGCCGGCCTCTACTCGCCCGCCGGACAGACCTATGACCCGGTGGACCGCGGCCAACTCCTGTACTACAAGGAGGCAAAGGACGGCCAGATCCTCAACGAGGGCATCACCGAGGCCGGTTCACTGGCCTCTTTCACCGCCGCCGCCACCTCGTACGCCACTCATGGCGAGCCGATGATCCCCTTCTACATCTTCTACTCGATGTTCGGCTGGCAGCGCACCGCCGACCAGTTCTGGGCGCTGGCCGACCAGTTGGGACGCGGCTTTGTCATCGGGGCCACCGCGGGCCGCACCACCATGACCGGGGAGGGACTCCAGCACGCCGACGGCCACTCACACCTGATCGCCTCCACCAATCCGGCGACCCTCGGCTACGACCCGGCCTTCGCCTATGAGATCGCGGTCATCGTCCGTGCGGGACTGCGCCGGATGTACGGCCCCGAGGCCGAGGACGTCTTCTACTACCTGACCGTCTACAACGAGCCCAAGGTCCAGCCGGCCATGCCCGAGGGTGTGACCGAGGGCATCCTCAAGGGCCTCTACCGCTACCGGGAGGCCGCCGCCGGCCTGCCCGCCGACGCGCCGCGCCTGCAACTGCTGGCCTCCGGCACGGCCGTGCACTGGGCGCTGGACGCCCAGCGGCTGCTGGCCGGCGACTGGGGCGTGGCGGCCGATGTATGGTCCGCCCCCTCCTGGACCGAGCTGCGCCGCGACGCGCTCGCCTGTGACGCGGCCCGGCTGCACGGCGAGGACCGGATCCCCTATGTGACCCGGGTGCTGCGGGACGCGCCTGGACCGGTGCTGGCGGTGAGCGACTGGATGCGCGCGGTTCCGGACCAGATCGCGCCCTGGGTGGAGCAGGACTGGACGTCCCTGGGCACGGACGGTTTCGGCCTCTCCGACACCCGGGAGGCCGCCCGCCGCCACTTCGGGGTGGACCCGCAATCGGTCACCGTGGCGGCGCTGGCCGCCCTGGCCCGCCGCGGCGAGGTCAAGCCGGAGACGGTGCGCGAGGCGGCCCGGCGTTACGAACTGGACTGAGAACTCCGGGAATCCCGCGCCGGCAGCCAGGCCGCGCTGTCCTTGTCGCCGATGAACCTGCCGAGCGCCCCCTTGATCACCGAGAGGGCGGCCGGCAGCGCGGCGATGGCGGCCGCCTTGAGCGCCGAGACGCTGGTGAGGTCGAAGCCATCGGCCAGGATCAGGCCGAGGAAGGTGGTCACATACGCGGCGAGGGTGCGCTCGGCTATGTCGATGAGCACCTTCTTGTTCATGAATTCACCTATTTCTGCACGGGCCTGACGGGGCCTCAGGCAACGGGAACGGTCTTTTACTGATGTGTACACCACAGTGATCAGGGCTATGGCGGCGGCCCGAGGGGTAGCTTCCTGCCGTCCGCCGCCCGCGATGGTGCGGGTGGCACCGTCGCAGGAGGTCCACGACCATGACCCGCTACGCCTCCCCGGGCTCCCCCGACGCCCTGGTCTCCTTCCGCTCCCGCTATGACCACTGGATCGGCGGCGACTATGTGGCGCCCGCCCAGGGGGGCTACTTCGAGAACCCCACCCCGGTCAACGGCCGGCCCTTCACCGAGGTGGCCCGGGGCACGGCCGAGGACGTGGAGCGCGCGCTGGACGCGGCGCACGCGGCGTTACCGGCCTGGTCGCGCACCTCGCCGGCCGAGCGGTCGGCCGTCCTGCTGCGCATCGCCGACCGCATGGAGGCCCATCTGGAGCCACTGGCGGTGGCCGAGTCCTGGGAGAACGGCAAGCCGGTCCGGGAGACTCTGGCCGCCGACATCCCGCTGGCCATCGACCACTTCCGCTACTTCGCGGGCGTGCTGCGCGCCCAGGAGGGGAGCCTCTCCCAACTGGACGAGGACACCGTCGCCTACCACTTCCATGAGCCGCTGGGCGTGGTCGCCCAGATCATCCCGTGGAACTTCCCGCTGCTGATGGCGGCCTGGAAGCTGGCCCCGGCCCTGGCCGCGGGCAACACCGTGGTGCTCAAGCCGGCCGAGCAGACGCCCGCCTCCATCCATGTCTGGCTGGGCCTGGTGGCCGACCTGCTGCCGCCGGGCGTGGTCAATGTGGTCAATGGCTTCGGGGTGGAGGCGGGCAAGCCGCTGGCCGCCAGCCCCCGGGTGGCGAAGATCGCCTTCACCGGGGAGACCACCACCGGCCGCCTGATCATGCAGTACGCCTCGGAGAACCTGAAGCCGGTCACCCTGGAACTGGGCGGCAAGAGCCCCAATATCTTCTTCGACGATGTCTCGGCCGCCGAGGACGACTTCCTGGACAAGGCCCTGGAGGGCTTCACCATGTTCGCCCTCAACCAGGGCGAGGTCTGCACCTGTCCGTCCCGCGCCCTGATCCAGCGCGGCCACTACGACGCCTTCCTCCAGGCGGCCATCGCCCGCACCGAGGCCATCGTCCCCGGCCACCCGCTGGACACCGCCACCATGACCGGTGCCCAGGCCTCCAACGACCAGCTGGAGAAGATCCTTTCCTACCTGGACATCGGCAAGCAGGAAGGCGCCCGCATCCTCACCGGCGGCTCCCGCGCCGCCCTGGGCGGCGAGCTGGAGGGCGGCTACTACGTGGAGCCCACCATCTTCGAGGGCACCAACCGTATGCGCATCTTCCAGGAGGAGATCTTCGGCCCCGTGGTCGCCGTGGCCCCCTTCGCCGACTTCGACCACGCCATCTCCCTGGCCAATGACACCCTCTACGGCCTGGGCGCCGGCGTCTGGACCCGCGACACCAACACCGCCTACCGGGCAGGCCGCGCCATCCAGGCCGGCCGGGTGTGGACCAACTGCTACCACGCCTATCCGGCCCACGCCGCCTTCGGCGGCTACAAGCAGTCGGGGATCGGGCGGGAGGGGCACAGGATGATGCTGGAGCACTACCAGCAGACCAAGAACCTTCTCGTGTCGTACTCGGCGAAGAAACTCGGCTTCTTCTAAGGGCCCAAGAAAAGGCGCCTGCCCTGGGCTTTTGCCCGTCAGGCGCCTTCCGCTCGGCCCGCTCGGAGCAGACGTCTCCTCGACGGTCTTGAACGTTGCCCGCAGCCCGAACTGGGGCGCCGTCAGGAGGTGTTCCCAGCGCCCGAATTCCGGAACGGGCAGCCACCAAAGGTCACGCGGCAGGTCGACCGGCGTATGGCTCGCCCCGCCGCGCCGCCCACGTGGGTACAGGCCCTGGCTGTTCTTCCCGTCCGGGTACAGATCGATGGTTCGTCTCAAGGCTTCGTCCGAAAGATCAGGGAGATCCTCCTGCTCGTATCGCCACTCGGCCAGGTGGCGCAGAAACGGCCGGCCCGGCTCCAGCCTGCGCTGGTCGGCTTCGAACACCCGGCGGCCCGAGCCGTCGAACCGCCACAGGCCCAGGTAGTGCTCGCTCCAGGATCACCCTGGAGACCGAGTCCGACAGAGGATCGCCGCCCTTGCCCCTATGACGGGGACCTGACGGTGAGGGCCTGACCAGGTCGAAGACCTCTCAGGCGACATAGCGGAGTGTTCGGTGTCCCGCCGCCCTGCGGCCGCACCCACTCCTGCGGGATCAGCGGCCTTTCGATCTCCCACAGCCCGTCCGGAACGATCCAACTCCACGTAACCGCCCCATGTTCGGCCAACGTCCACCTCATCACATAGAACACGGTCTCAATCGAACGAAGGGCATGAATGCGCTGAACCCGATGACGCCTGCCGCACGTGAAAGTAGACAAGCGCTGGTATTCACGAGATCTCCTCCTCTCCCCCCTCCCATCCGCAAGGAGTGAGCTGAAATGATCCAGCGACTCCCGGCAGACGCGCGCAGCGTCCGCGACGCTCGCCCCCACGCCACAAACCGAGGCCCGCAGCGCTCCCGGCCCACACCGCCCCCGCGAGACTGCCGCCGCCAGGCGCTGCTCACCCTGCCGGCGCAGGAAGCACATGTCTCCGCCGCCCGTCACCTCACTGCGGACCTGCTGGAGAACTGGAGCATTCCCCAGGACGAGCGGGACTCCGCCGTCCTCATCGTCGACGAGCTCGCCGCCAATGCCGCCCGATACGGCCACGAGTACATGACGCTGCAACTGGCCCTCGACCACCACACGCTGCACATCGTGGTCATCGACTTCGGAGCCGACATAGACCGCCCTCGCCGTGACGTCGCTCCGGACGAACACGGCCGCGGCAACGGCATCATCGAGTGCCTCGCGCAATCGACCGAGGTCCACCAAGCTCTGGACGGCCGCGAAGTACACGCCTGCCTTCAGTGCTCGGCATGACCGAACTCGGTGAGCTTCGGTTACCACGTCACCGTGTTGCTCACATGCCGACCGAATGCACGCCGTCCGGCTTTTGCCGGGCGGCGGTTCGCGCGTTATGAGGTCCCAAGACATGTGCACCAGGGGTTGCCGGCGGGGTTCGAGGGCGAAATGGTCGATAAAGCCGGTGATCCACGCCAGTCCCAGCCGTGTGATCTCGTTGTCGCCGGGGCGCAGGACGGGCGGTCCGCCGTCGAGCAGGCACCTGTCCGATCTCGTGGTGATGGACGCCCACATGCCCGGCATGAACGGCATCGAGCCAGCGCAATCTGCGCGAGCACACCGCCGGCCATGAGGTACGAGCCGGGCCGAGGCATCACGCCGGGATGGTGAGGAGCTTCTGGCCGTTGCCGGCGTAGATGTCGAAGTGACTGATCGTTCCTGGGGACATGGGTACCGTCCCGAAGATCATGGCGTCGCCCGGGTACCTGCCCGCCTGCCAGGTGGCGGCGGTCGCCGTGGCGCCCGTGACCCCGACCGCTTGCAGCCTGCACGTGATCCCGGGGGGCGCTCCCTTGGCCGAGACCTGCAGGGCGCTGCCCCAGGCGGCGGGCGAGACCTTCACCGAGGCGGACACGCCAGTGGTGGGGTCGCTTGCAGACAAAGTGCGAGCCGGAGCCGGTGACGTCGGTGCGGGCTGTGCCACCTGGCTGCTCGTGGACGCGATGACGGCCAGCCACGTGCCGCCCGACGCCGCCGCCGCGATGAGCGTCGTGGCCGCGGCGACCGCCACCAGCTGCCTCCGCCAGACGGTACGACGTCGGTACGCGGCCTGCTGGAGCAACCGGTCAAGCCGGGTTTGCTCGAATCGCCGCGGTACGCCCGGTACGGCAGCGGCCGCAGGCTGCGGCTGCGCGCTTTCCGCGGCCCGCCGTACGAGCCGGTCGGCCAGTTCCTCGCTTGCTGCGGGCGCGGCCTCCCCTGCGGCCTCGGCCTCGGCCACGCTGACCGTCGCGAGCAGCGCGGGCAACCCCGCCAGTTCGGCATGCTCGGCCCGGCACTCGTCGCATTCCGCGAGGTGGGCGCGCACCTGCTTCGCCTCCGCCGGGGACAGTGTTCCCAGCACGTATCCACCCAAGGAGAACCGGACGGCGTCATGGTCGCCATTCATGGTCCGCACCTCCTCCACGCCGCTGTCACGGCTCGATACCCCGTTCCTGCAGCGCCAGCCGTAGCGCCTTCAAGGCGTAGTACGTCCGCGACTTCACGGTGCCTACCGGAATGTCGAGCACCTCCGCGGCCTCGACCATCGTCCGGCCCTTGTAGTACGTCTCCAGCAGCACGGCCCGGTGGTCCGGGGACAGAGTCCGGATGGCGTCGGCCATCGCCCAGCTTTGCAGCGCCTGCTCGATCTCGTCTTCCCCGGACGTCCGCTCCGCGACCCGTTCCAGCGCCTCGCCATCGACCTCGGTCGGCCTGGCCCGGCGGGCCCGGTGGGCGTCGATGACCAGATGCCGGGCAACCGTGCACAGCCACGCCCGAGCCGGTCCGCGCTCGGGGTCGAACGCCGCCGGGTGCTGCCAGGCCCGCAGCAGTGTCTCCTGCACGACATCCTCGGCCCATTGCCAGTCTCCTGAGGTCAGTCGCAGGGCGAAGTGAAACAGCGGCCCGGCATGCTCCGCGTACAGCATGCGGAGCAGTTCCTCGTCAGCGCGGGAAATGGTCCCCGTATCAGAGACACGGTTCGCGGAGCGATCCGGCTCACTCGTTGGACCGCGCTTCCGGAGACTCCACGCCATAAGACGATCATCGCATATTGCGCAAACATTTGAAATCTCACAAAAGACACTTACGCGCCGAACCGCGCAACCCCCCGGCACCCGTGGAACCCCCTCGGGGCCGCCCCACCGTGCGGCCCATGCACACGCCTCCCGACCATGCGCTGCGGCTCTCTGCCAGAGCAGTTGCTCCAACAAACCGGGCTCGGGCACCTGCGGCATGGACCGCCCGGTGGGCGGATCAGCCTGCTGTGGGCTGGGGTTGGCGCGGGGCGCGACTCATCGCAGCAACCGGTCCGCACGGTCCTCGCGATGCGAGGCCTCGGCGGACGCCACCGGACGTGACCACGCCACCCCCGCCTACCAGGCCGGCAACCCCACATGATCACGGCCACGGCGCGACGGGTGCGAGTCCGTCGAACCGTATGGCGTCCGCCGCCCGTGGAAATGAACAAGCGCCACTACTGGGCAGACGGAACTGGCTTTATGGCCCAGTCGGGCTCCGGAGCAGGCGCCCGGGGTACTTCTTTGCGGCACACGCTCGTTCAGTGGTGCCGGTGACCGTCTGGCCCGAAGTGGCCCACGTGGTCGAAGTGCGTGGCCACCGATTGCCCCAGCCCATCACCCATCACAGGGAGCCACAGAAAATGAACGGGAAGCACAAGATACTCGCTGTTCTGACCGGAACTGCGCTGGCAGCCGGACTCACTGGCCTGGCCCCCGCGTCCGCCGCCACCACATCTGATCACTCCCCAACCCTGCGCGCCGCCGCCCCGCCCTCCGGGATGTCGGTCGTGGAGTGGAACCGTGAGCTCATTACCGTCCTGAGCGATCCGAAGGCCCAACCGCCCACCATCCACCCCACGCGCAGCTTCGCGCTCCTTCAGGCCGCCGAGTACGACGCGGTGGTATCGGTCAACCGGACCGGCCCTGCCTACTTGTTCTCGGTGTCGGCGCCGCGAGGCGCCCGTGCGGATGCCGCAGCGGACCAAGCAGCCCACGATGTGCTGGTGGCCCTGTACCCGGCCAAGAGCGCAAGCGTGGACCGGCGGCTGAGCAGCCAGCTGTCCGCGATTCCCAACGACCCCGGTAAGCAGGCGGGCACTCGCGTGGGAGCCGAGGTCGCCCGCCGACTGATCAGCTTGCGATCCCATGATGGGTCCTCGGCCAAGCCGCCGCCGTTCAGTCCCGGCAACGTGGCCGGCGGCTACCGGCCCACACCGCCCGACTTCCCCACACCGGTGTTCACCAACTGGGGCTCGGTCAAGCCATTCGTGCTGGCCAAAGGAAGCCAGTTCCGCCCGGCGCCGCCGTCGGCCGTCAGCACCGCCGAATACGCCACAGCCCTGAATGAGGTCAAGAGCCTGGGGAGCAAGACCAGTACCACCCGCACCCCCGATCAGACCGCAGCCGGGAAGTTCTGGGCGGCGGCGCCCCTCTGGAACGTCTGGAATCAGATCGCGCAGGACCTCGTCACCTCCCAGCACGCAAGCCTGGACCAGGCGGTGAAGGTCTTCGCCCAGCTCAACCTGTCCCTCGCCGACACCACGATCGCGATGTACGACGCCAAGTACGCCTACCACGTATGGCGGCCCGTGACCGCCATCCGGCTCGGCGGTACGCACTACAACCCGCGCATCGATGGCGATCCCAACTGGACCCCCCTGCTGCCGACCGCCCCGGATCCGTCCTACCCCGCCGCCCACGGCGCTCTCAGCCAGGCGGCGGCAACAACGCTCACCAGGTTCTACGGTGCACAGCACCACCTCGTGGTGACATCGAAGGGCGTCTCCCGAACCTTCGCCGGCTTCCAACAAGCCGCCACCGAAGCATGGCTCAGCCGGATATGGGCCGGCCAGCACACCTCCATCGACAACCGGGCAGGCCAGCAACTCGGCACGCAGGTCGCCGATTTCGTGGCCCGACACATCTGACTGCCCACGGCCGTGCGGCATCAACGCGCCGCATGGCTCTGGCCCAGGGCCAGCTGTACCCAGCGTATCGGGTACAGCTGGCCCGAACATTGTGCGGGCCTTGGCCGCCGAGCCCTTGGCGAGTGTGAACATCCGGGCCAACTGCACCGGGCGTCACCGGACTTGGCCCAGGCGTGTCCCCGCCCGCTCAGCACCGCCCAGGCCGCGTTCTGTGCATCGGCCGCATCCGACTTCCCACGCCGGCGACGGTCCGCACGGTCTTGGCCGGTGATGAGCACCGGAAGGATCCCGTCAAGCGGACGCCGCACCGCCGAGGCCGACACGGCTTGCGCCGTCCCCCGCCATTCACGTGCTCGGGAACAGCGGCCCGCCCGCCATGAGGCCCCCGTCGACAACGAGGATGTGCCCGGTGACGTAGCTCGCCTGGCCGGAACCCAGGTACTGGACGGCCTCGGCGATCTCCTCCGGGGCACCCGCCCGGTGCATGGGCAGCACCGAATCGACCGCGTCACGCGCCGTGTCATCGCCGGTGAACCGCTCGTACATAGCGGTCCGGGTGTAGCCGGGCGCGACCGCGTTTACCCGGATACCGTAAGCGGCGCCTTCGAGTGCGGCCGCCTTGGTGATGCCGACGACGGCGTGCTTGCTCCCGACGTACAAGGCCGCCCCGGGGTAACCCATCAGACCGTAGCCGGAGCTGACGTTGACGATGCTGCCGCCGCCCTGTTCCCTCATGACCCGGAACTCGTGCTTCAGGCACAGCAGCGTTCCCTTGACGTTGGTATCGAAGGTGGCCTGGTAACTCTCGTCGGTCACCTCGGTGATGGGGCCGGGTGTTCCCTCGGTGCCGGCGTTGTTGAAGGCGACATTGACCCGCCCGAACCGCGCGACCGCACGGTCGACGAGGTCCTTCACCTCGGCGTCGAAGCGGACGTCGGCGCGCACGAACTCGGCCGGGGCACCGAGGTCGGCCAGCTCCCTGGCAAACTGCTCGCCCACGTCCTCGTGGCGGCCGGAGACCACAAGGTTCGCGCCTTGACGGGCGTACGCCAAGGCGGTGGCGCGGCCGATACCGGTAAGCGCGCCCGTGATGAGGACGACGGGATCAGACACCTCGAGGGTCCTTCCTGCAATCACCCAGGTGAACGACGGGCAAGCGGTTCGGAACGCGCACGACACCGGGTTGCTCTTCAGGCCGGGGCGTATCTTCCGCTACGCCCGCAAGGAAGGTTTCCCAGCCGACGACAGCCGCATCGGACCGACCGCCGCACCCATCGAACGGCGGCACTCGATGACCCGTATGTCCCACGGACGGCGGGCGGGACAGACGACCCGGAAGCGGTCACGCGGGCGGGAGCCGAACGCCGCACCACAGTCCCCCCCGGCGCTCCAGCACCTCCTATTGAGGGCCTACGGCGGCGAGGGAGTGGTGGACGGCGGAGACGACGACGGAGCCTTCGCCGACGGCGGAGGCGATGCGTTTGACGGACCCGGCACGGACGTCGCCGACCGCGAAGACGCCGGGCAGGCTGGTCTCCAGTCCGGTTGGCTGTGCGCCGTCGACGTACATCCGGCGGTCGGTGACGTCCGTGCCGACGCGGACGAAGCCCCTGTGGTCGGTGTCCAGGCAGCCGTGCAGCCAGTCGGTGTTGGGGGTGGCGCCGAGCATCAGGAAGACATTGGCGATCGTGTGGCTCTGCGTGGCGCCGGTCTGGTTGTCGGCCCATTGCACCCGGCTGAGGTGCTCGTCGCCGTCGAAGGCGGTGAGCTCGGTGTGCGGGTGTACAAGGACGCGCTCGGAGGCGTCGATGCGGTCTTGCAGGTAGCGGGACATGTTCTCGGACAGGCCCGGGCCCCGGATGAGCATGTGGACCCGGCGGGCGTGCCGGGAGAGGAAGACGGCGGCCTGACCTGCGGAGTTGGCTCCGCCGACGACCACGACGTCCTCGCCTTCGCACAGGCCCGCCTCCATGAGGGTGGCGGCGTAGTGGATGCCGTTGCCCTCGAACCGTGCCCGGCCGGGCAGGTCCAGTCGGCGGTAGCGCGCGCCGGTGGCCACGACGACCGTCCATGCCCGCACCTGGTCGCCGTCCTCCAGCGTGATCGTGTAGGGCCGCCGGCCACAGTCCAGGCCCACCACCAGGCGTGGCAGAACGATGCGGGCGCCGAACTTCTGGGCCTGGACCTGGGCGCGTCCGGCCAGTGCCTGGCCGGTGACGCCGATGGGGAACCCCAGATAGTTCTCGATCATGGAGGAGGTGGCGGCCTGGCCGCCTGGCGCCTCGGCCTCCAGTACCACGGTGCGCAGTCCTTCGGAGGCGGCGTAGACAGCGGCGGCCAGTCCGGCCGGGCCGGCGCCGACCACAGCCAGGTCGAACACCGCGGTCGGGTCGAGTTCCTCGGCGAGGCCCAGGTGGTGGGCCAGTTCCCGGTTGGTGGGGTTCTCCAGGAACCGGTCGGGCCGGTAGACCACCACCGGCCAGGCCCTGCGGCCGTCCAGGCCATAGCGGCTCAGCAGCTCCCGGTCGCCTGGACCTCCGGCAGGGTCGATTCCAGTAACGGGGTAGCCATTACGCTCGAGGAACCGCAGCACACGCAGGGTGTCGGCGGTGGTGGGCGGGCCGGCGACCAGCACGGTGGCCTGACCATGCTGGATCAGGCCCAGGCGGCGCAGGATCAGGGCTCGCATCACGGTCTCGGAGATGTCCGGTTCCGCCGCCAGCAGGCGGCGGAACTGCGGCCGGTGCAGGCGCACCACTTGCCCATCCTCGCCCATCCGGCCGTTGACCAGGGTCTTACGGTCGTTGAACAGGTCCAGCTCACCGGTGAACTGGTGAGGGCCGTGCACCGTGATGACCTGGCATGTGCCGTCCGGGGCTTGGTGGTAGACCTCGATGCTGCCCTGGAGAACGACGAAGAAGTCCGCGCTCCGGTCTCCGCGCCGGAACAGCACGGTTCCGGCGCGGAGGTCCTCGACCTGCCCGAAGCAGCGGGTCCGAGCCACCTGCTCGTCGGCGAGCCGGGGGAAGGTCTGCGCCATCCGCCGATAGGGATCTGCCGTATCCATGTCCGTACCGGACTCGGTCGGAATGCGCATGCCGCTGCTGATACTCATCAGCCCCACCACCACTCCCGTGGAACCGGCCGGTGCTTCCCGCCGGCGCCCGGCTGAATTGAATGCGCTGTCAGGACCTCTCCAGTGTCCTCCCGCGCCCCGCGAAGCGCCCCGACGGCTGTTTCCCGCCTGGCCTGCGGCGACTACCGGTCGCGCGGCAGGAGGCCAGGTGCGGTGCGGGGTGAAGGGAGCAACGATGGTGGTGCGCCCTGCGAAGGGGTCGTCCTCCGGGACGGCCGAGGATCGCAACGCGCCGCGAAGGGCATTGGTGCGGTCGTCGCCGAGTCCACGGAGAGCCGGAGCCCGCAGCGGCCGTCGTCCCCTCAACACCGGAGCCTGGCGACGGTCGCCCTCCCGAGCGGTACCGACAACCCTCGCCCAGCTCTCGGCAGTTGAGGCCAAGATCCGGACCATACCCGGACCAACGCTCTCCCAACGGCAGTCAAGGCCGCCATCACAACAGGTCAGCACCACTACGAGCGCTGCACCACCAGCAGACCAAGAACCTCCTGGTGTCCTACTCCCCCAAGAAGCTCGGCTTCTTCTAGGGGAGTTGGGCGGGCCGGTGTCCCGCGCCAACACATCGCACCGGCCCGCCGGCCGGCCCCCGGCTCCTGTTTTCAGCGGTCCCCGGCGATTCGATTCTCCCCTACGAAAAGGGCCAACCGATCAAACTGTCATAGAACTTCAGAATTACCCTCCCCACCCGATCTGAATTGGCGTCAGCACGCCTTGCTCCACTAGAATTTGCCCACGTACCAGCAATAAGGAAGGGCGCCGTCCATGGGCACGAAATTCATTGAGGTCGACGAATCCCACAAGGGTCAGTCCGGTGTGGAAGAAGGGGTGAAGACGATCGAGGTCGGCGGTCAGACGATCACGACGCCCATTTACGTCAAGCGAATCGACTTCGACGATCTCGCCCCCGAGGTGACCGAAAATCTGACCACGGTCAGGTTCGCCGTAACGGTGACCGAGGAAATGGAGGACCTGACCGGGGAGGTGGACGAGGACGGTTCGCCGGTGACGGAAATCAAGGAAATCCAGGTGCCCAAGTGGCTCGAAATCGACCTGGGCGCCGAGTCGTTGAAGCAGTACGAGGACGTCATGGCGCCCTTCTACGCCGCCGCCCGCGAAACCGAGGCGCCGACCGTGCCCATGCCTCGCAAGCGCCGTAAGAAGTGACTCCACGCCCCTCTCCTCCCGTCAGGAGAGGGGCTTCTCCGCTGAGGGACGCCTGGGGAAGCCGTGCATCGCGTCGGCGACAACGCCGAGCTGTACGGGCCTTGGGGTCAGGTCGGGGGTGTCCCCGTGCGATGCACGGTGCGGGCCGCTGGGGGCTGGTCGCGCCCACGCGGCGGAGCCGCATCATGCAACTGCCCCGCGCCCCTTACGGGGCGCGCTGTGATGCGGAGCCGAAGGCCCGGCCACCGTCGTGCCATGGCGCGACCCTGGCCCCCACCCCGCTCAACGCCGTTCGGCTGCCAGGGAGTTGTCAGCCGGCACCGCGCCGGGTGATCTGCTGCTGCGGTTGAAGGCGATGATCGAGATCACGATGACCGTGAACCCGACGATCTGCGACACGGTCGGGCGCTGGCCCAGTACCGGCCAGGCGATCAGGCCCGCGGCGATCGGTACCCCGTAGAAGTACGACGCCACCCGGTCCGCGCTCTCCGAGCGCATCAGGATGAACAGCAGGCTGAGCGCACCGATGGACACCCCGACCGACATCCACAGTTCCGAGAACAGCAGCTTGGGCGTCCAGTGGATGACGCCCTTCTCGAAGATCAGCGCGCCGGCGAGCATGACGACGGCCGACGAGCCGGACTGGACGAAGCCATTGACCAAGGGGTGTGCGCCGGGGTTCTTCATCTGGAAGTAGAACTGTCCAGTGGACACTCCCGCCAGGCCGAGGAAGCCAAAGGCGATATTGGCCGGGGTGAGCCCGGATGACGACTCCAGGCCCCGGTACACCGTGATGGCGACACCGACGACCCCGCCGACCAGGGCCAGTACCGACAGCGGCCGTACCTTTCTGGCGGTCACGGCGGAGACCATCAGCCACACCACAATGGGCTGGAGCGCGATGATCAGCGCGGAGACCGCGGGGGTCATCCCCCGGTAGAGGGCGTAGAACACCCCGACGGAGAACACGCCTTGGAGCAGGATGCCGCTGATGATGAGGTGGATATAGCCGGAGCGCGGCCAGTCGATCCTCAGGCATATGACGAGGACAAACAGGACAACCGCGGTGGTGCCGAACCGGATTGCCAGGTAGTACAGAGGCTCCGCATAGGGCAGGCCATAGCGGCCGCCCACAAATCCCGATCCATAGACGACGACGAATGCCAGGGCGATGAGCGAGCCCTTGAGATTCCTGTGCCCGCCGGTCACTGGCGCACGCCGGCCTTGGTGTCGGCCCACTCCGCCGGTATGTCGGCCAGTTGGCCGGTCAGTTTGTGACATGGCCGAGCACATCGACTTCGGAGAAGCGCGGCGAAATCGTCACCTTCACGTTTTACCCCCGAGTGGTTCACTTGTTCGATTAATGACAGTGTCTCACCGCACACCTTCCGCAGGCTGTGAGGTGAGACACGCCTGACGTCATGTCACGAACGCGCGGCCCGATGCCGGGCGATGCCGGCGGATGGAGTCAACCGGTTTATGAGGCCCTAACCGGCGTCGTCGCATGGGGAGTTGGGAACGCCCGCTCACAGTGCGGCCAGGGCCGCCGACGCCTGTGCCGCCTCCGGCGCACCCAGCGCGCCGAGGAGTTCCACGGCCTCCGCCAGCCGCACCCTGGCCCGCTCCGGCTCCCCGGCCGCCGCCAGGGCGGTGCCCAGCAGCCTGAGGGTCCGTGCCTCCGCCGCCCGCCAGCCGAACCGGCGCGCGGCCGCCAGGGCCCGTTCGCCGCATTCCACGGCCTCCCGGGTCCGGTTTCCGGCCAGTTGAGCGGCGGTCTCCGACACCGAGTTCAGCACCTCGAACGCGGGGTATCCCATCCGGACGCCGAGTTCGGTGCTCTCCCGGTGCCGGGCGATCGCCTCGTCCGTGTCCCCCCGGTGCCGGGCCACCACCCCCAGGTTGTAGAGGGCGTACGCCTCCCCGTACCGGTTCCCCGATTCCCGGGCCGGCGCCAGGGTGGCCCGGCAGGTCTCGGCCGCCTCATCGAGGCGGCCCAGGCGCAGCAGGGAACTGACGCTGTTCAGGCGGGCGTTGGTGACGCCCCAGGTGCTGCCGCAGGCCTCCCCCGCAGCGATGGCCTCGCGGAAGCGTGCCTCGGCCGGCGCCCACTCTCCCCGGAACTGCCGCAGCAGCGCCTGGCGGTTGAGGATCTCGGTCCGTACCGCCTCGTCCGCCGCCGCCCGGGTGGCGGACTCGGCGTCCTGGAGCACCCGTTCCGCCTCGTCGAACCGGGCCAGTTGGGTCAGCGCGGTGCCGAGCATGTATCCGGCGCGTCCCGCCGCCCGTGGCTGTCCCCGCTCCCCGGCGGCGCGCAGGATCCGGCGGGCCGGGGCGACCAGGGCGGCCCAGAGGAACGAGCCGTCCAGCAGCGGCTCCAGGGCCAGCAGCACATCGGCGGCCAAGGCGGCCGACGAGGGGTCCGCTGCCGGCGCCTGGCCGGCGACGGCCAGCACCGCCTCGTGCCCGGACACCGCCAACTGCCGTTCGCTGCCCGGGGAAGCGGTGGGCATCAGCTGCCCGGCGACCGGATGGCCGGGGCGCTGCACGGCGTAGCAGAGCCGGGCGGAGGCAAGGAAGTGGTCGAGGAGCCGGGTGAGGGCCGCCGCCCGATCCTCGGGCCGGTCGAGTTCCCGCGAGCGCCCGGCCGCGAAGGCGCGGAGCAGATCGTGGTAGCGGTAGATCTCCGGGCCGGGGGATTCCAGCAGCCCCAGCTCGGCCATCCGCTCCAGGTGCCGGCCGGCCTCCGCCGGGGACAGCCCCGCGAGTGCCGCCGCGCCCGCCACATCCGTCGCCCCCTGACGGGGCAGGGCCAGCAGCCGGAACAGCCGGGCCTCCTGGTCGTCGAGCAGGTCATAGCTGAGCCGGAAGCAGGCCGCCACGCCGTCCTCGCCGCCGGTCAGCGCGGCGAGGGACGGCCGGTGGTGGTCCAGCAGGCGGACGAAGTCGGACAGCGACCATGCGGGCCGGGTGGCCAGCCGTGCCCCAGCGAGCCGCAGGGCGAGCGGCAGCCCGCCGCACCGTTCGGCCAGCGCCGCGGCCTCCGCCGGCTCGGCCGCGACCCGCTCCTCCCCGATGATCCGGCCCAGCATGGCCAACGCCTCCGCCGGCGGCAGCACATCGAGCCACAGCCGCGGCGCGGCCGTCAGCTCGGGCAGCGTCCCCCGGCTGGTCACCAGCACCGCACAAGCCGGTGAGCCGGGCAGCAGCGGTGCGATCTGCGCCTGGTCCCGGGCATCGTCGAGCACCAGCAGGACCCGCCGGCCCGCCAGCCGCGACCGGTAGAGCGCGGCGCGCCCCTCCGGATCGTCCGGGATCGCGGCCTGCGGCACACCCAGCGCCCGGAGAAAGGCGGCCAGCACCGCGGCGGGGTCCGCCGGATCCTCCCGTACGCCCCGGAGATTGGCGTACAGCTGCCCGTCCGGGAAGTGTGCCCGCAGACGCTGGGCCACCCGCACCGCGAGCGTGGTCTTGCCGACACCGCCCATCCCGCCCACCGAGGCGATCACCACCGACTCGGCGCCGCCCGGCGTCAGCGCCTTGAGCAGAGCGCGCACCGCCTCGGCGCGTCCGGTGAAGTCCCCGGGAACATAAGGGAGCTGGGCCGGCGGGGGCAGTGCGGACGCAACCGGACGGGCGGCTTCCGCTGCCCGGCCGCCAGGTGCCAGCGCCGCCTTGATCAGGGTCCGCAGCCGCCCGTTGAGGGGGTACTCCGCACACAGCCCGGTCAGTTCGGGGACCAGCCGGGTGTGCCGCCCCAGCCGCAGATCGAGCTCGATCCGCTCCAGCAGCACCGTCAGCCTGAGCTCCGCGAGACGCTCGCGCTGGATACGGGCATACGGTCCGGGCAGTCCGTCGAGGGGCACGCCCCGCCATAACTCCAGCGCCCGGGCCAGCAGTTCCCCCGCCACGCCCGGCTCACCGGCCGCCGCCCGGGCCCGGGCCCGGGCGGCCTGTTCCTGGAACTCATCGAGGTCCAGCGCCCCTTGCGCGAGGTGCAGGGTGTACGCCTGGCCATGGGTGGCGATCCGCGGCCCGAGCACCCGGCGCAGCCGGTGGATATACATCCTGACCGTGCCCACCGCGCTGCGCGGCGGTTCCTCGCCCCAGAGGCCGTCGATCAGTTCGTCCAGCCCCACCGCCGCATCGCGCCGCAGCAGCAGCATGGCGAGCACGGTGCGCTGCTGAGGCGAGCCAAGGGCGAGCGGTGTGCCGCCCAGGCGTGCCTCCACCGCTCCCAGCACGGAGTAACACGGCTCGGCCGGACCGCCGTTCATGGTTCTCTCCCCCGCTCCCCCACGGTGTGGGCGCAGTGCATGGGAACTCCCGTCCGTCCCCTGTCCGATACTGAAGTTCTTGATCATCAGGAGCGTACCCAAGGCATCGAGGGAGGTCAGGCGTGCGGACCGGGGTGGCGGACGGCGAACGCCGGGGTGATACGGAGTTGGCCTTCCGCTTGCTGGGGCCGGTGGGGATCCGGCTGCGGGGGCGGCCGGTGCGTCCGGGCCCGCCGCGGCAGCAGGCGGTCCTCGGCATCCTGCTGCTGCGGCCGGGGCAGCCGGTCGCACCGGACGAACTGGTCGCCGGCGTCTGGGGAGATGAGGCCCCGGACCGTGCCCTCGGAAGCCTGCGCACCTACGCATGGGCCCTGCGCGCCCTGCTGGAACCCGGCCGCGCCGTCCGGGAGCCGGGCCGGGTCCTGGTATCGGACCGGGGCGGCTACACGCTTCGGGTGCCGGCGGAGTCGGTGGACACCACCCTGTTCGAGCGGCGCCTGGGCGCGGCCCGGGAAGCCCGCGAACGCGGCGAAGTGGCGGTGGCGCACGGCCTGCTGGCGGAAGCCCTCGCGCTATGGGGCGGGGAGCCGCTCTCCGGAGTGCCGGGTCCGCACGCCGAGCGGCAGCGCACCCGGCTCGCCGGACTGCGGCTGACGGCCCTGGAGCGGTACTTCGCCTGCGCCCTGGATCTCGGCATGCACCAGGGGGCCGTACCCGAACTGGCCGCGCTCGCCCAGGAGCACCCGCTCGACGAGAAGCTGCGGTGTCTGCTGATGCGCGCCCTCGCCGGCTGTGGGCGGCAGGCCGAGGCGCTGCGGGTGTACGACGGCATGCGCCGGCTGCTGGCCGATGAACTCGGTGTCCCGCCCGGCCGCGAACTGACCGCTCTGCGGGTGGAGTTGAGCACCGGCGGTACGGAAGGGCGGCGCGCGACCGATCGCCCGGCCCGGCTTCCCCCGGAATCGGCGGCGTTCACCGCCCCCCGGGCGATCCTGGACCAGGCGGAACGGGTGCTCCGTGGGGCGACCCTGGATCAGGGCGTGGCGGTGGCGGTGGCGGTGGCGGTGATCACCGGGACCGGCGGGACCGGCGGGGCCGGGAGGACGGCGCTCGCGGTCCAGCTGGCGCACCGGGCCGCCGACGCCTTCCCCGACGGGCAGTTGTTCGCCGACCTGCGCGGGACCGGCCCCCAACCCGCCGACAGCGCCGACATCCTGGCGGATTTCCTGCGCTCCCTCGGAGTGCCGGCCGGTGAGGTTCCGGGTGAGACGGAGCAACGCGCCGCCCTGTACCGGTCCATGCTGGCGGGGCGGCGTGTCCTGGTCGTGCTGGCCGATACCGCGGACGCCGCGCAGGTCACCCCGCTGCTGCCCGGCACGCCCGGCTGCGCGGTCCTGGTCACCGGCCGCAGCCGCGTCCTGGTCCTGCCCGGGGCCGTGCACTACTCCCTCGGGCCCTGGCACCGGACCGGGGGGCGAGGCGAGTCCGCCCCCGGTCATCTGCCGCCCGGCCAGGCGCGCGCCTTCCGGCTGCTCGCCCGGTGCGGTGCCGGCGAGTTGTCCGTCGACGCGGTCGCCGCGTCCCTGGGCACCGGCGCGCGGGAAGCGGAGCGCATCGCGGAGGCGCTGGTGGACGCCGGGCTGCTGGACACCCACGCCCCCGGCCGGTACCGGCTCCATGACCCGCTCCGGCCGGAGTAGTTCAGGCCAGTAGGAGGGCGCGGTCCCAGCGGGTGGCCGGGGCGGTGTCGGTGGCGAAGGTGTGCAGGGCCAGGGCCGCGCCCGCCGCGCCGGTGAGAAAGCCGGCCGGGTCGCTGGTGATGCCGTGCTGGACCAGGGGCGGGACCAGGCCGAACGGGTCGTCGGGATCCGCGAGTTCCAGCACGCGCTCGGCCAGCCAGGGCAGCTGGGCCCGCAGCACCGGGTCGCCGGTGTCATCCGCCATCCGCCAGGCGGCCTGGAGCAGGCCGCTCCAGCCGTGGCACAGCCCCGCGTCCTTGAGCCGGTCGGCGGCCGGGCCGCCATGGGCCCGCCGGGCGCCGGACAGGGCGGCCCGCAAGGCGGCGACCGCGGCCTCGCGCCACTCGGCGCTGTCCAGGGCGCGTCCGGCCAGGTACAGGGCCCGGGCGATGCCGGCCGTGCCGTAGCACCAGGACGGCCGGCCGGGGGCGCTCTCCCGGGGGACGACCTCACCACCGGGGCCGAGGACCATGGTGCGCGGCCACCAGGGGCCGTCCTCGCCGTCCTGCCGGATGTCCATCAGCCACCGGGCCAGGACCTGGATGGCCGCGTCCTGTCCGGGGACGGTCACACCGGCCTCCCGGGCCAGGGCGAGCAGGGCCAGCGGGCCGGGGACGCCATGGGCCAGTCCGGCGTTGGCGTGTCCGGTCTCCACCGTGGCCGGCGCCAGGCCCTCCTGGAACTGTGCGGTCCACCAGCCCGGCAGGACCCGGCCGTTCACCCGGAGCGGTGCGGTCAGCCCGGTGAGTGTGGTCAGCACCTCGGCGAGCACGCCGAAGCGGCAGGGGTCGTCGAGAAGATGGGCGCCCAGGCCCGCCAGGCCGGAAATGGCGTCATAGGTGCCGATGCTCACACACGCGCCGTCCTGCGGGCGCCGTTGCCGCTCCCACCGGGCCAGCGCGCGGGCGAAGGCGCGGACCTGGTCGCCGAGGTGCTCGGCCGCCTTGACCGGCCGGTCGGAGATCAGGACGGCCCGGGCCAGGGCGAAGGACAGCGCGGGCACGCCCCGGTAGAGGCCCGGAGGCACGGCCGGGGCGTCGCCCGGGATGGTGCGGGCACGGGCGACGGCCTCGCTCAGCCAGCGGTGGGCGGTCCGCCGGGCCGGCTGGTCGGCACCGCCGCGTTCGAGGTGCAGCAGAGCGATGCCCGGGATGCCGTCGGCCAGGCCCAGGGCCCACTCGAACTGCTGCCGTGGTGGCAGCAGTTCACGGACGTGCTCGGGGTCGCCGAGCCGCCGGGCGATGTCCGCGGACAGGACGGCCGCTCTCTGTCGTGGGTTCATGCCAGGGCCCGTTCCCGGTCGAGGTGGGCGCGTACGGCCATACGCGCCAGCGCCAGTGATTCCTCCTCGGCCCGGCGGTCGGCGCCCGCCAGCCGGTTGTGGTGCAGGTGCAGCAGCGATGCCACCGCGGTGCCGGGCTCGCACCAGGCGGCGTCGCCGAGCTGCCGCAGCCGTGCCCCATAGGCGGCGACGGCGGGACCGCGCCGTTCCCACACCCGCAGCAGTTCCGCCCCGCCGGGGAGCCAGCCGAGATGGTGCCAGTTGCCCTCGGGGTCGATGATCCGGCGGGCTTCGCGTCTGAGGGCGATGGGGGCGGCGCGGTGCCCTTCGGGCCTTTCGCCGGCCAGGAGTTCACGGGCGGCGGCATCGCAGTCGGCGTCATCGGCGTGGAAGCGGTGCAGCAGGTCGACATAGTTCGCCGCCGCGAGAAGACGCGGATCCAGGCCGAGGGTGCCGGCCCGGCTGAGGGCCAGCTGTTCCAGGCAGGCGCGGCTGTCGGCCCGGAAGGCCGCCTCGGCGGCGGCCATGGCCGCGGGACCGCCGTAGCGCTCCCACTCGGGTTCATAGCCGTCGATGACCAGCCGGCCGCACAGGCCCCGCCGTTCGAGTTGCTGGTGCCACTGCCCCAGCCTGGGCAGCAGTTCGGCACCGAGGGCTGCCGGGTCGCCGTGGAAGCGCAGTCGCAGATGCGGTGCGGGATCGCGGTAGCGCAGGAAGAACCACCGGTCGACCGCCTCGGGCAGCATGCCCAGCAGCGTGGGCAGCCGCTGGGTGAGCAGGGCGTCCTGGCGCTCGGGAGCGCAGTAGAGCTTGGCGTAGAGCCATCGCGAACCGGGGCCGTAGGTGGTGTGGGGGCGGGCCGGGCCGAAGGCGGGGGGCAGGGCGTGGCCGGCGGTGGTGCGCACCAGGGGGAAGGCGACCTCGGTGGGCCGGCCGCCGGCCCAGGCGTTGCCGTAGTCCCCGCCGGCGGGCGGCTCCTGGAGGCAGGCGTCCGGGTGGCGCTGCCATTCATGGCGCAGCAGTTCCAGCTGCGCGGGGTCGTCCAGGTCGAGGGGGATGCGGTGGTCGCCATGGACGGAGGCCACCTGGCGGGGCACTCCCGCCCTGCGGCGCCAGTGCTCGAAGCGGCGCCGCCAGTCGTGCGGTTCGGTGGCGGGGCCGTACAGGGCGGGATCGGCGGGGCGCCAGCGGGCGGGGGCGAGGATGGTCCGGCCGTGGCGGACCCGTGGCAGGTACGGCAGGGCCAGCGCGGCCCCCCAGTCCCAGCCCGGCCAGGCGTTCTCCCCGCTGCGGGCTATCTCCTGCAGGAAACGGGCGGCATCGGGAGCGTTGCCGCGCGGCAGCAGCATGCTGGGCAGGGTGGGGACGATCTCCCGGCCCAGGGTGGCCGACACCAGGGCGAGTCGCTCGGGATCGGCGACAACGGCGAGGTCGGTGAGGGCGAGGTTGTGCCGTGCGGACCGGTCGGTGAAGGTGGAAACGGCGATGGTGTGGTCCAGCCAGCGGGGCACGGTGGCGACGTTCCCGGCCCTGCCGATCCGGGTACGGAAGATCAACTGGGCCCGCAGGGCCTGCCGGTTGCGGGTGGGCACGGCGCGCAGCACCCGGCCGAAGCCTTCGGCGGCGTCGCCCAGCAGGTGGCCGAAGCGCCCGGCGACCGCTCCGGCGACACCGGACGCCCCGCCCACGACCAGCCGGAAGTCGCCGGCCGCCATCGCGTCGACGGAGTCGGCCAGCAGTTCGGCGAGCAGGTCGAAGGACGGGGGTGGTCCGGCGTCGGCGGCCGGGGTTCCGGCGGCGCACAGCGCGGTCAGCAGTCCGTCGTCCAGGACCAGTTCGCGCTCGCCGGCCATGGCCGTCTCCTGGGCCAGGGCCAGCAGTTGCCGGTCGCGCGCGTCCAGGCCCTCGCCGGCCATGGGGGCGGGCGCGGAGCCCGGGGCATAGCCGGCCGGCAGCCCCAGGCCCCGCTCGGGGTCCAGGAGTTCCAGCAGGGGGACGGCCCGGCCCGTGCCATAGCGCTCCAGGAAGTCCCGGTGGAAGGCGCGCAGATGGTGGAGGCCGGGGCGGCCGGCGGCCAGGGCCGTCAGCGTCCGGGCGGCCCGTTCGGCTTCGGCCCGTACGGACTCGGGGAGGCGGATACGCGCGTCCAGCGCGAGGTCCACCTGCACCGTGCGCTCGACCGGGTGGAGTTGGCGCATCCGCGCGGTGACGCCGGCCAGCTCCGCCCGGCCCGCCCCCGGCGGCAGGGCCGCGTACCCGGTCAACTCCTTCCGCACGGTGGCGAGTTCGCCGACGATATGGCGGCTGTCCGGCGAGAGCGTGTCCTGGTGGCCGTCGAGCAGGCCGAGGATATGGTCGAGCGGATCGGTCCCGTCCAGGGGCGGGCGCAGCTCGGTGAGCAGCAGTCCACGCCGGACCAGTTCGGCGGGCATCCGCTCCACCACCGGCGCGGGCGCGTCCGGATAGGCGTCGCGCAGCGCGGCCAGCAGGCCGGTCCAGGCGACCGGGGCGGCGGTGAGTTCCAGGGCGCGGCGCACGGCATCGGTGTGCCGCACCGATATCTCCTGGAGGGGCTGTTCCTGGTCCGCGGTGGGAATGAAGGGCAGCACCAGGCGGTCACCGCGGACCGTACAGAGGTCATTGGCGGTGACCCGGAGCCGGGCGAGCACGGCGGGGTCGCGCTCCAGGCGGTCGACGACACCGGACAGCCAGCCCATGTCCGCCCGGATGTGCTTGGTGTGGCCGGTGCCCCAGTGGGCGGTGGGCTCGGTGGCGAAGCCGGCCGTGCTCACGCCCGCCATCAGGCCGAAGGGGGTGGCCCGGCCGCTCATCCGCAGCCGGTAGCGCGTCACCGCGCGGGCGGCCCGGCGGATCTCCTTGTCCCGTGGGATACGGCCCGTGGCCACGGTGTCGAGGACGGCCGTCAGCGAGGGGCTGGCGAGGGCGATCGCTTCGCGCAGGAGGGGGTCGGCGGCGGCCTGCTGGAGTACGGCGAGGTCGGTGGCCGCGGCGGCTGCCGGGGCGGGCGGCCGTACCGCCGCCCTGAGCAATACGGTTTCGCCGCAGACGAATACCGGGGTCCTGATGTCCTGTCGCACTTCCCTGCCCTTCCCTCGGGTACCGGCCGCTCCGACGCCGGCGGGGCGGAGGGTCCCGCCGGCGCTTGGGGCTCCGGCTAGCAGATGCAGCCGGTCTCGACGGTGCAGACGCGCCCGGTGAGGGGCTGGTGGAAGGAGTAGTAGCCCGCGGCTTCGGCGGAGCCGGTCTCCTCAAAGGACGGCATGGCGATTTCTTCCACATCCAGGTCGAACAGGTTCTCCATGGGAACTCCTCCTGTGGGTGATGGACCGGTCCGTTGTGGCGTCGGCCGGCTATGGAGAAGGAACCTAGGGGCGCCGCATCAACATTTGGTCAACACGACGGCGGGCGTTGTTGATCGACGTCCGCCGGCCGCCGGCCGGACCCTGCGACGGCCGGTTTCCGCACCCGTCCCCGGGCGCAGTATCGAGAGGGGGAGTACGGCGGAGGGGGAGGCGGACCATGACCGTGATCGTCGGGCTGGTACACAACGAACGGGTGCATCTGGGCGGGGACTCGGCCGGAGTCTCCGGCCTCAGAATCACCGTCCGCCGGGATCCGAAGATCTTCCGCAATGGCGCCTACGCCATGGGCTTCACCACCAGCTTCCGCATGGGGCAGTTGCTGCACCACGCGTTCAACGCACCCAAGCCCAAAGGTGAGTTGGACCGCTTTATGGCCACCGTCTTCGTGGACCGGCTGCGGGCCTGCCTGAAGAACGGCGGCTGGGCGCGCAAGGACGACGACCAGGAACAGGCCGGGACATTCCTGGTCGGTGTGCACGGCCGGCTGTTCGCCGTCTACGACGACTACCAGATAGCCGAACCCGCCGACGGATACGCGGCCGTGGGCTGCGGCGGCGAGTTCGCCCTCGGCGCGCTGCACGCCACGGCGGACCTGGGGCTCAAACCACGTGACCGCCTGACCCTGGCCCTCACGGCCGCCGGCCACCACAGCGCCGGCGTCTGCGAACCGTTCACTTACGTCACCGCACGAAAGCAGCGCTCCTGACTGGGGGGCGCCCTATAAGGGGCGCGGGGAACTGCGCGACCAGCCGCAGACGGCCCGCACATACGCAAGGCACTGACCGCGCTCCGCCCCGCCCGGCACCGGCACCGCCCGCGGGGCGGTGTGGTACCGCCGGCGCGCCGTGGCCCTGCGGACCCGCACCGGTCCGGTATGCGAGGGCCGACCGGGCGCGTCAGGCGTCCTGACCGGGCCCAGCCCGGCCCGCGCCCTATCACTCCACGACCGCGCCACGTCGCATCCGCCCCCTCCCGGCACCCCGAGCCCACCCATCCGGCGCAGCTTGGCTACCGAACGGAGCAATACCGCTACCCTCCGGATGCCCAGGTGGATTTCCCAGGTGAACCTCGGATCAAGGAGGTACACCAATGAAGTCAATCCGTACCGCTTTCTGCGGCACTCTGACGGCCGTCGCCGTCTGCGCGGCTCCCGCCGCCTACGCCCTCAGCGCCCATCCCGCTGCCCCGGTCAACTCGGAGCACCGCATGGTCGCCAAGCATCCGGCCTGCGACCACGACCACGGCCGGGACGACTGCGGGCGTGACCGGGACGAGGACCACGGGCGCGACCATGAAGGCCGGGACGAGGACCACGGCCGGGACGAGGGTCGCGACGAGGACCACGGCCGCGACGAAGGCCGCGACGAGGACCACGGCCGGGACCACGAGGGTCGTGAGGACCACGGGCGCGACCATGAGGGCCGTGAGGACCACGGCCGGGACCACGAAGGCCGTGAGGACCACGGCCGCGACCACGAGGGCCGTGAGGACCACGGGCGCGACCACGGTCGTGACCACGGGGGCCGCCACGAACACGGCCGTCCGCACGGTCCCGCGCACGCGGGCGGCGGCGCCACCGCCCAGGTGGCCGCGGCCGAGTCCGCCACCGACACCCCCGCGCTCCTGCTCGCAGGTGCCACGGCGGGTATCGCCGGTGGCCTGATCTGGACCCGCCGCCGCGCCAATGCGGCCAAGCGCTGACGGGAAACGGATCGGCATCATGTCAGAGACGCGCACAGGTGGTTTCGGCCGCCTGCTGACAGGGGCGGCCTGGGTGGCACTGCTGCTGGCCCTCTGGCTTCGTGGCCACGACATCGCCGAGGAGCCGATAGCCACGGTTCCCAAGCCCGGCGATGTCGTCGCCCAGGCCCGCCCCCCTGCGCATGGCCTGCCCCCGGCGCATGAACCGCTGCCGGGGGCCGGCCCTCAAGGTCTGGTCATCAAGAACATGGGCCTGCGCGCCCCGATCGAAGGCCATGGCCTCGATCCCCTGGGTGGCGTGGAACCGCCTCCCTATGAACGCCCCGGCTCCGTCTCCTGGTACCAGGACGGCCCCGCGCCCGGCACCTCCGGCTCCGCGGTGCTCGTCGGTCATGTGGACACCAAGACCGGCCCCGCCGTGTTCTACGAGCTCAGCACCGTCAAGCGCGGGGACCAGATCGCGGTCGCCCGGGCGGACGGCTCCATCGCCGACTTCACCGTCGAGGATGTCTCGTTGGTCGCCAAGGACCACTTCGACATCGACCGCGTCTACGGCCCCGAGGACACCAAGCGCGCCGAGCTCCGCCTGATCACCTGCGGCGGCGACTACGACCGCGACCAGCATGAGTACAGCGCCAATGTGGTGGTCACCGCCTATCTGACGGGCGCCGAGCGCACCCCCGGGCCGGCCTGAGCCGCAGGCCGGCCCGGCGGCCGGTCCACCACCGGATACCGCTGCCCCCGCTCCAGCTAAAGCCGGGCGGCGGACTCCATGCCGGCCCGGCCGGTAAATCGATCGACAGCGCCCGTCCGTTCCCGGCAGAGTCCGTTCATGGAGAGCCGCTACTGGCCGCTGTACGGCCTGGTGCTGACCACCCCCCGCCTGGAGCTCCGCCTCCCCGGCCTGGAGGTGCTGACCGGGCTGGCGGAGGTCGCCGCCGAGGGGCTGCATGACGAGGACGCCATGCCGTTCAGCGTGCCGTGGAGCGACGCACCGCCCGGGGAGCGGGGGCGTTCGGTCTTCCAGTACACGCTCGGCACCATCGGCGGGTGGCGCCCGGAGTGCTGGGAGCTGCCGCTCGCGGTGCTCAGCGAGGGGAAGCCGGTGGGCGTGCAGAGCTTCAGCGCGGTGGACTTCGGGGTGACCCGGGAGGGGCTCACCGGCTCCTGGCTGGGGCTCGCCCATCAGGGGCGGGGCCTGGGCACCGAGATGCGGGCCGCCGTGCTGCACCTGGCCTTCGCCGGGCTCGGCGCCCGGTCCATGACCTCGGCCTCGATGAGCGACAACCCGGCCTCCCAGCGGGTGTCGGAGAAGCTGGGCTACCGGCCGGACGGGCTGGAGACCAAGAGCGTGCAGGGCCGGTGCCGCACCCTGCGGCGCTGGCGGCTGTCCCGCGAGGAGTGGGCGGCGCACCGGACGGTGCCGGTGCGCGTCGAAGGGCTGGAATCCTGCCATGAGCTGTTCGGGCTGCCTTGATATCTCCTTGGCAAGTCGGCGGTGGCGCAGCAGAGTTGAGGGTATGGAGGGAACACATGCCGCCCGGGTGGCGCTCACCGCGCGCGCGGCCGGGCTGATCCGCGCGCTGTCCGCCGCGCATGGGCCGCTGATGTTCCATCAGTCCGGCGGCTGTTGTGACGGCAGCTCGCCGATGTGCTACCCGCGCGGCGAGTTCCGCACCGGCGCCTCGGACGTCCTGCTGGCCGAACTCGCCGTGGACGGACTGCCGGAGCCGGTCGGCTTCTGGATGTCGGCCGGGCAGTTCGAGCGCTGGCGGCACACCCACCTCACGGTGGATGTGGTGCCGGGGCGCGGCAGCGGCTTCTCCCTGGAGGCCCCGGAGGGGGTGCGCTTCCTGGTCCGTTCCCGGCTGTTGACCGACGCCGAGCAGGCACGTCTGGACGGGGATCAGGAGGAGGCATCGGCCAGCGAGAGCGTGTGCAGGCGTTCCGGCGGGCCGGGGCGCGCGTAGTACCAGCCCTGGGCCGTCTCACAGCCCATTATCCGCAGGTGGTCGGCCTGGGTTCCGGTCTCCACGCCCTCCACCGTGACCGAGAGGTCCAGGGTGTGGGCGAGCGAGACGATGCCCTCGACGATCTTCACATCGACGGGGTCGGCGGGCGCGCACTGCATGCCCCGGGTGAAGGACCGGTCCAGCTTGAGGGTGCTCACCGGCAGCCGGCGCAGATAGGAGAGGTTGGAGTAGCCGGTGCCGAAGTCGTCCAGGGCGATGTCCACGCCCAGGTCGGCGAGTTGGCGCAGCGGGCGCAGCTCCTCCTCGTCGGCGCCGATGAGGGCGCTCTCGGTGACCTCCAGGCAGAGCGCGGAGGGCTCCAGGCCGGCGTTGTGCAGCACGGCCACGGTGTCGGCGACCAGCGAGGGGTAACGCAGCTGCGCCGGCGAAAGGTTGACGTTCACCCGCAGCGGCAGCGGGCAGTTGTCGTCGTTGCGCCAGGCGCGGGCCTGCCGGGCGGCCTCCTCCAGCACCCAGCGCCCCAGCGGCACAATCAGTCCGGTGCTCTCGGCGAGCGGGATGAACTGGTCCGGCCCCAGCACCCCGTGGACCGGGTGCAGCCAGCGCACCAGGGCCTCGGCGCCGCGCACGGTGCCGTCGGCGAGCCGTACCAGCGGCTGGTACTCGATGAAGAATTCGCCGTTGTCCAGGGCGCCGGGCAGACAGTTGGTGAGGTCATGCCGGGCGATGGCCCGGGCGTCGGAGTCGGCGTCGGCGGTCTCATAGCGGTTGCCGCCGGCCGCCTTGGCCCGGTACATGGTGATGTCGGCGCTGCGCAGCACCTCGGCCGCGCCCAGCTGGCCGACCGGGCCGTCGACGATGCCGATGCTGGCCCGTACCGACAGATGGCGGCCGTCGAGGCGAACCGGTTCGGCGAGCGCGTCCAGCATCCGGCGGGCTAAGACGGTGACATCGCGCTGGGCGCCGGGTCCGGTGATCAGGGCGACGAACTCATCACCGCCCAGCCGGGCGACCAGTTCATGCGGGCCGGTGACACAGGAGCGCAGCCGCTCAGCGACGGCCACCAGCAGCTGGTCCCCCACCCCGTGGCCCAGGCTGTCATTGACCGCCTTGAAGCCGTCGATGTCCAGGTAGCACAGGCCGAAGTCATCTCCCTCGCCGCCGGATTCCAGTGCCTTGTCCAGCCGTTCGAAGAACAGCGCGCGGTTGGGCAGGCCGGTGAGGTCGTCATGGGTGGCCTGGTGGCGCAGCCGCTCGTGCAGCAGCCGGCGCTCGGTGATGTCCTCCATCAGCGCCAGCTGGTACTGGGGGCGGCCCTGGGCGTCGCGCAGCAGGGAGACCGACAGGTCGGTCCACAGCACGCTGCCGTCGCCCCGGTAGTAGGGCTTCTCCACCCGGTAGTGGTCGCGGTCGCCGCGCACCAGCTCGGCGTACAGGCCCCAGACCTCCGGGGAGTCCTGCGGGTGCACCAGTTCGCCGACATTGCGGCCGGCCACCGGGTGTTCCAGGCTGCCGAACATCCGCACAAGGGCGTCATTGACATCGGTGATGTGTCCGTCCACATCCGCGATGCCCACCCCGATGGCCGCGCCCTCGAACACCGCGCGGAACCGGGCCTCGCTGGTGTGCAGGGCCTGTTCGGTCTGGGCCTGGGCGGCCAGCGCGGCGCGCGAGATGGCCTCCTGTTCGGCCAGGGTGCGTTCGCGCAGCGCCCGGGCGAAGCCGGCGGCCAGGGCGTGCTGGAGCCGGGTGCAGCGGGCCCGGTCCTCGGCCACGGTACGGCCGGTGCCGGGCGGGCAGTACAGCGGCAGATAGGCGTCGACGGCGCCCAGGATCAGTGGCAGGGCGTCGGGGTCGGTGCAGTGGCCGCGCACCAGGGCGGCGCCCACCTCGGAGCCGGGCCGCGGATCGAAGGGCTGGGCCCGCAGGGCGTCGCGCAGCCGGCCGGCCAGCGGCCGCAGATAGTGCTCGAACTCGGGGCGCGTCATCGGCGTTCCGACGGCGGGGTGGACCGCCCGGCACCAGACGGCGGCGAAGGCGCGGATCCGCTCCTGCTCCTCGGCGTCCCGGGCGGGCTCCTGCGGCGCGGTGGCCGGCTTGGACGGTGCGGCCGTCCCATAGAGGGTGCGGCCGTTGGGCGCGCCCGTCACCGCTTGCGCCCCACGCCGGCGAACCCGGCGGCCCCGGCCCGTTCGGCCGGACCGGCGGGTGCCGGGCCGCCGGGCCCGTCGGGCTCCGGCCGCCAGGCGTTCATCGGCACCAGGCCCGGTTCGACCAGGGTGAACCCCTCGAAGAAGGCGGCCACTTGGCTGCGGGAGCGGGTGCGCAGCGGGGAGCCGATGGCCCGGTAGACATCGCGCACCCTGGCGCCGGCCTCGGGGCGGATGGGCCCGTCCTGCTCGGTGGCGTGGGTGAGGATCAGCAGGCTGCCGGGGGCCAGGGCGTCACGCAGTTCGGCCACCGCCTTGCCGGGTTCCTCGTGGTCCTGGAGGAAGTGCAGCACGGCCACCAGCAGCAGGCCCACCGGCCGGCCGAGGTCCAGCAGTTCCCGGACCTGGCGGCTGTGCAGGATGTCCCGTGGTGAGCGGAGGTCGGCGGCGACGGCCGTGGCGCGGTCTTGGCCGGCCAGCACGGCCCGGCTGTGCTCCACCGCCACCGGATCGTGGTCCACATAGACCACCCGGGCCCGGGGATCGGCCTGCTGGGCGATCTCATGGACATTGCCGAAGGTGGGGATGCCGGAGCCGACGTCCAGGAACTGGGTCACCCCCTCGGCCACCGCGAAGCGCACCGCCCGCCGTAGGAAGGCCCGGTTGGCCTGCATCACCTGGGGCAGGCCGGGATAGGCCGCCATGGCCTGCCGCCCGGCCTCGCGGTCCACCTCGAAGTTGTGCGAGCCGCCCAGGTAGTAGTCGTAGATGCGGGACACGCTAGGCACGGACAGATCGATGCCCTGGGGGGCCCAGGCGGGACGCTCCGTCACTTCGTCTCTCCAGCTCGTCTCAGGGGGTGTTGAGGGCTCTGAGCAGAGGCTACTGATCGTTCGTTCGAATGATAGAAGGAAGTGGACACCGAGCGTCCGCATCCGGTCGTCGATCACCCCCCGCCTCCAGCAGGTGTGCGCCTCAGGTGAGTTCGAAACCAACTATGCGCGTGAGATGCATCTCTGTTCCCGATTTCAGCCACTACAGGAAATGATCATGGAGTGCCGACGCCCGCGCAAGGGGCGCGTCCTGCCTTGCCCCGGCGCGCGGACGCACGACAGGGACCGCACGGTGCGAGTGCGGTCCCTGTCATTGCGTCAGGCGCGTGATCCTTGCCCCGCGGGGGTTTACGGACGGACCGCGTCGGCCGGGCCCACGAGGTCGGAGTGGGCGGTGGTGTTCCTGGGGTGGTCGGGATTGAGGAACCACCGACGGGCCGAGACCAGCCACCACACCCCCGCGAATCCCAGCACCACGGCGACCGCGAGGGGCGCGTAGTTGAAGTTCTCCAGAGTCACCGGCGACACCTGAGGCAGCATAAAGAGCACGGTGATCACCGACACCCAGCCCACCGCCACCACCCCGACCGGCCTGGACCAGCGGCCCAGGTGCCAGGGCCCGCGCTCGAAGCGCTCCCCCAGCCGCAGCCGCAGGAAGGTGGGGATGACATAGGCGATGTACAGGCCGATGGTGGCGATGCTGGTGACCGCCGCATAGGCGGTCACATTGATCAGATAGGGCAGGCCCAGCAGCAGCGCCCCGCCGGCCGCCAGCCATACCGCGTTGGTGGGGGTGCGGGTGGCCGGGTTGATCTGGTGCCAGACCCGGGAGAAGGGCAGCGCCCCGTCCCGGGAGAAGGCGTAGATCATCCGGGAGTTGGCGGTCACCGAGGCCATCCCGCAGAACAGCTGGGCCCCGATGATCACCAGCAGCAGGGCCTTGCCACCGCTGGCGCCCAGCGCGTCCATCAGGATCTGCGCGGGCGGCACCCCGGTGTCCGAGCCGGCCGCCCCGTCATAACTCTGGATGGCGAAGGTCAGCCCGACCAGCAGCACAAAGCCGGCGATCCATGAGGTCCAGATGGAACGGACGATGCCGCGCGGCCCCGCGGTGGAGGCGTCGTTGGTCTCCTCGGTCATATGCGCCGAGGCGTCATAGCCGGTGAAGGTGTACTGGGCCATCAGCAGCGACAGCAGGCCCACATAGAGCCCGCTGTGCCAGCCGGTGCGGTCGACGAACCGGGTGAAGACAAAGGACGCCGACTGGTGGTGGTCCGGGACCACGGCCAGCACCGCCACGATCAGCAGCACCCCGGCCACATGCCACCAGACGCTGACCGTGTTGAGCACGGCCACGATCCGCACCCCGAAGGTGTTCAGCACCGCGTGCAGCAGCAGGATCAGCGCGAACAGCGTCATGGTGTGCCTGGGCGTGGCCGCGAAGTCGAACTGCAGGTCGAGGTAGGCGTTGAGGAAGGAGGCGGCGCCGAAGTCCACACCCGCGGTGCAGGCGATCTGGCCCAGCACATTGAACCACCCGGTGAACCAGGCCCAGGCGGCCCGGCTGCGCTCCGGGGCCATCCGGTGCGCCCAGAAGTACAGGCCCGCGCTGGTGGGGTAGGACGAGCAGACCTCGGCCATGGCCAGGCCCACGAACAGGGTCATCAGCCCCACCGCGACCCAGCCCCAGGAGATCATGGCGGGGCCGCCGGTGGTCATCCCATAGCCATACATCGTCATACAGCCGGAGAGCACCGAGATAATGGTGAAGGAGACGGCGAAGTTGGCGAACCCGCTCATGCTGCGGGCCAGGGTCTGCCGGTAGCCGAGCTGGGCGAGGCGTTCCTCATCGGAAACGCCGGAGACGCCGGATGCGCCGGGGACATCGAGTGGCACGGATTCCTCTTCCTCGGGCGAGCGGTCGGGGGCGAACGGTCGTGGTCGGGGAGGTACGGCACCGGAGGCGGCAGGGCTCAGCCCGGCCGGGGCCGGCCGGCCGCGGCGGCACGGGCGGCCCAGGCCCGGTGCCTCAGGAACAGCTCACGCGGATCGCCGCAGTAGCACCAGGGCGCGTCGACGGCGTACGGGCCGATGGCGCCGAACACCTCGTGCGCCTCCGCATGCCGCCCCGCGAAACCCAGGGCGTGCGCGAGGTAGTTGGCGTCCTCCGCGAACTGGGCGTGCGGGCGGGGCGGCCGGTGGTGCCACCAGCGCTCCAGCACCCGGTCGATATGCGGGCAGTCGGTCCATGGATGGATGCTCAGGCCGTACCGTTCGCCTTCGGCCGCCCTGCGGTGGCGGTACGACTCGGCCAGCGCCACCAGCGGCAGTACGGCCAGGGGCAGGCCGCGCGGCGCGGTCTCGGCGCGTTCCAGGGCCCAGTGGAACATCTCGCCGGCACTGCCGTGATTGCGCTCGAAGAGATAGCTGAGCACCTCATGATGGGCCTCCCGGTTGTATGGATCCCGGGCCGTGGCCTCCTCCCACACCTGCCGCAGCAGCGCCCGGTCCGGGGCGTGCACCCGCAGCAGCGCCAGCAGCACCACCCAGGGCGCCGGATCGGCGGGCTCGGCCTCGGCGGCGGCCACACAGGTGCGCCAGGCGTCCTCCATCAGCTCCCGGCCCTCCCCCCGGCCGGCGATCAGCGAGCGCAGCGCCTGCACATGGGCCAGCAGCGCCAGCGCGTCGGCCGAACCCGGCTCGGCCCGCGCCCAGGTGTCCGCGAACCGCAGCCTGGCCCCGGCCCTGGCCAGCACCTGCAGCCGGAAGATCCGCCGGTCCCAGTCCCGCCCGGTGGCGGCCAGCAGCTCACGCGGCCCCTCCCAGCGGCCCATCGCCGCGTCCTCCAGCCCGGCGCGCAGTGGCAGGTCCCCGCGCGCGGGATGGCGGTCCAACGGCACCTGCTCGGGATCCGGGGAGCGGGTGCGCCGTCCGCCGCGCCCGAACCGTCGGCGCTCCATCGACACCCCTCCCCCTGGTTCGAGGGGCGACAGCATACCCATACGCCAGTGCGAGGGAAGCGTTGTGCGAATCTTTTGCCGGACCGGGAGGAACAGCCAGGATCCGTCGGGGAGTTCAGCGGCTCAGCGGACCCCCACCGCGCGCAGCGCCCGCTGCTGCGCCGCCGAGGGGCTGACCGGGAAGTAGAGGTAACACACCCCGCCCGAGCCGGACTTGACCTTCCCCTGGGCGTCATGCCGCTTGGTGCGCAGCCAGATGTTCTCGAACTGCCGCCGCTGGTAGACCCGTTGAACCACCTTGTCGGAGGCGCTGGCCGGGTCATTGGCGATCACGTCCCCGGCCTTGGTGAAGCCCGCCACGCACATCAGGTGCCCCGCCGTGCCATAGCCCGCGCCGTCCAGCTCGGAGGCCAGGAAGGACTGCGAGGTGATCACCGGGATCCCGGCCCGCACCAGGCGCTCGGCATCGTTCAGGGTGTGCAGCCGGGTGATCACCGCCTGCATGTCGTGGTAGGTCGCGGCATAGGCCGCGTTGAAGGGCCAGTTGCCACAGCCCTGGTACTGGTGGTCATAGGTGAAGCGGGCCGCGTGGCAGACCTGCGGGTCGGCATAGGCGGGGTTCACCCAGGCCAGCTGGGCCCGGGTGGGCCGGCGCCCCCAGTACTCGACGGCCATCTGCGAGGAGGTGGGGCTGCACCAGGCCTCGCCACCGTTGTCGTACTCCGGGTACTGGCCCTTGTGGATCTCCTGCGAGTAGCGCGGCACCGCCAGCCGATGGCCCGCTCCCTCGCCGGGCCGGGAGGCCGGCACCGTGAAGCGGTCCGGGATGTCGGAGCCCATCGCGCCCAGCCGCCAGACCTCGGGGGTCAGTGAGGTACCGGGCCGGCGGAAGAGGGTCAGCCGCAGCACATAGGAGGCCAGCCGCACCCCGCTCGCCGGGTCCACGGCCAGGGTGTCGGTGGACACCGCGCTCTTGTTGTCCCGCTGCCCGTCCACCGAGGTGCGCCGGATGTCGCCGTCCGCGTCACCGGAGGTCCAGCGGCCCAGGATGTACCAGGGGGTGCGGGTGCGGTCGGTGTAGGTGCCGCGCACCTCGACCTGCAGCCAGGTGCCGGCCGGGGTGCGGGCGTTCCAGGAGGCGATCAGCTCGGTGGCGGGAGCGGGCAGGGTGCGCACCGGCGAGACCCAGGAGGCGTACTCCCAGCGGGCCTTGGTGCCGGTGTGCGGATCGGTGTACTCCATGCTGCCCGCCGGACGGGCGATGGCCAGATACGGCCGCCGCCCCGCCACCACCCCGGTGCCGTCGGCCGTCCCGTCGCGCCAGTCGGCCGGCGCGGTCCAGGCCCGGTAGTCGATGGAGCCGGTGGCGGCGCGCCCGGTGTTCCCGGCCGGTCCGCCCTGGCCGGCGGCCGGCCCGGCCGCGAAGGCGGTGGCCGGCCGGGGCAGCGAGGCGGCGGCGGTCAGGGTGAGGACGGCGGCGAGCACGGTGCGTCTGCTGGACATGGCGTTGTTCCCTCGGTCGGCGGCGCGGCGAACGGCTGGTCGGGGCACGGCGGGCGACTGGGTCCGGCCGGACCACTATCCCCGCTTCCGGCGCCGCTTGGCCAGCGTTGTGCGGCCCGTTGCCTCCGCACGGCGTAGGGGGTCTCCTAGGGTGATCCGGTGCGCGATTCCATTCCCCCCTTCTCCCCCGGCGGCACCGACGCCCTGGGCACCCTGGTCCGCTGGCTGCCCGCCCTCCCCCCGTCCGTGGGTCCGGTGCGGCTGGTCGCCGTCGACGGTCACGCCGGCTCCGGCAAGACCACCTTCAGCGCCCGCCTGGCCGAGGCACTGGGCGGGGCGCCCGTACTGCACCTGGACGACCTGGCCACCCATCAGCAGCTGTTCGACTGGGTCGGCCGGCTGCGCGAACAGGTCCTGGACCCGCTGGCCCGGGGCGAGGCGGCGCGGTACCGGGCCTACGACTGGGTGGCGGAACGGTTCGCCGGCCCCGAACACCGGCTGGCGCCGGCACCGGTGGTCCTCCTGGAAGGGGTGGGCGCGGGCCGCCGCGACCTGAGGCCCCATCTGGCGACCCTGCTCTGGATGGAGTTGACGCATGAGCACTCCTGGGAGCGGGGTCAACTCCGTGATGGTGCCGGGCTCAGCGAATTCTGGGACGGCTGGATGCGCGCGGAACACGCGCACTTCACCGCGGATCCCAGCCGTCCCTATGCCCAAATCCTGGTGAGACAGTGCCAGGAGGGTTATGAGTTGCTTCCCGGGCCTGCTGAGACCTCTTGAACACCCCTTGTTCTTACGCTCCGTAGCCACTTCCCGGCCGCCGCCCGGGACGGGGCCATCCGCTCGTCCCCCGGCGCCCCAACTCCGCTTGACCCCGGGGCCTTACAGGACTTACGTTCTGAATGCGCGGCCGTCGCAGGCCGCTTGTGAACGCGAGGCCCCCGGTTGTTCCCCCGTGACCGGGGGCTTCGTACCGCTCCGGCACAGCCCCTGACGTCACCCACCGTGACCACTCTGCGGAGCGCTTTCCCGAGCGCCGGGGATCACCGCCGCGCCGCGAACGGGCCTTCGGCACCCTACGGCGCACACCGATTGCGCAGGTACGATGCGAACGGCGCACCCGCAGCCGGGAGCGCCGACCGAGCTGTGGTCAACTCCCGTCAAACAGAAGAGTGTTTCGCACAGGGCGGCCCGGAAGACGGACCGGCCCGCCACGGGGGCAGGTTGGTGGGGGATGTGATGGACTTCGGCACTCAGGGCCCGCCCGCCCCGGCCGATCTCGCCTGGCTGCGCGCGGTGGACGCGTACACCATGGGCGCCTACACCCAGGCCGAGGAGGAGTTCCGTACCGCGGTGCGCATCGACCCGGGGATGGCCGACGCCTGGCTGGGGCTGCATGCCCTGCGCGCCGAGACCTCCACCGCCCTGCTGCGCATGCACCGCCACCGGGAGCGCTTCGGCCAGCAGCGCGCCCGGCACCGCCGCCCGCTGAACTCCTGGTACTGGCTGGGCTGGTGGGTCCAGCCGGTGCTGGAGAACGGCCGCGACCTGCTGCTGGCCCACGCCTCGCACTGGCTGGACGGCCGCCATGTGCCGGAGCTGGACCGGGCGCTGGCCGACTGCCCGCCGGTGGAGACCGACCCCCAGGCCCGCTTCCTGCACGCCTGCCGGGCGTATCTGGTCAAGGACTGGGAGCAGTTGGCCCGGCAGACCGACCCCTTGCTGGACGATTCACTGCTGGGCATCGAGGCCGGGCTGTTCGGCGGCATGGCCCGGGTGCGGCTGGAGATGTACGGCCAGGCCGAACCCCTGCTGGCCACCGCGCTGATGCGCTGCCGCAGCGAGCAGCCGCAGCGCAAGGAGCTGCGCTACTGGCTGGCCCGGGCCCATGAGGGCACCGGCCGCAGCGCCGCCGCGCTGCCGCTGTACCGCGCGGTGCACCGGGTCGACCCCACCTTTATGGACACCTCCGCACGGCTGACCGCCATCGCCGACTCGGACGGCCTGGACGACCCGCCCGACCCGGCCCCGGTGGCGCTGGTGGCACCCGGCCCGGACGGCACCGAGCCGGCCGGCGGCCCCCGGGCACCGGCCGCCGAGGTGCTCACCGGGGATCCCCAGCCCGGCGGGGGCAGCCCGGCCCCGGTGGACGGGGTGCGGGAGAAGCGCCGGATCCCGGCCCGGCCGGTACCCGGCCCCGCCGACCCCGTGCTGCTGGCCGAGGCCCTGGCCGAACTGGAGCGGATGGTGGGCCTGGAACCGGTCAAGCGCCAGGTCAAGGCGCTCTCCGCGCAACTGCGTATGGCCCGGCTGAGGGCCGGACAGGGCCTGCCGGTGCAGCCCCCCAAGCGCCACTTCATCTTCTCCGGCCCCTCCGGCACCGGCAAGACCACGGTCGCCCGCATCCTCGGCCGGGTCTTCTACGCCCTGGGCCTGCTGGGCGGCGACCACCTGGTGGAGGCCCAACGGGCCGATCTGGTCGGCGAGTTCCTGGGCCAGACCGCCGTCAAGGCCAATGAACTGATCGACTCCGCGCTGGGCGGCGTGCTCTTCGTCGACGAGGCATACAGCCTGGCCAACTCCGGCTACAGCAAGGGCGACGCCTATGGCGACGAGGCCCTCCAGGTCCTGCTCAAACGGGCCGAGGACAACCGCGACCGCCTGGTGGTGATCCTGGCCGGCTACCCCGAGGGCATGGACCGCCTGCTCGCCGCCAACCCCGGCCTGAGCAGCCGCTTCACCAGCCGGGTCGACTTCCCCAGCTACCGCCCCTTCGAACTCACCGCGATCGGCGAGGTGCTGGCCGCGGACAACGGCGACACCTGGGACGAGGAAACACTGGAGGAACTGCGCAGCATCAGCGCCCATGTGGTGGAGCAGGGCTGGATCGACGAGCTCGGCAACGGCCGGTTCCTGCGCACCCTCTACGAGAAGAGCTGCGCCTACCGGGACCTGCGCCTCACCGGCTTCCCCGGCACCCCGGGCCGGGACGACCTCGCCACCCTGCGCCTGCCCGATCTGATGCAGGCCTATGGCGAGGTCCTCTCCGGCCGCTCGCCGGATCGCCCCTGACCGCCCCGGGCGCGCGGTGCGGACACGCCCCGAAGGGCGTGCCCACCACCGGCGGTCAGCCGACCATGACGCCCTCCCCCCGGGTAGCGGGAACCGCGACCCGGTGCGCCGGATCCCGCACCTCGCCGACCAGCATCTCCAGCACGTCCTCCAGGGCAACCAGCCCCAGCACCCGCCCCGACGCGTCGGCGACCGCCGCCAGATGCGCGGCCCCCCGCCGCATCAGGGTCAGCGCGTCATCCAGCGGCAACTCCGCCCGAAGGGTCTGCACCCGCCGCCAGAGCCGCTGCGGCACCGCCCGGTCCCGGTCCTCCAGATCGAGAACGTCCTTCACATGCAGGTATCCCATAAAGGCCCCGCCGGGCCCGCACACCGGGAAACGCGAGTACCCGGTCCGTACCGTCAGCTCCTCCACCTCCCGGGGAGTGACCGACGGCTCCACGGTCACCAGCCGCGCCGGGTCCAGCAGCACATCCGTCACCGGCCGGCTGCCCAACTCCAGCGCGTCCTCCAGGCGTTCCTGCTCGGCGGGCGCCAACAGCCCCGCCTGCCGGGAGTGTTCCACCAGGTGCGTCAGCTGTTCACTGGTGAACACCGACTCCACCTCGTCTTTGGGCTCCACCCGGAACAGCCGCAGCACCCCGTGCGCACAGGCGCCCAGCAGCCGGGTCACCGGGCGGCACAGCCGGGCGAAGGCGACCAGTCCGGGCCCCAGCCACAGGGCCGCCCGGTCCGGCGCGGACATGGCCAGGTTCTTGGGCACCATCTCCCCGATCACCAGATGCAGGGAGATCACCAGCGCCAGGGCGATCACATAGCCCAGCGGATGCACCAGCCCGTCCGGCAGCCCCACCGCCGCGAACACCGGCTCCAGCAGCCGGGCCACGGTCGGCTCGGCCACCGCGCCCAGCGTCAGCGAGCAGATGGTGACGCCGAACTGGGCCGCCGCCAGCATCTGCGGCAGGTTCTCCAGTCCGGTCAGTACGGTCCGGGCGCGCCCGGACCCCTCGGCCGCCTTCGGTTCGATCTGGCTGCGGCGCACCGACACCAGCGCGAACTCGGCGCCCACGAAGTAGCCGTTGGCCAGCACCAGCAGTACGGCAAACAGCAGTTGCAGCAGGCTCATCGGGTCTCCCCTGTCACCGCACCGGTGCACACCAGGCGCACCCGCTCGGCCCGGTGGTGGCCCACCTGGCGCACCGACAGCCGCCAGCCGGGCAGTTCGGCGCGGTCACCGGGCACCGGGATACGTCCCAGCAGATCGGCGACCAGTCCGGCGACCGTCTCATAGGGCCCGTCGGGCACCTGGAGGCCGATGCGGGCCAGCAGGTCGACCCGGCAGGCGCCGTCCGCCTCCCAGGCCGGACGCCCGTCCTCGCCGGTCACGGCGGTGAGATCGGGACGGGCGGCGTCCGCGTGATCGTGCTCGTCACGGACCTCGCCGACCAGTTCCTCGACGATGTCCTCCAGGGTCACCACCCCGGCCGTGCCGCCGTACTCGTCGACCACCACGGCTATCGGCTGCTCGCTGCGCAGCTGCTCCAGCAGCGGCTGCACCGGCAGGGTTTCGGGCACCAGCATGGGCGGCACCGCGATCCGACCGACCGGGGTGCGCCGCCGCTCCTCGCGCGGCACCGCCAGCGCGTCCTTGAGGTGGACCATGCCGACCACCTCGTCCAGGCGCTCCTGGTAGACCGGGAACCGGGAGAGTCCGGTGGCCCGGGTGAGGTTGAGGACGTCCTCGGCGGTGGCGTCCGTCTGCAGGGCGCTGACCCTCACCCGGGGTGTCATCACATGCTGGGCGGTGAGCTCGCCCAGCGAGAGGGTGCGGACGAACAGGTCGGCGGTGTCCGGCTCCAGGGCACCGGCCCGCGCCGAGTGCCGGGCCAGCGAGACCAGTTCGCCCGGGGTACGGGCGGAGGCCAGTTCCTCCGCGGGCTCCACGCCCAGGGCCCTTACCAGCCGGTTGGCGACCGTGTTCAGCAGGGTGATCACCGGGCGGAAGAGGTGGGCGAACAGGCTCTGCGGGCGGGCCACAAAGCGGGCCACCTGCAGCGGCCGGGAGACCGCCCAGTTCTTGGGGACCAGTTCGCCGATGACCATCTGCACCGCGGAGGCGGCCAGCATGCCGGTCACCACGGCCGCCCCGGCCGCGGCGCCGGCCGGCAGTCCGGCCGCGCCCAGCGGCCCGGACAGCAGCCGGCCCAACGCGGGCTCGGCCAGCATGCCGACCGCCAAGGAGGTGATGGTGATGCCCAGTTGGGTGCCGGAGAGCTGGAAGGACAGCTCGCCCAGTGCCTTGACCACGGTCCGGGCGCGGTGGTCGCCGCCCGCCGCGGCCCGTTCGGCCTCCGGCTTCTCCACGGTGACCAGGCCGAACTCGGCGGCTACAAAGAAGCCGTTGGCCAGGATCAGAAGCAGTGCCGCCGCGAGCAGCAGCAGAGATACGGTGATGCTCATCGCGCCGCCTCACAAAGCGGGGCGGCGCAGGTACTACAGGACGATCCGTCCATCCCGGAGGGATTCACTCCTCGGTTCGCAGGTGCCCCGCGCCGGGCCGCGTCAGGCGGCCGGGTCGTCTCGGGTGGGGCCGGGCACGGGTGTGCTCGTGTGCAACAGAGTAATCAAGGAATCCGCGGACCGGGCAGGCACCGCCCGTCAGGTCGCCGATCGGCCGGTGCCGTGCTCCTCCACCAGGGCGCTCAGCGCCCGGGCCTGGCTGACGGCCTGCCGCTTGTCGATGCCGGTCTGAATGCCCATGGCGGGCAGCGCGGTTCCGTCCGAGAGGTCCAGATGGACCCAGGAGTCGCCGGGCCGCAGATTGACCCGGACGATCTGGGCCCATTCCAGCCGGCGCACCGTGGTGAGGTTCACCACGGTGACCCCGCTCTCGGCCACCACCACCTTGGGACGGCTGAGCAGCGCCAGCACACCCAGGCCCAGCAGCCCGGCGAAGACGAAGGACGCCCGGTCCCCGGCCGTGAAGGTGTCCAGCAGGAAGGACACCACGGTCAGTACGGCGGCCATGGCGCCGCCCACACCCAGCAGCACCACACGGGTGCGGGTGGGACGGAAGGTCACGGGAAGCTCGGGCATGGGATCTTTTCTCGCGGCTCTGGCGTGCTCTTGCCTGCGGACCGGTCCGGCGTGCGGACCGCGGTCAGAGGCGGCAGGCGTGGATGCCGGTGGTGAGGATGGCCCGGGCACCCAGCTCATAGAGCTCGTCCATGATCCGCTGGGCGTCCTTGGCCGGGACCATGGAACGGACGGCGACCCAGCCCTCGTGGTGCAGCGGGGAGACGGTGGGCGACTCCAGGCCGGGGGTGAGCGCCACCGCGCGCTCCACATGCTCGGCGCGGATGTCGTAGTCCATCATCACGTACCGGCGGGCGACCAGGACGCCCTGCATCCGGCGGAGGAACTGACGCACCTTGGGGTCGTCGGCGGGAGCCCCGGCGCGCCGGATGACGATGGCCTCGGACTCCAGGATGGGCTCGCCGATGACCTCCAGCCCGGCGTTGCGCAGGGTGGTGCCGGTCTCCACCACATCGGCGATGACCTCCGCCACCCCCAGCTGGATGGCGGTCTCCACCGCGCCGTCCAGGTGCACCACCTCGGCGTCCACCCCGTGGTCGGCCAGGTGCTTGGTGACCAGCCCGGCGAAGGAGGTGGCCACGGTCAGGCCGCCGAACTCGGCGACGTCCCGGACCGTGCCCGGACGGGTGGCGTACCGGAAGGTGGAGGCGGCGAAGCCCAGCTGCATGATCTCCTCGGCCTGGGAGCCGGAGTCCAGCAGCAGGTCCCGGCCGGTGATGCCGATGTCGAGCCGGCCGGAGCCCACGTACACCGCGATGTCGCGGGGCCGCAGGAAGAAGAACTCCACCTCGTTGGCCGAGTCGACCAGCACCAGTTCCTTGCGGTCCTTGCGCTGCCGGTAACCGGCCTCATGGAGCATCTCCGCCGCAGGCTCGGCGAGAGAACCCTTGTTGGGGACGGCGATGCGCAGCATGAGGTCGGTTCCTTTGTGCGTGGGAGGGGAGGGGGACGGCGTTCGTGCGGTCAGAGGTGGGCGTAGACGTCGTCCAGCGAGATGCCCCGGGCGACCATCATCACCTGCAGGTGGTAGAGGAGCTGCGAGATCTCCTCGGCGGTCGCCTCGGCGCCCTCGTACTCGGCGGCCATCCATACCTCGGCCGCCTCTTCGACGACCTTCTTGCCGATGGCGTGGACACCCTTGCCCACCAGTTCCGCGGTGCGGGAGGTGGCGGGATCGCCGGTGGCCTTCTGCTGGAGCTCGGCGAAGAGCTCCTCGAACGTCTTCTTGGACATGGTGGTCCTACCCTACGGCCTCCCCCGCCGGTGTCAGTGCCAGGGTTCGGAGACCGAGCGCAGGGTCACCGCGGTGGCGACCGCGGCGTAGACCGCCTCGTGGCCCTTGTCCTCGTTGGATCCCTCCAGTCCGGCCCGGTCCACGGCCTGCTCCTCGGTGTCGCAGGTCAGCAGGCCGAAGCCGACCGGAACGCCGGTGTCCACGGAGACCTGGGCGAGTCCCTGGGTGACGCCCTCACACACATACTCGAAGTGCGGGGTGCCGCCGCGGATGACGACGCCCAGGGCGACGATGGCGTCATAGCCCCGGCCGGCCAGCACCTTGGCGACCACCGGCAGCTCCCAGCTGCCGGGGACGCGCAGCAGGGTGGGCTCGTCGATGCCCAGCTCGTGCAGGGCGCGCAGGGCGCCGTCCACCAGCCCGTCCATCACCTTCTCGTGCCACTGCGCGGCGATCACGGCCACCCGCAGGTCCTGACAGTTCTTCACACTCAGCTCGGGTGCGCCCTTGCCGCTCATGTTTCTCCTCGGTGGCTTGTGGTGCTTACTGGTTTCCGCAGGCGGACACCGGCTCGGCGTCCAGCCAGGGCAGGTCGTGTCCCATGCGGTCGCGCTTGGTCCGCAGGTACCGCAGATTGTGCTCGCCGGCGGGGGCGGGCATCGGCTCCCGTCCGGTGATCTTCAGACCGTGCCGCTCCAGGGCGATGGTCTTGTCGGGGTTGTTGGTCATCAGCCGCACCGAGCGCACGCCCAGGTCGGTGAGCACCCGCGCCCCGGCCCCGTAGTCCCGGGCGTCGGCGGGCAGGCCCAGCTCCAGGTTGGCGTCCAGCGTGTCGTGCCCGTTCTCCTGCAGCTCATAGGCCCGCAGCTTGGACAGCAGTCCGATGCCCCGGCCCTCGTGTCCGCGCAGGTAGATCACGGCGCCCCGGCCCTCCTCGGCGATCCGGCGCAGCGATGCCTGCAGCTGGGGGCCGCAGTCACAGCGCAGCGACCCGAACACATCGCCGGTCAGGCACTCGGAGTGCACCCGCACCAACACATCCTCGGCACCGTCGAGTTCGCCCATCACCAGGGCGATGTGCTCCACTCCGTCGGCGCCGGCCCGGTAGCCATGGGCCCGGAAGTCGCCGTAGGCGGTGGGCAGTTGGGTGGTGGCCTCGCGGCGCACCGTCGGCTCGCCCGCCTTGATGTAGCGGACCAGGTCCTCGATGGAGATCAGGGTCAGGCCGAACCGCCGGGCGAAGGCGGTCAGTTCGGGCAGGCGCAGCATCCGGCCGTCCTCGCCGGCGATCTCCACGATCGCGGCGGCCGGGCGGAAGCCGGCCAGCCGGGCCAGGTCGCAGCCGGCCTCGGTGTGGCCGGGGCGGACCAGGACGCCGCCGGGCTTGGCCCGCAGCGGGAAGACATGTCCGGGCCGGACGAAGTCACCGGGCTTGCTGTCGGGGTCGGCCAGCAGCCGGATGCTGGTGGCGCGGTCGGCGGCGGAGATACCGGTGTCAATGCCATGGGCGGCGGTGGCATCGGTGGAGACGGTGAAGGCGGTGCGCATGGTCTCGGTGTTGTTCTCGACCATCTGCGGGAGTTCCAGGCGGTCCAGGTCCTCGCCCTCCATGGGGACGCAGATCAGGCCGCGGCACTCGCTCATCATAAAGGCGAGGATCTCGGGGGTGGCCGCCTCGGCGGCGATCACCAGGTCGCCCTCGTTCTCCCGGCTCTCGTCGTCGACCACGATCACCGGCCGGCCGGCCGCGATGTCGGCGATGGCCTGCTCGACCGGGTCGAGGACGTGTTCCCCGGTCACGGCGGTGTGCTGCGGGGCGGTCATGCTGTCTCCGTAAGGTCGTCGGGCGGCCGCGTGCGCACCACGCGGCAACACGGTTGTCGGGTCGGGTCCGCCGGGCGGGGGCATCAGAAGGCCGGTGCGGTACGGGCGCTCGGGCGGGAGCGCAGCCACCAGTCGCGCAGGCCCCACAGGACCAGGCCGAGGTAGACCACATAGACCAGGCCGGAGAAGGCGAGCCCGCTGGAGAAGGCGAGCGGGACGCCGACCACATCGACCAGCAGCCAGGCGAACCAGAACTCGACCAGCCCCCGGGCCTGGGCCACCATCGCGGCGAGCGTGCCGACGAAGATATAGGCGTCCGGCCAGGGATTCCAGGACAGTTGGGGCAGGGCGGTGAACAGGGTGCCTACGGCCAGGGTGCCCAGGGCCGTCCCGCCCAGCAGCGCCAGCCGCTCGCGCCCGGTGGCGAAGCGCACGGCCACCGAGCCGCCCTCTCCGTCACTGCCGCCGCGCTGCCACTGCCGCCAGCCCCAGGTGGCCACGCCGATCACCAGCAGCTGCTTGCCCACTCCCCCGCTGAGCTGGGCGGAGGCATAGGCGGCCACAAGTATCAGGCCGGCCACGAACTGGGCGGGCCAGGTCCAGATGGAGCGCTTCCAGCCCAGGGCTAGGGCCACCAGGCCAAAGGTGTTGCCGATGGCGTCGGACCAGATCACATGCTGGCCGAAGGCCGCGAAGGCCTCGCCGCTCAGCCAGTCCAGCGAGCTCATGCCTGCTCCTCCTCGTCCCGGGCCGCGGTGGTGTGGCCGAGCAGCCGCTCGGTGTACTTCGCCAGCACGTCCACCTCGAGGTTGACCAGGTCGCCGGCGGTCTTGAAGCCCAGGGTGGTCAGGGCGAGGGTGGTGGGGATCAGGCTGATGGTGAAGAACTCCTCCGCCGCCTCGACCACGGTCAGGCTCACCCCGTCCACGGTGATCGAGCCCTTGGCGGCCACATAGCGGCTGAGCTCGGCGGGCAGTGAGACCGTGACCACCTCCCAGTGCTCCGAGCGCTCCCGGCCGAGGATCACTCCGGTGCCGTCCACATGCCCCTGGACCAGGTGGCCGCCCAGCCGGCCGTCCGCCTTCAGCGGGCGCTCCAGGTTCACCCGGGAGCCCGGGGCCAGCCCGCCCAGGCTGGAGCGCTTGAGGGTCTCGGCCATCACATCGGCGGTGAACTCGCCGTCCGCGGTGTCGACCACGGTCAGGCAGACGCCGTTGACCGCGATCGAGTCGCCATGCCCGGCGTCCTCGGTGACCAGGGGGCCGCGCAGCCGGATCCGGGAGCTGTCGCCGAGGTTCTGCACGGCGACGACCTCACCCAGCTCTTCGACGATTCCGGTGAACATGTGTCAGTTCTCCTCAGTGGCTTGAGACTTGGGAATGGCGGTGAGCCGAAGATCGGGGCCGATCCGGGTGACCTCGGTGATGTCGAGGCGCAGCGCCTGGCCGATGCTGCCGATGCCGGCCTCGCCCAGGGCGGCCGGTCCGGCGCCCAGCAGGGCGGGGGCGAGGTAGCCGATCACCCGGTCGACGGCGCCGGCCTCCAGGAAGGCGCCGGCCAGCACCGGCCCGCCCTCCAGCAACACCGAGCGCACGCCCCGGGCGTGGAGCGCGGTGAGCATCTCCGGGATGGGTACGCGGCCGTCGCGCAGGGGCAGCCGCAGCACCTCCGCTCCGGGCAGGTGCCGGGTGTCCGCGTCCTCGCCGGTCACCACCAGGGTGGCCGCGGCATCGTCCAGGATCCGGGCGTCCGGCCGGATGGTGGCCCGGGCGTCCACCACCACACGCAGCGGCTGGACGGCACCCTCGATCCCGCGGACGGCGAGCTGGGGGTCGTCGGCGTGCAGCGTGCCGGAGCCGACCACCACCGCGTCCGCCTCGGCACGCAGCCGGTGGACATCCGCGCGGGCGGCGGCGGAGGTGATCCAGCGGCTGCTGCCGTCGGCGGCGGCGCTGCGGCCGTCCAGGGTCGACGCGTACTTCCACAGCACCTGGGGGCGGCCCCGGACGACCGCGAACAGCCAGGCGGCGTTGCCCGCCGCGGCCTCCTCGGCCAGCAGACCACCCTCGGTGGCCACCCCGGCCGCGGCCAGGGTGGCCGCGCCGCCGGTGGCGGTGGGGTTGGGGTCGGCCACCGCGTAGACCACGCGGGCCACGCCGGCCTCGATCAGCGCCTGGGCGCAGGGCCCGGTACGGCCGGTGTGGTTGCAGGGTTCCAAGGTGACCACGGCCGTGGCGCCGCGCACCTCATGGCCCTGGGCGGCGGCCTCGCGCAGCGCGTTGATCTCGGCATGCGCCTCGCCGGCGCGCCGGTGCCAGCCCTCGCCGATCGTCCGGCCGTCCGGGTCCAGCAGGACACAGCCGACGACGGGATTGGGGCTGGTCGCACCGAGTGCGCGGGCGGCGAGCGCGATGGCGCGTCGCATCGCCGCTGCTTCGGTCGCGGTGGCCACCGGGTCCTCCTGCCTCTTCGGGCACGGACTCCGGGGCGTCGTCAGGAAACGACGAGAAAGCGGGTGTACAACGCCGGGGAAAACACCGCCTGTGCCGACACAGCCACCCCCATATCCGCGGGATGGCCGGACCGGCGGCGGCACCATGGCCGACGTCTGCCCGCCGCGCACTGCCTCCCATCCGGACTTTAACCGTCGGTCCAGGAATTTCACCTGGTCAACCAGCCGCTGGCTGCGGACGGGTCGCGGACTGTAACCGCCGGTTCGGACTTTCACCGACCCCGGAGTGCGCTGCGTAAGTTGATTTACGGTGTCCGATCCGCGGCAGGTATCCACGGATCGACGCCCCCCGAGCGTACGACGCCCGGCCACATGGTGTCCACGGGGACTTGACAAGGTGTGCCAGCTCACGTTGGTTGCGGTGGGGTGGTGGTACGGAAGGGGGTCCGGCATGACCGGCTGCCACCCGGGGCAGTGGCCCCGGGCGCGACTGGCGCTGGCCGTCGTCTTCGCCGTGCATGGCGCGGTCACCGGTGACTTCGCCACCCGCATTCCCTGGATCCGGGACCATCTGGGCCTGGACAACGGGGAGTTGGGCCTGGCCCTGGCCTTTCCCGCGCTGGGCTCCTTCGCCGCGATGCCACTGGCGGGCCGCATCACCCACCGTCTCGGCTCCCGCACCGCGCTGCGCACGCTGACCGTTCTGTGGTGCGTCTCGCTGGCGCTGCCCGCACCAGCCCCCGGGCTGCCCGCGCTGTGCGGTGCGCTGGCGGTGTACGGGGCCACCTCGGGGATGGCCGATGTGGCGATGAACGCGCTGGGTGTGGAGACCGAGAACCGTCTGGGCCGCTCCATCATGTCCGGGCTGCACGGCATGTGGAGCGCCGGAGCGCTGGCCGGGGCGGCCGCGGGCGCCCTGGCCGCGCACGCGGACCTCGACGCCCGGGTCCATCTGGCGTCGGCGGCCGCCGTGCTCGCCCTGCTGGGCGCGGCCGCCTGCCACTGGGCGCCGGCCCTGCGCACCTCGCCCGGGGAACGTCCGCCGCCGCGCTTCGCACCGCCCCCGCGGTCCGCGCTGGCCATTGGGGCGGTCGGCTTCTGCGCGGTGTTCGCCGAGGGAGCGGGCCTGGACTGGTCGGCCGTCTATCTGCGCGATGTCATCGGCTCCGGCGCCGGGCTGGCGGCCGCCTGCACCACGGCCTTCTCCTGCACCATGGCGGCCGCCCGGTTCGCCGGCGACGCCGCGGTGCGCCGCTTCGGCGCGGTACGGACGGTGCGCGCGGGCGGCGCGCTGGCCACCGCCGGCGGGCTGCTGGTCGTCACCGCGCCGGGCCCGGCACCGGCGGTGGCCGGATTCGCGCTGACCGGTCTGGGCATCGCGGTGGTCGTCCCGCTGGCCTTCGCCGCGGCGGGCCGCAGCGGGCCGGCCCCCAGCCAGGCCATCGCCGGGGTGGCCACCGTCACCTATACCTCGGGCCTGGTCGCTCCCTCGGCCCTTGGGCAGTTGGCCGACGCCACCTCGCTGACCGTCTCCTTCGGCCTGGTGACGGCGCTGACGGTGGGTCTGACCGCCGCCGCGGGTGTGCTGGGGGTGCCCGTACGCCACCCGGCCGGGGAGGCACCGGCACTGCCCGTCCCGGAGGAGTGACCCGGGTGCACGCCATTGACACACCACTGACACGCCACTGCGGGCCGCGTGCCGGGCGAGATGCCCAGGTACGCGGCCCGCGGTGGAAGGGGCTGTTTCAGACGGTGATCGTCGGCTGAATCTCCGGCTTAGTCGAAGATGCCGAACAGGTTGACGCGGTTGACGCTGCTGAAGTGACGGTTGCAGTGGTGACGCCCGCCACCCTCGTGCCCGTGGTCGCAGTCCTCACCACGCCCACGGTCCCAGCCGCCACGGCCACGGTCGCAGTCCTCACCGCGACCGCGCTCCCAGCCGCCATGGCCACGGTCGCAGTCCTCACCGCGACCGCCACCACGGCCCCAGTTTCCACCCCAGTTGCTGAGGCCGCCGCCCCACAGGCCGCCACCCCAGTTACCGCCGCCACCCCAGAGGCCGCCGCCCCCGTGGCAGCCGCCACCGCCCCAGCGGTTGCGGTTGTGGCCGATGCCGAAGAAGTTCCACTCGTTCCAGTCGAACCAGCCTTCGCAGTCCTCATGGCCACCCCAGCGGCGGCCGTGTTCGTGGTCGCAGTCCCGGTCCCGGCCACGGTCCCGGCCGCGGTCGCAGTCACGGTCCCGGCCGCGGTCACGGCCGCGGTCACGGTCCCGGCCGCGGTCGCGACCCCGGTCACGGTCACGGTCCCGGCCGTCATCGCGGCCGTGGTCGTCGTCCCAGCTCACCGTCTGGCCGACGGACGGGGACTGCGGCGCGGCGTGAGCCACCCCGGCGGCCGCCGGCACGATGACGCCAGTAGCAAGGATCGCAGCAGCCGCAGTGCGGCCGACGAGCTTACGCATGTATGTCTCCTGGTTTGCAGGAAATCTGACAACGGACCCATACCGCGTACTGACAGATGATCAGCCTGGAGTCTCGGCCGTACAGCCTTAGGGGGTGGGAATTGGGCCGATCGCAGCAGCGCCCGGCGGAGGACAGGCCGCGCATCCAGGACCGGGTGCGCTCCTGACACGCCCTTAACATGGTCCGGATCATCACATCGAACACATTCAGGAGCGGTCATGGACCTTGGCCTGCGCTGGACCCTGCACGGCGACGGACGCACCCCGGCGCCGGGGGCGGTGGTCCGGCCCGACGAACGGCTGTCCTGGCCGCGCACCATGGGGCTGGGCGCGCAGCATGTGGTGGCCATGTTCGGCGCCTCGTTCGTGGCTCCGGTGCTGATGGGCCTGGACCCCAATCTGGCCATCATGATGTCCGGGGTCGCCACCATCCTCTTCCTGCTGGCCACCCGGGGCCGCATCCCCAGCTATCTGGGCTGCAGCCTCTCCTTCGTCGGTGTGGCGGCCATCATCCGGGCCCAGGGCGGTGGCAGCGCGGCGGTCACCGGCGCCATCTTCGTGGTCGGCGGAGCGCTGCTGCTGAGCGGTCTGGCCGTACGCCGGTTCGGCGCTCGGGTGATCCACGCGGCGATGCCGCCGGTGGTGACCGGTGCGGTGGTGATGCTGATCGGGTTCAACCTGGCGCCGGTCACGGCCACCGTCTACTGGCCGCAGGACCAGTGGACGGCGCTGCTGACCATGCTCTTCACCGGGCTGGCGGTGGTCTGCCTGCGCGGCTTCTGGTCCCGGGTGGCGATCTTCCTGGGGCTGGTCTTCGGCTATGCCCTCTCCTGGATCCAGGACCGGCTCTTCGGCAGGATCCACTCAGTGCACGGGGGTCCCCAGGCGGTGGACCACTGGCGGCTGGACCTCTCCGGCGTGTCCAAGGCCGACTGGATCGGCCTGCCCTCGCTGCACGCCCCCTCCTTCGGCTGGTCGGCCACGCTGGTGGCACTGCCGGTGGTGATCGCCTTGATCGCCGAGAACGCCGGTCATGTCAAGGCGGTGGGCGAGATGACCGGGGACCCGCTGGACGACCAGCTGGGCACCGCGATCTCCGCCGACGGCGCGGCGACCATGCTCTCCACCGCGGTGGGCGGCCCCGCCAACACCACCTACTCCGAGAACATCGGGGTGATGGCGGCCACCCGGGTCTACTCGACGGCCGCCTACTGGGCGGCGGCCGGCTTCGCCCTGCTGTTCGGCGTCTGCCCCAAGTTCGGCGCGGTGGTCGCGGCCGTTCCGGGCGGGGTGCTGGGCGGGATCACGGTGATCCTCTACGGCATGATCGGCCTGCTGGGTGCCCAGATCTGGGTGCACAACAAGGTGGACCTGCGCAATCCGCTCAATCTGGTGCCGGTCGCGGCGGGCATCATCATCGGCATCGGCGGGGTGAGCCTGAAGTTCGGCAAGAACTTCGAGTTGAGCGGGATCGCCCTGGGCACCCTGGTGGTGCTCACCGGCTACCACACACTGCGCGCCCTGGCCCCCGCTCACCTCCGGCAGCAGGAGCCGCTGCTGGACGAGGGAACCAGCGGCTATGACAGCGTCACGGAAGACGAACCCAAGTCGGAGCAGCCGTAAGCCTGTTGCGGCGCTCTCACTCTTTCCGGTAAACCGGGCACCGACTCTCCCCACTCTCCGTGTTCATATGTCACTCTCTGTATATGACGACGACAGCGGGGACCACGGCACCGGGGACAACGGCAGCTGGGACAGCAACGGCAGGGGCGGCGCCACCGGCGGCACCCGCCGGAATCGACCGGGTACTTGACCGGATGCGCGGGCTGGAAGCGGCGTTACCGCCACGGGACGGGGTGGCCGTCTTCAACCGGGTGTATCTGGCGGTCACCGAGGAGGTCGGCCGGCGGGTGACCGCCGGCCGGTTCCAGGACAGGCTGGCCACCACGGAGTTGGATGTGCTCTTCGCCGGGCGCTATCTCATGGCAGTGGACCATGCCACCGCCGGGCAGCCCGCACCGGCCTGCTGGCGGCCGCTGTTCCAGCTGCGCGGCCACCCGGGTGTGCGGCCGGTTCAGTTTGCCCTGGCCGGGATCAACGCCCATATCGGGCATGACCTGCCGCTGGCGCTCGCCGACACCTGCCGGGCCCTGGGGGCCGAACCCCACGATCTGGAGAAGGACTTCGACCGCGTCGGCGAGCTGCTGGTCTGCCTGGAGGAGCGGATCCGGGAAGAACTGATGCCTGGTCAGGAGCTGCTGGATGTGGCCGATCCACTGACCCATCTGCTGGGCTCCTGGACCCTGGAGGCCGCGCGGGGTGCGGCCTGGTCCGCCTTCCGTACGCTCTGGGCCATACGTCATCTGCCCGATCTGGCCCGGGAGTTCGCGGACCGGATCGACGCCGGCGTCGGCCTGGTGGGCCGCTGCCTGCTCACCCCGCTCGGCTGAATCTCCCTCAGTCCTCCGGGAGTTCCACCGGGGCGATCTCGTCGAAGACATCGCCGGGGCCCGGGTTGGTGGCGTCGGTGGCGCCGCCGAAGTGGTGCATCACTCCCCATACCGCGTTCAGTGCGGTCTGCACCGCGCCTTCGGCCCAGCCCGCGGTCCAGGAGATGTCATCGCCGGCCAGGAAGAGGCCACGCTTGTCCTCGGGGAGGCGGTCCTGCATGAAGTGGGTGTACAGGCGGCGCTGGTAGCGGTAGTGGCCGGGCAGGTTCGCCTTGAACGCGCCCATGAAGTAGGGCTCGTTCTCCCAGGAGACGGTGACCGGGTTGCCGATGATGTGCTTGCGGATGTCGACCTTGGGATAGATCTCGCCCAGCGACTTCAGCATCACCTCAAGGCGCTCGTTCGCCGACAGCGGCAGCCACTTGAGGCTGTCGTCGCACCAGGTGTAGGAGAGGCAGATCACGGCGGGCTGGTCCGGCCCGTTGTCCAGCAGATAGGTGCCACGGGTCATCCGGTCGGTGAGCGTCATGCTCATCCGGTCCCGGCCGGTCTCCTCGTCCTTGTCCAGCCAGAACGGCCGGTCCACCGGAACGAACAGCTTGGAGGACTCCATGTAGTGGGTACGCTCGACCGCCGTCCAGTGGTCGATGGGCAGCAGCTCGTCATCGCACTGGATCTTCGAGAGCAGCATCCAGGATTGCGCGGTGAAGACCGCCGTCCGGTAGGTGCGGATGTCCCCGGCGGCATCGGTGACCGTGATGTGGTTGCCCGCCGTGCGGTGCAGCCGGGTGACGGCCGGGCGCGGCTCGCCGCCGTGCAGCGAGGCCAGCGAGGTGCCGTAGGGCCAGTGGACGATCTTCTCCGGCTCGCGCTCCCACAGGCGCTGCGGCAGCTGCTGGCTGCCGCCGACGATGCCGCGGTGGTGGTCGTCCGCCTCGGTGTAGACGACCCGCAGGATCTCCAGGATGGAGTTGGGGAAGTCGGTGTCCCAGCCGCCGGTGCCAAAGCCGACCTGCCCGAAGATCTCGCGGTGCCGGAAGGAGGCGAAGGCGGCCGAGTCGCAGAGAAAGCCATAGAAGGTCTGGTTGTCGAGCTTCTCGACCAGCTTCGCCCAGATCTCCCGGATGCGCGGCACATCGCGCTCCCGCATGGCCCGGTTCATGGCGGAGAAGTCGGCGCCCTCCTCCAGGCAGGCGTTCCAGGCGGCGGCCACATCGCGGTAGACCTGGGGCAGATCGTCGATGCTCTCCGCGTAGTGGGACTCGCCCTTGAGGTCCACCACGGTGGAGGGGGTGCAGGGGGCCAGCGGGTTGGGGAAGGGCTTGGTCTCCAGGCCCACCAGGTCGATGTAGTGCTGGAAGGCGGTGGAGGACGGCGGGAAGCGCATGGCGCCCATCTCGGCCGTCAGGTCGCCCTCACAGCCCTCGAACCCCACGGTGCGCAGCCGTCCGCCGATCTGGTCGGCCTCATAGACGACCGGCTTGAGGCCCATCTTCATCAGCTCATAGGCCGCGATGATGCCGGACAGACCGCCGCCGATCACAGCGACCTCATTGCCGTGCTCGGTGGCGGGTATCTGGCCCAGGCCGGCCGGGTGGGCCAGGAAGTCGTCATAGGCGAAGGGGAAGTCCGGCCCGAACATGGTGATGGGCGGCTCGGCCGGGAGCTGCTCGTCGTGGACGGCGGTGGGCACCGTGGACGTCATCGGCTGGACTCTCCTACTGACGGACTGACAGGGGGTGTTGGGGGTGTGAGCTGCCGGCGGGGTGCTCAGAGGAGCGAGGTGTACAGCTCGGGACGGCGGTCGGTGAGGTAGGTGTTCTCGGCTCGCGAGGTCCTGACCAGTTGTGGGTCGGCGTCGCCCAGAACCAGGTCGGGGCGGTCGGCGGCGGCCCGGGCCCGGACGGTTCCGTCCGGGGCGGCCAGGCAGGACAGTCCGGCGAAGGTGAAGTCGCCTTCCGGTCCGCACCGGTTGGCGTAGGCGATGTAGAGCTGGCTCTCCCAGGCGCGGGCCGGGACGACGGTCTGCGGCACGATCTCATAGGGCCGCATCAGCGCGGTGGGTACCAGCAGTACCTCGGTGCCGGCCAGGGCATGCGCCCGCACCGGCTCCGGGAACTCCACGTCGTAGCAGGTCAGCAGGCCCAGCCGGACGCCGTCCAACTCGGCCTGCACCACTGGGACTTCGCCGGGGGTGAAGTGGGCTGTCTCATAGGCGCCGAAGAGATGGGTCTTGCGGTAGTGGGCCAGCGGTTCGCCGCTCGGGCCGGTCAGGGCGCTGGAGTTGAACAGCCGCTCGCCCTCGCGCTCGGGGTAGCCGTAGCAGATGGCCAGGCCGTGCTCGGCGGCGATGCGGGACACCGCCCGGGCGGAGGGGCCATCGGCTGCTTCGGCGCGGTCGCGGACCTCGGCGCCCAGCGCATAGCCGGTGAGGTAGAGCTCATTGGTGAGCAGCAGCCGGGCTCCGCCCGAGGCGGCACGGCGGGCGGCGTTCTCCAGGGCGTGGAGGCTCTCGGCGGTGGAGGAGGGAACGCCGCTGGGGCCCTGGAACAGTGCGATACGCAGCGGCGTCATAAGTCCTCGTCTTCAACAGGATTTCGTTAAGCGCCTTGACGGTACGGCCGGAAATCGGGGTGCGACAAGGCGCGGATGTTGCGTGGCAGCGGTCGATTCATTGCGCCTTTGGCGGCACTTGCGGCGATTCGTTGCACAGGGGTGCCGCCGGGGGGCCGAGCCGCTCCGCCGCTGGGTGGAGGACGGTCAGCACCCGGGCGGATGTCCGGGGGCGCGGGTGGGCGGGATCTTGGTGGCGGGCCGGATCGACCGCCGGCCCAGCACCCCTTCGAAAGGCTTGTGATGAACCCCTTGTCGCGATTCCGTGTCCGGGCCGCCGCCATCGGCGGTGCCCTGCTGCTCGCCGCCTCGGCGACGGGGTCGGCCGTGGCCTTCGATTCCTCCGGGGACGGAGCCCGGCCGCCGAAGGCACCCAGCCTCACCGGCTCCGCCAAGCTCTACCGGTCCAAGGGGGATGACATCCGCTTCTCCTTTGACGCCCATGGTTTCTACGACCAGGCCAAGGGCAGCTTCCGCTTCAGCCATCGCTTCCCCAATGGCGTACACGGCTTCGCGGAGGGACGGATCGACTGCCTGCTCACCGGTGGCAGGACGGCGGTGGCCACCGGGGTGATCGTCAAGTCCGATGTCCAGGGGGCCAAGGGGGTCCGGGTCGGTTTCACCGTCCAGGACCTCGGTGGGCGCGAGCGGCTCGGCCACAGCTGGACCTCGGCCCAGGACCTGGTGGCCACCAAGAACCTGCCCAAGTGTGTGAGTTCGGCGCCCTATGAGGTGGTGGAGAAGGGGCACATCACGGTGGTGCCGTGGCAGCCCAAGCTGTGAGGCCCGCTAGCGGCGGCCGGGGCCGGCCGGCGAGAGCTGGGCGGCCACCGTCGACAGCGCCTTGGCCAGGACCGTTCGTTCCTCCGCCGACAGCCCGGCCAGCAGAGGTTCCTCCACCGCCGCCAGCGTCCGGCGCATCTCGTCCAGCATCCGGTGGCCGTGCTCGGTCACCCGGAGCACGGCCGTCCTCCCCCGGCCCGAGGGGGAGGTCCGGCTCACCGCGCCGGCCCGCTCCAGCCGGCCCACGGTGGCCTGCATGCTCTGAGCGGTGATCCCGGCCCGCCGGCCCAGTTCGCTGTAGGACAGGCCCGGTTCATGGGCCAGATGTCCCAGGGCGCTCATCAGCCGCAGTGAGTGGCCGTCGCCCGCGGCCTCCAGGGAGCGGTCGGCCTCCTCCCGTACCAACCGGCCCACGCCGATCAGCATCAGCGTCAGTGACAGCCGCTGGTCCTCCGCCAAGTCCGCTCCCCCGCTCCCGTGTCCGTCACCGTCACCGCGGCACACCCGCCATCCGGGCGGCCGCCCTCGGATGCTAGCGTCCTGACGTTTAAGCCGGACTGAAACCAATGGGAGCCATGCGCCATGACCAAGCTCGTGCTCAGCCTCCACGTCCTGGCGGCCATCATCCTGATAGGCCCGGCCACGGTCGCCGCGAGCCTCTTCCCCCGCTATGCCCGCCAGGCGCTGGCCCCCGAGGGCGGGGACTCGGCGGTAGCCGCGGTGCGGGTACTGCACCGGGTCACCCGGGTCTATGCCGGGATCTCGCTGCTCGTGCCCGCCCTCGGCGTGGTCACCGCCCAGCTGATGGGTTCGCTGGGCCAGAGCTGGATGATCGCCTCCATGGCGCTGACCGCGGTCGCCGCGGGCCTGCTGGCCTTCACCGTCTTCAGCCAGGACGCCGTGATGGACGTCCTGGACGAGCACGCCGATGACCAGGCCGCGCGATCGGCCGCCGCGGCCACCCTGCCCCGGCTGGCCATGATCACCGGGCTGTTCTCGCTGGCCTGGGCGGTGGTCACCGTCCTGATGGTCTTCCGCCCCGGCTCCAGCACCGGCGCGTAGCTCCCCGCCCGCGCCGGGCTCAGCCGGCGAGCAGGCCGCGGCCCAGCCAGTCGTCGGCGTCCCGGACACCGGGCAGGGCGAAGAAGTAGCCGCCGCCGGTCGGCGAGATGTAGTCGACCAGCGGCTCGTCCTTCAGCCGCTCCTGGGTGGCCTCGAACTGGCGCTGGACGTCCTGCTGGTAGCAGCAGAAGGCCAGGCCCATGTCGAGGTTGCCGACGTTGTCCACGCCCCGGTCGTAGTTATAGCCGCGGCGCAGGATCCGGGAGTCGTCGGTCTTGGCGGTGCGCGGGTTGGCCATCCGTATATGGGCGTTGAGCGGGATGGCCTGGCCCTTGGGGTCCGCCGAGTAGCGCGGGATATCGGTCTCCTTGGCCCCGTCCAGCGGAGCCCCGGTGTCCTTGCGGCGGCCGAACATCTTCTCCTGTTCGGCCAGCGAGACCCGGTCCCAGAACTCCACCAGCATCCGGATGATGCGGATCACCTGGTAGCTGCCGCCCACCGCCCAGGCCGGCTCGCCCAGTCGCTCGGTGACCCAGACCAGCTGGTCCATCTCCCGCCCGGAGCCGGTGTCCGGGTTGACGATGCCGTCCTTGAAGCCCAGCAGATTGCGCTGGGCGCCGGTCGGGCGCGGCGCGTTCTGGAAGCCGTCCACCCGCCACTTGATCTGCATGGCCCCGCGGGTGTGCCGGGCGATGTCCCGCAGCGCGTGCAGCACCACGTCCTGCCGCGCGGCACAGATCTGCAGCGAGAGGTCGCCGTGACACTCGGCCGCCCGCAGATTGTCGTTGGGGAAGGTGCGCATCGGGGTGAGCTTGCGCGGCTTGGCCTTCTCCAGGCCGAAGCGGCCGTCGAAGAGCGAGGCCCCCACGCCCAGGGTGACGGTCAGCTTCTCGGCCGGGACGGTGGGGCCCAGGATGCCGTTGTCCGCGGGCGGGGCGCCCACGCCCAGGTCCTCCGGGGCTCCGCCGGCGGTCAGCAGGCGGGCCCGCTCGGTGATGGTCCGGAAGAGCTCGGCCAGTTCCTTGCGGTTGTCCGCGATCACATTGAGCGAGACAAAGCTGGCGGCCTCGGGCTGCGGGGTGGTGATGCCCGCCTGGTGGGCACCGTGGAAGGGGACCTTCCCATGGTCTCCGGGCACCTCGCTCTCGGCGGCCTGGGCCGGGGTGCCGGTGACGGTCCGGCCCAGGGCGAAGCCCCCGCCCGCCAGGGCGGCGCCGGCCGCGCCCGCGCCCAGCACCGTCTTGGTGAAGCCCCGGCGTCCTGGAGCGAATCCGCCCGGCGTGAGGTCCGAGTCGGCGGTCATGGCATGGTTCCCTTCGCGGCGGTGCGTCGGCCGTGCGTCAGTCGGCAGGGCGTCAATCGGCGGTGCATCAGGCGGACTTGCGGATTTCCAGGAGGTCGGGCACGGGGGCCAGGTGCTCGAGCAGCTGTCCGGTGGCCCCGTTGAGCCGGGCCCGGGTGCCGGCGTCCAGCTGGTCCACCGGGGTCCACTTGTCGTCGTGGTGCGCGGCGTCCAGCAGCTTCTGCACCCGGGCGATGTCGCCGTCGACCCGGGTGAGCAGGGCCGGGTCGCGCTTGGCGAGCAACGGGCGCAGGACGTCCAGGAGTTCGCGGGTGCCGGTCAGGTTGGCGTCCGCGGTGGCCAGGTTGGTGCCGCTGCCCTCGTCGGTGTCGCCGGTCAGCTCGAACTGGAGGGTGTTCTCCAGGATCTCGTGGGTGCGCAGCGGCAGGTCGCCCGGGTCGAAGTCCTGGGTGGGGAAGGCCTTGCGCAGTCCGTCGGCGTCCTTGGTGAGCTGCTCGGCCGGGCCGCGCAGGTCGTCCGCGGACTGGCCGTGCCACAGCCCGTACTCAAGGCGGTGGAAGCCGGCGAAGTCCTTGTCGCGCTCCGCGTCGGGCAGGCCGTCCTTGCGTCCGTTGATCTTCTGGTCGAAGTCCTGGAAGGTGCCGTAGGCCGCGCCGAGGGAGGAGTAGGTGCGGTGGGCGGTGAGCCAGTCGGCGCGGGCGGCGTCAAGGTCGCCGCCGTGGATGTCGTCGCTGAGCTTCTGGGTCTGCGAAGTGAGCGTGCCCAGGCCCTGGTTGACATAGTTCTTGTAGGCGGCGAGCGGTGCGGCCAGGTCCTCCTCGGAGACCGGGGCCACGGCCTTGACGTTGCCGCCGCCGCTGACCCGCACCGCGGCGGAGGTGACCGCCTTGCCGCCGGTGGGCACACAGCGCCAGGCGTACTGGCCGCCGCCCACGGTGGCCACCAGGTCGCGGGTGGTGCCGGGGGCGAGTCCCTCGATCTCGCCGTAGACCGCGTTGCTGGCCGGGTCGATCAGATAGACCTCGGATGCCTTGTCACCGGTGTTGTGCATCTGGAAGGTCTGCCGGCCGGGCCTGGGGGCGGTGAAGCCCTTGCCGCACTCCTTCTCGGAGACGGCCACGGTCTGGGCTCCGGCGGGCTTGCCGCCGCTGAAGGCGACCACCGCTCCGGCGGCCACGGCGGGCACCGCGACCACGGCGGCGGGGATCACCCAGGCCGGGCGGCGGCGTGCCCGGGCGTCCCCGGCGGGTCCATCGCCCTCGGACTCCGTGGCCCGCTCGGCCTTCGCGGGCTTGGGGGTCTTGGGTGTCTTGGGGGCCGTGGCCCGGACGCCCCGGATGAACAGCGTCATCACCACGGCCAGATAACCGGCGTAGGCGACCACCTGGAGCCAGGTCATGGCCGGGGTGAGGTTGAAGACGCCCTGGACCAGGGTGCTGTACCAGGAGCTCGCGTCGATATGCGGGCTGAGGTCGAAGGCGAAGGCGGTCTTGCCCGGGAGGGTGCCGCCCTCCTGGAGGTCGCGCAGACCGTAGCCCAGTACGCCGGCCGCGATGACGATCAGCACCACACCGGTGGCGGTGAAGAACTTCGACAGGTTGATCTTCAGCACCCGGCGGTACAGGCCCCAGCACAGCCCCGCCGCGATGACCAGTCCAATGCCGGCGCCGGTGAGCGGCCCGGCGGACTCGCCCGCCGCGCGGGCGGTGGTCCACAGGAACAGCGCGGTCTCCAGGCCCTCGCGACCCACGGCCAGGAAGGAGGTGACGATCAGCATGCCGGCGCCCATGGTGAGCGCGCTGGTGACCTTCTCCTTGATCTCACCGGAGAGATTGCGGGCCGAGCGGCGCATCCAGAACACCATGGCCGTGACAAAGGCGACGGCGATGACGCTCAGCGAGCCGCCGAAGGACTCCTGGGCGGTGGTGGAGAGGTTGGCGGCGGTGAAGGTGAGCACCGCGCCAAAGCTCATGGCCAGGGCTATCGCGGCCAGCACGCCCGTCCACACCTGCGGCAGACGGGACTTGGCGTCGGCACGCACCAGGGTGGCGACCAGGATGGAGACGATGAGGCCGGCTTCCAGGCCTTCCCGAAGTCCGATCAGAAAGCTTGGAAAAGCGTCATCCCACATGGTGTCCCTCCCCGCAGCCGTGATGGCGCATGGTCAAGTCCCGTGCCACCGACTGCCGGTCGCCCTGGTTAGCGAAGCCATACCTTAATGAGGTGGACCTTAGTTGTCTACGGAAGCGTAGTCAAAAAATCACATTTGCACTGCTCAGGGAGGTAACGGCTCAGGAGGGTGCGCCCGAACTGAACCGGCGCAGCAGCGGTGACAGCACCAGCACCGACTTGGTGCGCTCCACAAAGGGCTCGCCCGCGATGCGCTCCAGCACCCGCTCGAAGTGCCGCATATCGGAGGCGAAGATCTGGACCAGGGCGTCGGCCTCGCCGGTGACCGTGGAGGCCGACGCCACCTCCGGATAGCGCGAGAGACCCCGGTGGATGGCCTCCGGCGAGGTGTTGCGCCGGCAGTAGAGCTCGATAAAGCCCTCGGTCTCCCAGCCCAGCGCCGCCGGATCCACCCGGACCGTGAAGCCGGTGATGGCACCCTCGGCACGCAGCCGGTCGACGCGCCGCTTGACCGCCGGGGCGGACAGGCCGATCTCCGCGCCGATGTCGGCGTAGGAACGCCTGGCATCCTCGGCCAGGGCGTGGACGATGCGTTCGTCGAGCTCGTTCAGTCGCACGGGGGCGGATCACTTCTCTGCGGAAAACTGCGGTACCGGTGAAAAGTAGATCACGCGTCCGGCCCGGCCTCCGACCCGAGCATGGCCCGGCGTTCGATCAGCGCGGCCATGCCGTCCAGCAGCGGCCCCAGGCCGAACTCGAACAGCTCGTCCAGATAGAGGTCGTAGCCGGTCTCGGCGAAGCTCTCCACGACCTTGGCGAAGGTCGGGTAGCGGCCGGTGGCGGCCAGCGCCACCAGGGTTCCGGCCTGGGCGTCCAGCCACTCGTTCTCCGTCATCCCGGTCAGACTCTCGGCCTGTGCCTGGCGCTCCAGATGGACGGCGATGCCCTGGACATAGCCGTAGAGCAGCACATTGAGGTTGAACATGGTGGTCATATCGAGGCCATGACCGTCGAGCGCGGCCAGGTTCCACTCGGAGTAGGACAGCAGCGAGGGCAGCGCCAGCGGCCGGGTGAGCGGGCCGATATGGGCGAGCCAGGGGTGGGCCCGGTGAACGGCCCAGAGCGTCCGGGCGCCGGTCTCCAGCCGGGCCCGCCAGTCGGCCGGGGCCTCGGCGGGCAGCGTGGTGCCGGCCAGGACCGTGTCGGCCATCAGCAGGATCAGATCGTCCTTGCCATTGACATGGCGATAGGTCGACATCACGGCGACACCCAGCCGGGCGGCCACTCCCCGCATGGACAGCGCGGCCAGCCCCTCCCGGTCGGCGATCTCAATGGCGGCCCGCACGATCCGCTCACGGGTCAGCTCCCGTTCGGAGGCCACGGCGGCCCGGGGACGGGCCGGGGCGGCCGTGGCCGGCGGCGTGGCGGCCGCCACCACGGTGCCCACCCGTGGCTCGGCCCGCACCAGACCCTCCTGGCGCAGGGTGGTCAGCACCTTGGCGGCGGTGGCCAGGGCCACATGCCACTCCCGGGCGATCTGCCGGGTGGAGGGCACCCGGTCGCCGGGCGCCAGCTCGCCCTCGGCGATGCGTTTGCGGATCGCGGCGGCGATCCGCAGGTACGGCGGAACCGATGCTGCGGCCATTTTTTTCGTCCCCCTGCTGTCCTGTACTAGCACAGAGACTACCAGCGCACTCGCCTGCACAGCCAGCGAACTGTTCTATGTCAGGCTGCTGGACAGGCACTTGGCGAGGTCGCGCGTACGTCGTACATTCAGTCGCGTACACCGTACTGAGGGGGAGGACCCATGTACTCGGTTCTGGTCTCCGGCGCCAGCGTCGCCGGACTCACGCTCGCCTACTGGCTGCGCCGCCACGGCCATGAGGTCACCGTCGTCGAACGGGCGCCCGACATCCGCCCGGGCGGTCAGGCCATCGATGTGCGCGGGGTGGCGCTGTCGGTGCTCGACCGGATGGAAATCCGGGAGCGGGCCGCGCTCGCCCGCACCCGGCTGCGCGGCATGGCCATGCTGGACGGCCAGGGCAATGAACTGTGGCGCTCGACCGAGATGACCCTCAGCGGCGGCCGGCTGGACAACGAGGACATCGAGCTGCTGCGTGAGGATCTCACCGCGCTGCTGTACGAGCGGGCGCGCGAGGCGGGCGCCGCATTTGTCTTCGGTGACTCACTGACCACCCTGGAGGACCGGCCGGACGGCGTCCTGGCCGGCTTCGAGAGCGGCGGCTCACAGCGCTTCGGTCTGGTGCTGGGCGCGGACGGCCTGCATTCGAGGACGCGGGCGCTGGCCTTCGGCCCGGAGCGGGAATTTGTGCACCACATGGGTTCCTATGTGGCGGTGTTCAGCGCCGAGAACTTCCTGGGGCTTGACAACTGGGAGATCTGGCTCAACAAGGGGCAGCGGGAGGCCACTTACTGCGTCTACCCGGTACGCGACAACAGCCAGTTGCGGATCACCCTGGGCTTCCGTTCGGCGCCGGTCGCCATGGACCACCGGGACACCGAGCAGCAGCAGAGCCTGCTGACCGAGCGGCTGTCCCAAGTGGGCTGGGAGACCCCGAGGTTGCTGAGCGCCATGCGCCGCTCCCCGGACTTCTACTTCGACTCCATGGCCCAGGTCCGGATGGACCGCTGGTCAACCGGCCGGGTGGCACTGGTCGGTGACGCGGGGTACTGCCCCTCGCCGCTCTCCGGCCAGGGCACCAGCCTGGCGATGGTGGGCGCGTACATCCTGGCCGACGAGCTGAGCGCGGACGGCGCCGGCCACCCTGCCGCGTTCGCCCGGTACGAGGCGCGGATGCGGCCCTATGTGGCGCTCAACCAGGCACTGGCGCTCCACAACCTGGACAACGCTCCGTCCGAGGACGCGCTGGAGGAGGCCAAGTCCGCGATCGCACTGGACCGTTGACGGGCAAAAAGGCCCGCGCGGATCCCGCGCGGGCCCTTTACAGCTGCCGGATGGCGCTCAGCCCTCCAGGGTGACCGTCTCCGATGCCTCACGGGCCAGCCGCGAGGACTTCATCCCGTACAGGAAGTAGATGACCAGGCCGACGGCCATCCAGCCCGCGAAGGTCAGCCAGGTGATGCCGGGCAGATTGACCATGTTGTAGACGCAGAGCGCAAAGCCGATCAGCGGGAACACCGGACCCAGCGCCACCTTGAAGCTCCGCTTCATCTCCGGGCGGGTGCGGCGCAGCACAATGACCGAGATATTGACCAGCGCGAAGGCGAACAGGGTGCCGATGCTGGTGGCGTCGGCCAGCTGGTCCAGCGGGATGGCGGCGGCCAGCAGACCGCAGAACAGCGAGACGATCACGGTGTTGGCGCGCGGCACCCCGGTCTTGGGGTGCACCTTGGCGAAGACCTTGGGCGCCAGGCCGTCCCGGGCCATGGCGAACAGGATGCGGGTCTGGCCGTAGAGCACGGTGAGCACCACGCTGGCGATGGCGATCACGGCGCCGGCCGCCAGCATCACCGCCCAGAAGCTCTGCCCGGTGACATCCTTCATGATCCCGGCGAGCGCGGCCTCGGCCCCGTCGAACTGCTTCCACGGCATGGCGCCCACCGCGACGGCGGCGACCAGGCAGTAGAGCGTGGTGACGATCAGCAGCGAGAGCATGATCGCCTTCGGCAGGTCGCGCTGGGCGTCCTTGGCCTCCTCGCCGGCCGTGGAGGCGGCGTCAAAGCCGATGTAGGAGAAGAACAGCGAGGCTCCGGCGTGGCTGACACCCGCGATGCCCAGCGGCATAAAGGGCTTGTAGTTGCCGGACTTGATGCCCTGGAAGGCCACCGCGCAGAACAGCAGCAGCGCGGCGATCTTCACACACACCATGATGGTGTTGGCCCGGGCGCTCTCTTTGGCGCCGCCCAGCAGGAAGGCCATGCAGAGCAGCACCACCAGCAGCGCCGGCAGGTTGAAGTACCCACCGTGGCCAGGGGGGTTGGCCAGCCAGCCGGGGATGGTGACCCCGATGGTGCCGTCCAGCAGCTCATTGAGGTACTGGCCCCAGCCCACGGCCACCGCCGCGACCGAGACGCCGTACTCCAGGATCAGGCACCAGCCGCAGATCCAGGCCACCAGCTCACCGAGGGTGGCATAGGCGTAGGAGTAGGAGGAGCCGGAGACCGGGATGGAGCCGGCCAGTTCGGCGTAGGACAGCGCGGAGAACAGCGCGGTCACACCGGCGATCACAAAGGAAATGATCACCGCGGGACCGGCCTTGGGCACCGCGTCGCCCAGCACCACGAAGATGCCGGTGCCCAGGGTGGCCCCGATGCTGATCATCGTCAGCTGCCACATGCCCAGCGAACGGCGCAGCGTACCGCCCTCGCCATGGCCGCCCTCGGCGACCAGTCGCTCGACCGGCTTGCGCCGCATCATGCGGCCGCCGAATCCGCTGGACGGGCGGGGGGACCGCTGGTCCTCGCCGGTGGCGGGGGCCGCTGTGCCTTGGTCCAACACTGGGGTCGCTCCGTTTCCTCGCTGCCGGTGGAACACCGGTACCCAAGCGGCCGCCCACGGGGCATCGGCAGGACGAGCAACCCGGAGGAAAAGAGGGGGACCGCGAGAAGCGGTACCCGCCACTCCACGTACTGCGCAGGACCTTATGGGGAGGGGACCTGCGCTCGTAATGCACCATTCTTGCGCATGCCCGCATGATCGTTGCGTCTGCACGTCAAGAACGACTGTTCATTGCATGTCACCTTACGCATGGATATGCAGCATCGTCAATAGGCATGTGGCGCATAAGGCACAAAGGGGCGTGGCCTTTGGCGGCCACGCCCCTTTGTGCAGGTGAAACGGTGTTGGCGGTTACTGCCAGCTGGCGTGCAGCGGCTTGCCCTCCGCATAACCGGCGGCGCTCTGCACACCCACCACGGCGCGCTCGGCGAACTCCGCCAGGTTGCCCGCACCCGCGTAGGTGCAGGAGGAACGGACACCCGCGATGATCGAGTCGATCAGGTCCTCGACGCCCGGGCGGGCCGGGTCCAGGAACATCCGCGAGGTGGAGATGCCCTCCTCGAACAGCCCCTTGCGCGCCCGGTCGTAGGCCGACTCCTCGCTGGTGCGGTTGCGCACCGCGCGGGCCGAGGCCATGCCGAAGCTCTCCTTGTACAGCCGCCCGTCGGCGGTCTGCTGGAGGTCGCCCGGGGACTCATAGGTGCCGGCGAACCAGGAACCGATCATCACATTGGAGGCACCGGCGGCCAGCGCCATGGCCACATCGCGCGGGTGACGGACGCCGCCGTCGGCCCACACATGCTTGCCGTACTTCTTGGCCTCGGCGGCGCACTCCAGCACCGCGGAGAACTGCGGGCGGCCCACGCCGGTCATCATCCGGGTGGTGCACATGGCGCCGGGGCCCACACCGACCTTGATGATGTCCGCGCCGGCCTCGATCAGGTCGCGCACGCCCTCGGCGGCCACGATGTTGCCGGCCACGATCGGCACCTGCGGGTCCAGACCGCGGACGGCCTTGACCGCGGCGATCATGCCCTCCTGGTGGCCGTGCGCGGTGTCCACCACGATGGTGTCCGCCCCGGCCTCCAGCAGCGCCTTGGCCTTGCCCGCCACATCGCCGTTGATGCCCACGGCGGCGGCGACCCGCAGCTTGCCCTGGGCGTCGGTGGCCGGGGTGTAGAGGGTGGCACGCAGCGCACCCTTGCGGGTGAGGATGCCGGCCAGCTTGCCGTCCTTGTCCACGGCGGGCGCCAGCTTGCGGTGCGCGCCGTCCAGCTGGTTGAAGGCCTCCCGCGGGTCCATGTCCGCGTCCAGCAGCAGCAGCTCCTTGGACATGACCTCGGAGAGCTGGGTGAAGCGGTCCACGCCGGTCAGGTCGTGCTCGGTGACCACGCCGACCGGGCGGTGGTTCTCGTCCACCACCACGCCGGCGCCGTGCGCCCGCTTGGGCAGCAGGGCCAGCGCGTCGGCCACGGTCTGGGTCGGGGCGAGCACGATCGGGGTGTCCAGCACCAGGTGGCGGCCCTTGACCCAGGAGATGACCTCGGCCACGACCTCGATCGGGATGTCCTGGGGAATGACCACCAGACCGCCCCGGCGGGCGACCGTCTCGGCCATGCGGCGGCCGGCGATCGCGGTCATGTTGGCGACGACCAGCGGGATGGTGGTGCCGGTGCCGTCGGGCGCGGAAAGGTCCACACCCTGCCGGGAGCCGACCGCGGAGCGGCTGGGCACCATGAACACATCGTCGTACGTCAGGTCGTACGGCGGCTTCTGGTCATTGAGGAAACGCATACTGGCTCTCTCACCTGCGATGTTGAATGCGGATGCGGGTGGGGAGTCAGCTCGAACCAGCACCGGATCGGGCTGAGGTTCCTGGACCCATCATCCATGATGATCCCGGTTTCTGGCGAACCCATGTCGCATTCTGTGGCTTCGGCCAGCTCCGGCCGAGGGGGGCTGTCGCTTCGGCCAAGCGGGCGCGCCGGGTTCGGCCGCGCGTTCGGTGTGTTCCAGGTGCGGGCCGTCGGCGGCCAGTCGCGCCCACCCGGCGGAGCCGCACCATGCGGCCGCCCCGCGCCGATAGCGTGGCGCCATGACGAGGACCGAGCGGGAGATCACCTGTCGTCCGGCACGCCCCGGGGATCAGGACGCCATCAGCGCCATCGACGCATCGTTCGCCACGGACACCGTCTTCGAGGTCACCACCGCCGAGGACGGCTTCACCCTCCGGTCGATACCGGTGGACCCCCCTCTCCGCAAGATCTTCCCGGAGGACGATGCCCAGGCGGACCCGGAACCGGCCGGTATGCAGCGGTTCGTCGCCGTGCATGGTGACCTGGTGTGCGGGTTTGCGGACGTCCGCTACGAGTCCTGGAACCGGCGGCTGACCATCGCCGATATCGCGGTCTCCCCCGCCCACCGGGGGCGCGGGGCGGGCCGGGCACTGCTGGAACGGGCCCTGGAGCATGGGCGCCGGGCCGGCGCCGGGCACCTCTGGCTGGAGGTCACCCATGTCAACGCCCCGGCCATCCGGGCCTATCTGCGGATGGGCTTCCGCTTCTGCGGGCTGGACACCTCCCTGTACCAGGGCACCGCGTCCGCCGGCGAGGTCGCCCTGTTCATGAGCCGCCCCTGCTGAACGGCGGGGGCGGCGGGCGGTCTTCCGGGGCGGGTCAGTGGGTGTCGGGGTCGGCCCGGTCCAGGGCCGGGCGCGGGCCGGGGCCGGTCTGGTGCAGCAGATAGTCCGCGGCGGCGGTGTCCGTGACCAGGCTGGTGACCAGCCCGGACCGCAGCACCGCACCGATCGCCGCCGCCTTGCGCTGTCCACCGGCGATGGCCACCACCTCTGGTATGCGGCGCAGCCGGTCCGCCTCCACGGTGATGCAGCGCTCCCCCAGGTCCCGTCCGATGCGGCGGCCCTCGGTGTCGAAGAGGTGCGCGGACATCTCGGCGGCGGCCCCCAGCGAGGCGTAGTGGGCGCGCTCGTCGTCGCTGAGCATGTCGTAGACGGTGGAGATGCCGGGCTCCCAGGAGCCGATGGAGACGGCCGCCACGGTCACCTTGTCGAAGTAGTCGAAGGCCCGGGCGATGCCGGTCTGGCCGCGCAGTGCGGCGGCGGTGGCCGGGTCGGGGAGCAGCATCGGGGCGTAGATGGGGTGTGCCTCGCCGCCGGAGACGGCGGCGGCGCGGCGCACCGCCTCCACCGAGCCGCGCTCGGCGGTGCCCGCGTCATAGACGCCGGTGAGCTGGACCACCGTGCACGGCGGCAGCCGGTGCAGCGCCGCCGCCATATGGATGGTGGAGCGGCCCCAGGCCAGGCCCAGCACATCGCCCTCGTGCACCAGCTCACCGAGCAGGCCGGCCGCGACCTCGCCCAGGTTCTCCGGGTCGGGCGCGTCCTCGGCCGCGTCGGCCGGGGACTCCACGACCACCGCGTGCCGCAGGCCGTAGCGGGCGCGCAGCGCGTCGGAGCGCTCCGCGTCCAGTTCCGCCGGCACCCGGATCTCGATCCGCACCAGATCGCGCTCCAGTGCCGTCTCCAGCACCCGGGCCACCTTGAAGCGGCTGACGCCGAACTCCTCGGCGATCTGGATCTTCGACTTGCCCTCGAGGTAGAAGCGGCGGGCCATGGCGGCCGCCTGCACCAGCTCGGCGGGCCCCATCGGCACGGCTGAACGGCCCGTCGACACCACGGTCTCCTCACTGCTGTGTTCAGGTTGTGGACTCGACCGTCATCCTGTCAGAAACGGCGGTCCTTGATCAGGTCTTGACCTTAGCGCGAAGAGCCGGGCCGGGGCCTGGCCTGCTCAGTGCGTACAGGCCCAAGACGCGGTGGCGGTGGCCGCCGCGGCCCGCTCACGCAGCGAGCGTACGGCCGCCGCCGGGTCGTCCGCACCGTAAACGGCGGACCCGGCCACGAAGACATCGGCGCCCGCCTCGGCGCAGCGCTCGATGGTGGAGGCCGAGACGCCGCCGTCGACCTGGAGCCACAGCTGCAGCCCATGCCGGGAGATCAGCTCCCGGGTACGGCGGATCTTGGGGAGGGTGACGTCCAGGAACTCCTGGCCGCCGAAACCGGGCTCCACGGTCATGATCAGGATCATGTCCAGCTCGGGCAGCAGATCGGCGTAGGGCTCGATCGGCGTCGCGGGCCGCAGCGCCATGGACGCCCGGGCGCCCTTGGCCCGGATCTCCCGGGCCAGCCGCACCGGGGCGGCGGCCGCCTCCGCGTGGAAGGTGACCGAGCCGGCGCCGGCCTCCACATACTGCGGGGCCCAGCGGTCCGGGTCGGCGATCATCAGATGGCAGTCCAGCGGGGTGTCGGTGGCCCGGCTCAGCGACTCCACGACCGGCACGCCCAGCGTGAGGTTGGGGACGAAGTGGTTGTCCATCACGTCGACGTGGAGCCAGTCGGCCCCCTTCACCGCCTGCGCCTCGTCGGCCAGGCGGGCGAAGTCCGCGCTCAGGATGCTGGGGTTGATCTGGACACTCATGCCCCCAAGCCTGCCATGTCCCCGGGGCGGCGCCGACCGCCAGGGTCAGCCGGTACGGCGCAGCAGGGCCAGGTACATCGCATCGGTGCCATGCAGATGCGGCCAGAGCTGGACGTCGGGTCCGTCGCCCAGCGAGGGCACGTCCGGCATCAGGGGCCGGGCGTCGATCCACTCCGCCGTCACACCCGGGCGCCGCAGCACGTCCTCCACCACCGCCCGGGTCTCCGCCGGGTGCGGGGAGCAGGTGGCGTAGCCGACCACGCCGCCCACGCGCACCGCGCGCAGCGCCTGGTTCAGCAGGTCGCGCTGCAGGGGCGCGAATCCCGCCACATCCTCCGGGCGGCGGCGCCAGCGGGCCTCCGGGCGGCGGCGCAGCGCGCCCAGCCCGGTGCAGGGCACATCGACCAGGGCGCGGTCGAAGGCGCCCTCCGCCCACGGCGGGCGGGTGCCGTCGGCGGCGATGACCTGGTACGGGCCGGGGTTGCCGGCCAGGGCGCGGGCCACCAGGCGGGCGCGGTGCGGCTGCTTCTCGGAGGCCAGCAGGGCGGCGCCGCGGCCGGCCGCCAGCGCGGCCAGCAGGGCGGCCTTGCCGCCGGGGCCGGCGCAGCCGTCCAGCCAGCGGCGGTCCGGCCCGGCCAGCGGAGCGTTGGCCAGGGCCAGTGCGACCAGCTGGCTGCCCTCGTCCTGGACGCCGGCCCGGCCCTCGCGTACCGCCTCCAGCACTCCGGGCTCGCCGCCCTCGGCCAGCCGTACCGCGTACGGCGACCAGCGGCCGGGCAGGGTGTGCTCGTCCAGCAGCTCGTCCACGGTGGCCCGGCCGGGGCGGGCGACCAGGGTGACCTCGGGACGGTCGTTGTCCGCCGCCAGCAGCTCCTCGATCCCGGCCCGGTCCCCGCCCAGCGCGTCCCACAGGGCGGAAACGATCCAGCGCGGGTGGGAGTGGACCACCGCGAGGTGCTCCTCGGGGTCCTCCTCGTACGGCGGAGCGACCCTTTCCAGCCAGCCGTCCAGATCGTGGGCGCTGATCCGGCGCAGTACGGCATTGACGAACTTGGCCCGTCCGTCGCCGAGCACCACCCGGGCCAGCTCCACGCTGGCGGAGACCGCCGCATGACTGGGAATGCGGGTGCCCAGCAGCTGGTGCGCGCCCAGGCTGAGCACATCCAGCACCGGCGGGTCCACCTCGCGCAGCGGGCGGTCCACGCACTCGGCGATGATCGCGTCATAGGTGCCCTGCCGGCGCAGGGTGCCATAGACCAGCTCGGTGGCCAGTGCGGCGTCCCGGGAGTCGAAGCCCTCCTTCTCCCGGGCCTTGCGCAGCAGGGGCGGGAGCACCAGGTTGGCGTAGGCGTCCCGTTCGTCCACGGCCCGCAGTGCCTCGAAGGCGAGGATGCGCACCGGGTCCTTCTTGGGCCTGCGGTGCGGCCTCGGCGGGCGCTTGCTGGTAGGGGCGGGGCCGTTGCCGTGGTTCACAAGGTGCTCCGGAAAACGAAGTGGCGAAGGCTCAAGCCTACGCCCCGCCCAGCCTCTCGCCTGCGGCGATGCGCACCCCACGGGCCCAGTCGGCGGCCTTCATCGGCTTCTTGCCCTGCGGCTGGACCCACAGCAGCTCCACGGCGTGCGAGCCGGTGCCGACATGCACGCTGTTCTTGCCCGCGGCGATCTGCCCGGGGGTCAGGTCGGTGCGGTCGTGGTCCAGGGTCACCTGCATCACCTTCAACCGCTCGCCGCGGAACTGCGTCCAGGCACCGGGCGCCGGGGCGCAGCCGCGGACCACCCGGTCCACCCGCAGCGCGGGCGCCGACCAGTCCAGCCGGGCGTCCTCCACGGTGAGCTTGGGAGCCAGCGAGATGCCGTCGGCGGGCTGCGGCACCGGCTTGAGGCTGCCGTCCTCGATGCCGTCCATGGTCGCGGCCAGCAGCCCGGCGCCGGCGAAGGCCAGCCGGGTGAGCAGGTCACCGCTGGTGTCGGTGGGGCGCACCTGCTCGGTGATCACGCCATAGACCGGGCCGGAGTCCAGTCCCTCCTCGATCTGGAAGGTGGCCGCCCCGGTGACCTCGTCCCCGGCCAGCACGGCGTGCTGCACGGGGGCGGCGCCGCGCCAGGCGGGCAGCAGGGAGAAGTGCAGATTGACCCAGCCGTGCCGGGGAATCTCCAGGGCCGGCCTGGGCAGCAGCGCGCCATAGGCGACCACCGGGCAGCAGTCCGGGTCGATCTCGCGCAGCCGGGCGAGGAAATCCTCGTCGCGCGGGCGGGCGGGCTTGAGCACCTCGATGCCCGCTTCCTCGGCGCGCTCGGCCACCGGGCTGGCCACCATCCGGCGGCCGCGCCCGGCGGGTGCGTCGGGGCGGGTGACCACGGCGACGACCTCATGGCGCTCGGAGGCGATCAAGGCGTCGAGGGCGGGGACGGCGACCTCGGGGGTTCCGGCGAAGACGAGCCTCATGGGGGACGAACACAACCTCTCAAGCACCGGGCGGGACGGCGCACCAGTCTAGGCGGGGGCCCCAGTTGAAGGGGCGTGCGGGGCGGCATGCGCCTCATTCCGGCGGATGTGCGCCCCCATACCGTGACCCGCGGGGCCGTGGCGCGTTGGGTCAAGAGAGATTGACCGAACCGGGCCGCAACCGCGGCCCGCTTCCGTTGCGTGTCAACTCTCTCTTGCTTACGTCCCGTTCACCGCCGGTTCGAGAGGCTTGTTCATGCCCGACCACGCAACCCATGACGCCCAGGCGAGGGCCAGCCTGCATCTTCTGGTCCGGGACATCGAGCGGGTCCGCCGACAGGTGGACGCGCTTCGTACCCTGACCGCTCAGCTGGGCAATGTCTACCGTCCACGCCGTACCGGCCCGTCCGCGGGCTTTGTGGTCTACGGCCGGGCCCCCGCCCCGACCGTCCGGCTGGCGCAGGAACTGCGCGACAGCGTGGAGACCCTGGTGACGGCGGCGGTCGACTTCGACCGCTCGCTGGGCTTCTCCTGGGACGCGGTGGGTTCGGCGCTGGGCGTCACCAAGCAGGCGGTGCACCGGCGTTACGGCGCCCGCCGGGCCAACGGGCAGAACGCGGTGGAGAGTTCGACGGCCGAGCAGAGCACCTCGCTGACCCCGGCCGCCATGCCGGTGGTGCCGGCGGCCCGCTCGGTGCCGGGTCAGCCCTCGGGTTCGCACCGCGAGGAGCCGGCCCGCCCCTCGGCGTTCCCGGGCCCCCGCAACGGCTGACCACGGCCGGCCGCCGACGTCGACGGGCCGCCCGGCGGAAAGACCGGCCAACCCCGTTGACAGCCAAAGACGGTGCGGGTGGGTACCCCACCCGCCGCCAGGCGCATGGCCTCCCCGCGGCGGTCACCCGATATCCGGCGGATCCATCCGCAACCGCACACCAAGGCCCGCGCCCCGGGCGAGCCGCACCGCCTGGGCCGTCTTCAACGCCGCGGCCAACTCCCCGCCCAGGCCCGGCCGGACCCGTACCAGCGCCCGTTCCTCCCCCGGTGCGGCGCCCCGCGAGGTCACCGGCACCGGCCCCAACACCTCGGCCTCCGAAGGGAGTTCGGCCGCCGTCAGCAACTCCGCGACCGCGTCCGCCGGTCCGCTGACCGAAGCCATCCGCGACACCGGCGGAAAGCCCAGCTCCGCCCGCTCGGACAGCTCGCGCACCGCGTGCCCCGCCGGATCCCAGCGGACCAGTGCCTGCACCGGCCGCAGCGTCGGCTCGGCCACGATCACCACCTGGCCGCCCGCCTCCTGGCCGCGCACCAGCGCCGCCGCGCCCAGCCAGCGGCGCAGCGCCTCCTCCCCCGCCCGCAGATCGGGCAGCGACAGCAGCGCCCAGCCGTCCAGCAGCAGGGCCGCCGCATATCCGCCCTCGGCGACCGGCTCCGCCCCGGGCGTGGACACCACCAGGGCGGGGGTGCCCGGCACGGTGTCCAGCACCTGGTCCCGTCCGGAGGTGCGCACCGGCACCGCCGGAAAGGCCCGTCCCAGCTCCTCGGCGGTGCGCCGGGCACCGACCACCCGGGCCCGCAGCCGGGTCCCGCCGCACTCGGCGCAGTGCCAGTCGCCCTGCCGCTCCCCGCACCAGCCGCAGTGCAGCGCACCGTCCGCGTCATGGGCCTCCAGCGGGCCGGCACAGTGCGTACAGCGAGCGGGCTCCCGGCACCGGTCACAGGCCAGCCGGGGCACATACCCCCGGCGCGGCACCTGCACCAGCACCGGGCCGCGCTCCAGGCCCTCCCGGGCCACCCGCCAGGCCAGCGAGGGCAGCCGGGCCGCCCGCGCCGCCTCGTCCCGGGCCAGCTCGCCGTCGCCGACCGTACGGATCAGGGGGGCCGCCGCGCGTATCCGCTCCCGGCCGGCCGCCAGCGGCCGGGCCCAGCCGGTGCGCACCAGCTGGGCGGCCTCGACGGTGCAGGAGAAGCCGCCGAGCAGGAAGGCCGCCTTCTGGTGCGCGGCGCGCATCAGCAGCACCTCCCGGGTGTGCGGCTGGGGGGCGTGCGGCTCGCTGTGGCTGGAGTCGCCGTCGTCCCAGACCGCCGCCAGCCCCAGGTCGCGCACCGGTGCGAACATGGCCGCCCGGGTGCCGACCACCGCCCGTACCGCACCGCGGTTGACGGCCAGCCAGCGGCGGTAGCGCTCCTCGGGGCCGGTGTCGGCGGTCAGCAGCACATGCCGCCCCGGGCCCAGCAGCTCGCCCAGCGCGGCGTCGACCCGGGCAGCGCTGCGGCCGTCCGGCACCACGATCAGCGCCCCGCGCCGGGACGCCAGGGTGGCCGCGGCCGCCCCGGCCAGTTCCCTCGCCCACTGCTCCCCCGGCAGCGCGGTCCACACCGCCCGCGGGGAGCCGCCCCGGGACAGGGCGTCCAGGAAGCCGGGGCCGGTGGGATAGCGGGACCAGCTGCCCGGTGGCGGGGGCGGGGGCGGCGGCAGCAGGGACGGTGAGGGCTCGGCCTCGATCCGGGCGTGCCGGGGCGGCACCGCCAGCTGCAGGACGTCCGCCAGCGACCCGGCGTACCGGTCGGCCACCGCCCGGCACAGCCGCAGCAGCTGCGGGCCCAGCACCGGCTCCGGGGAGAGCACCTGGGCGATGACCGCCAGTGGCCCCTGGTAGTCGGACTCGGCCACCCGCTCCACGATGAAGCCGTCCAGCAGCCCGCCGCCCTCGCGGCGGCCCTGGTGCACATTGCGGGCACCGGCACCGAAGCGGACCCGTACCCGGGTGCCGGGCCGGGCCTCGGCGTCCAGTTCGGCGGGCACCGCGTAGTCCCACAGCCGGTCCAGGTGGACGGGCCCCTTGTCCACCAGCACCCGGGCCACCGGGAGCTCGGCCGCCAGGGGCGCGCCCCGCCAGGTCCGCGGCTTGGCCCGCGGCACCTCCGCCTTGCGCACCAGCTCCCGGATGAGCTCGAGCTGCTCCGCCCGCTGAGGCGAAGGCTCCTCCTCCGGCCGACCGTTCTCGCTGCTCACAGCCTCAGTCCTATCAGACGGCTCGGACAGTGGCCGCCGCGTCCGCTGCTCGGCCCCTCCGGCCAAGGGGAAACGGGAAACCGCCGGTTCGCCTTGTTCGCACCGGGGCGCCGGCCACGGGCCGGCAGGACAATGGCGCCGGACGGTTCGGCGAACGGTCAGGGGGCGGATGGTGGAGGGCCTACAGGACTTCGGTCAGGAACTGCGCCGACGCCGCCAGGCGGCGGGGATGTCACTGGCCCGGCTCGGCACTCTGGTGCACTACAGCAAGGCGCAGCTGAGCAAGGTGGAGCGCGGGCTCAAGCGGCCCACGCCCGAACTGGCCCGGCTGTGCGACGTCCGGCTGGCGGCGGACGGCGCGCTGGCGGGCCTGGTACCGGTGCGGCCGTGCCCGGCACCGCCGCCGGACGCCGGCGCCCAGGGCTGGTACCACCCCCTGGGCAGGCGGCAGCTGGTGTTCGCGGGCGCCGCCTCGGCGCTCGGCGTGGGCATCGCCGCCCCCGCGGCGGCCTCCGAACTCGGTGAGCCGGCGGTACTGGAGATCGCCCGGTCGCTGTTCGACCAGTTCAGAAAGCTCGGCCAGGTCGTCGGGCCGGCCCTGGTGCTGCCGGCGCTGACCGCCCAGACGCACTCGCTGCGGGATCTCGCGCTGCAGGCGGGCCACCGGGGCGGGCCCGGCCTGCTGTCGCTGACCTCGCGGTTCGCCGAGTACGCCGGGTGGATGGCCCAGGAGGCGGGCGACGAGCCGGGCGCGTTGAGGTGGACGGGCCGGGCCGTGGAGCTGGCCGCCGCCGCGGGCGACCGGGACTTCGCCGCCTATGGCCTGGTCCGCCAGGCCCTGGTCACCTTCTACCGCGATGACTCGGCCCGGACCATCGCCCTGTCGCACCGGGCCCGGGCCGGCACCCGGCACCCGCGCATCGCCGGACTCGCCGCCCAGCAGGAGGCCCAGGGGCATGCCCTGGCGGGCGACTACGACGCCTGTATGCGCTCGCTGGAGGAGGCCCGGGAGCTGCTGGCCCGGCCCGATGACCGCCCCGACGAGCCGGTGATCGGGACAAGCCACCTTCCGGATCCGGTGCAGGCCGCCACCGGCTGGTGCCTGCACGATCTGGGGTGCCCGCGGCAAGCGGCGGCCCTGCTCGACCAGGTCACGGCCCGCATACCGGAACACGCCCTGCGCATGCGCGCCCGCTTCGGCGTACGCCGCGCGCTCGCCCATGCGGCCGCGGGCGAGGTCGAGCAGGCGTGCGTGGTGACCCGCGAACTGCTGCAGCCGCTCGCCCTGGTCCGCTCCGCGACCATCGGCACCGATCTCCGGCGCCTGGCCCACGCCCTGTCCCGCCATGACGCGGTACCGGCGGTGCGGGAACTGTCCCCGGAACTGAATGTCTGCCTGCGCCTCGCCGGTCGCTAGGCGCGGGCCATGCGCGGGCCGGGCAATACACCGGGGCCCGGAGACCGTCAGCGGTCTCCGGGCCCCGGTGACAGAGGCTCGGCGCGGGTTACAGACCCACGGCCTTGCGCAGCGCCTCCACCCGGTCGGTGCGCTCCCAGGTGAAGTCGGGCAGCTCACGGCCGAAGTGGCCATAGGCGGCGGTCTGCGAGTAGATCGGGCGGAGCAGGTCGAGGTCGCGGATGATCGCGGCCGGGCGGAGGTCGAAGACCTCGGCGATGGCGTTCTCGATCTTCTCGGTCTCCACCGTGTTGGTGCCGAAGGTCTCCACAAACAGACCGACCGGCTCGGCCTTGCCGATGGCGTAGGCGACCTGGACCTCACAGCGCGCGGCCAGACCGGCGGCGACCACGTTCTTGGCCACCCAGCGCATGGCGTAGGCGGCGCTGCGGTCCACCTTGGACGGGTCCTTGCCGGAGAAGGCGCCGCCACCGTGGCGGGCCATGCCGCCATAGGTGTCGATGATGATCTTGCGGCCGGTGAGGCCGGCGTCGCCCATCGGGCCGCCGATCTCAAAGCGGCCGGTGGGGTTGACCAGCAGGCGGTAGCCCTCGGTGTCCAGCTTGATGCCGTCCTCGATCAGCTCCTTGAGGACGTGCTCCACCACGAACTCACGGACGTCGGGGGCCAGCAGGGACTCCAGGTCGATGTCCGAGGCGTGCTGGGAGGAGACCACCACGGTGTCCAGACGGACGGCCTTGTTGCCGTCGTACTCGATGGTGACCTGGGTCTTGCCGTCGGGGCGCAGGTAGGGGATGGTCCCGTTCTTGCGCACCTCGGTCAGCCGACGGGAGAGGCGGTGCGCCAGGTTGATCGGGAGCGGCATCAGCTCGGGCGTCTCGTCGCAGGCGTAGCCGAACATCAGGCCCTGGTCGCCGGCGCCCTGCTTGTCGAGCTCGTCCTCATCGCCCTCGACCCGGGCCTCGTAGGCGGCGTCCACGCCCTGGGCGATGTCCGGGGACTGGGAGCCGATGGAGACCGAGACGCCGCAGGACGCGCCGTCGAAGCCCTTCTTGGAGGAGTCGTAGCCGATCTCCAGGATCTTCTCGCGCACCAGCTGCGCGATCGGCGCGTACGCCTTGGTCGTCACCTCGCCGGCCACATGCACCAGGCCGGTGGTGATCATCGTCTCAACGGCGACCCGGGATGTGGGGTCCTCCCGCAGGAGGGCGTCGAGAATGGTGTCGCTGATCTGGTCAGCGATCTTGTCGGGGTGGCCCTCGGTCACAGATTCCGAGGTGAACAGGCGGCGGGACACATCGCTCCCTGGGGTTGCAGCGGCTGCTGGCTGATCATTTGACGGAGCCTGCCAAGAGCTGCGCTCGGCGCGGATCCGGTGTCAGTTTATCCGTCCTTGGTGCGCTCCGGGCATCGGGTTGGCCATCACCGGTTACGTGACCTGCGACACTGGCCTCTTGAGTCACACTGGACAGGGACTCAAGCGGTCATCAGGCCAGACGGCGGGCGACCAGGTCCCATACCACATCGGCCAGGGCCTCCTTGGGGCCATGCGGAACCGGCGTCTCCGCGCCGTCGGCGGCCAGCACCACGGCCTCGTTCTCGGTGGAGCCAAAGGTCTTGTGCTCCCCCACCTCATTGACCACCAGCAGGTCACAGCCCTTGCGGGCCAGCTTGGCGCGGCCGTTGGCGAGCACATCGTCGGTCTCCGCGGCGAAGCCGACCACCACCTGGCCCGGGCGGGCGCGGTCGGCGGACAGCTCGGCGAGGATGTCCGGATTACGCACCAGCTCCACCGGCGCGGGCTCTTGGCCCTCCTGCTTCTTGATCTTGCCAGTGGCGTAGTGGACGGGCCGGAAGTCGGCCACCGCGGCGGCCATCACCACGGCGTCCGCGTCCGCCGCCGCCTTGAGCACCGCCTCCCGCAGCTGGACCGCCGTGCCCACATGCACCACATCGGCCCCGGCCGGATCCGCCAGCTCGCTGTTGGCCGCGACCAGGGTGACCCGGGCGCCGCGGGCCACCGCCGTGCGGGCCAGGGCGTAGCCCTGCCGTCCGGAGGAGCGGTTGCCCAGGTAGCGCACCGGGTCCAGCGGCTCCCGGGTGCCGCCCGCGCTGATCACCAGATGGCGGCCGGCCAGGTCCGCGGGGAGCGGGCCACGGGCCAGCACCCGGCGGCAGACCTCGAAGATCTCCTCCGGATCGGGCAGCCGGCCCTTGCCGGTGTCCACCCCGGTCAGCCGGCCGACGGCGGGCTCGATGACCACGGCGCCGCGCCGGCGCAGGGTGGCGACGTTCTCCTGGGTGGCCTGGTTCTCCCACATCTCGGTGTGCATGGCGGGCGCGAAGACCACCGGGCAGCGGGCGGTGAGCAGGGTGTTGGTCAGCAGGTCGTCGGCCAGGCCATGGGCGGCCTTGGCCAGCATGTCGGCGGTGGCGGGCGCCACCACCACCAGGTCGGCCTGCTGGCCGATGCGCACATGCGGCACCTCGTGCACGGTCTCCCACACCTCGGTGGCGGCCCGGTGGCCGGAGAGCGCGGACCAGGTGGCCTCGCCGACGAAGTGCAGCGCGGAGGCGGTGGGTACCACCCGTACGTCATGCCCCGACTCGGTGAGACGGCGCAGCAGCTCGCACGCCTTGTAGGCGGCGATCCCGCCGCTGACCCCCAGGACGACCTTGGGCTTGTCCATCGCTCGCTTCTCCCCGCGCTGCCGAAGTGTCTATGTACCCATGACACACCAAGGGTCCGACAGCAGCGCTGCCGGACCCTTCGGTGGAACTCTTCGCCTTACTGAGCCGGGGCCTCGACGGCCTCGGAGGTCAGCAGGCCCGCGTTGATCTCGCGGAGCGCGATGGAGAGCGGCTTCTCGTGGACGTGGGTGTCCACCAGCGGGCCGACGTACTCCAGCAGACCCTCGCCCAGCTGCGAGTAGTACGCGTTGATCTGGCGCGCGCGCTTGGCGGCGTAGATCACCAGGCTGTACTTCGAGTCGGTCGCCTCGAGCAGCTCATCAATCGGCGGGTTGATGATGCCCTCGGGCGCGGTGATGGAAGAGGACACTCTCTGCCTTCCGACGGGGGATGTTGCGATCCAGTTGATCCGGCTGATGTGGAAATCTTCAGGAAATTCCCAGTTCAACGCAGCAAGGCTAGCAGCTCACGGGCGACGTCCTCGACGGAGGTGTTGACCAGCGTCACATCGAACTCGGACTCGGCCGCCAGCTCCACCTTGGCGGTGGCCAGCCGGCGCTCGATCACCTCGGGCGATTCGGTGCCCCGGCCGGTGAGCCGGCGGACCAGCTCCTCCCAGCTGGGCGGGGCCAGGAAGACCAGCTGGGCGTCCGGCATGGTCTCCCGCACCTGGCGGGCGCCCTGCAGGTCGATCTCCAGCAGCACCGGCTCGCCGGCCTCCAGGCGGTCCAGCACCGCCTGGCGCGGCGTGCCATAGCGGTTGCCCGCGAACTCGGCCCACTCCAGCAGCTCGCCATTGGCGATCAGTTTGTCGAACTCCTCGTCGTTGACGAAGAAGTACTGCACGCCCTCCTGCTCACCGGGGCGCGGCTTGCGGGTGGTGCAGGAGACCGACAGCCACACCTCGGGGTGGGCCTTGCGCATATGGGCGACGACCGTGCTCTTGCCGACCCCGGATGGGCCGGAGAGCACGGTCAGCCGCGGACGTCTGGCCGGGGGTACGGGGGACGTCCCCCGGGAGACAGCATTACTCATGCAGTGATTATCCCGGTTCCCGGGAGTGCCTGGAAACTCAGGCGGCGCTGCTGCCGAACTCCCGCTCCAGGGAGGCGATCTGGTTGGAGCCGAGCCCCCGCACCCGGCGGCTCTCGGAGATTCCGAGCCGTTCCATGATCTGCTTGGCACGGACCTTGCCCACGCCCGGCAGGCTCTCCAGGAGAGCGCTGACCTTCATCTTGCCGATGACGTCGTTCTTCTGGCCTTGCTGGATGACCTCGTGCAGCGAGGCGCCGGAGTGCTTGAGCCGATTCTTGACCTCGGCGCGCTCCCGGCGAGCCGCGGCGGCCTTTTCGAGCGCGGCTGCGCGCTGTTCAGGGGTAAGGGGCGGAAGAGCCACGCCTACGTCACCTCGGATGTCGAACTGTCGGATACGGACCGGTGAGGAACCTAGTCGGCCCACACCTGGGGAGCAACGAGCAACGCGCTTGCACGTTCGCTCTTGTCGGAGACTAGCGGCCGATCCCGCTCCAGTCAGCGAGAACAGACGAAAAGTCCTGGTCAGCCTTGCTCGACCAGGACTTTTCCGGACATACCAACCGTCAATTTTTTGACTGGAGCGCGGATTCCACCGCCGAGCGCACCTCATCGGTGAACCGGGCCGCGCTCTCGCGCAGCGCGCCGAGGTCCGGACCGTGCCGCAGCACACCCCGGCTGACGTTCGGGACCACATCGCCGGCCGCCGCGCCGAACACCTTCGGCAGGTCGGCCGCGGTGGCGCCCTGAGCGCCGATGCCGGGGGCCAGCAGCGGACCGTTGATCGCCAGGTCGGCGGCGGGCGCGCTGCCCAGGGTGGCGCCGACCACCGCGCCGAAGGAGCCCATCGGGGCCGCCCCGGCGTTCTCCGCCCGCAGGTGGGCCAGCATGGTGGCGGCCACGCTCGTCCCGTCCGCGCGCAGGGCGTGCTGCACCTCGGGGCCCTCCGGATTGGAGGTGAGGGCCAGCACGAAGACGCCGGTGCCGCTCGCCCGGGCCAGGTCCAGGGCCGGGCGCAGCGAGCCGTAGCCCAGGTACGGGCTGACCGTCACCGCGTCCGAGAACAGCGGGGAGGCGGGGTCGAGGTAGGTGGCGGCATAGGCGGCCATGGTGGAGCCGATGTCGCCGCGCTTGGCGTCCATCAGCACCAGGGCGCCGGCGGCCCGGGCCTCGGCCACGGTCCGCTCCAGCACGGCGATGCCGCGCGAGCCGAAGCGCTCGAAGAAGGCGGACTGCGGCTTGAGCACGGCCACCCGGTCGGCCAGCGCCTCGACCACGGTGCGGCTGAAGCGCTCCAGGCCGGCGATGTCATCGGTCAGGCCCCAGTCGGCGAGCAGCGAGGCATGCGGGTCGATGCCCACGCACAGCGGGCCGCGCTCGTCCATGGCACGGCGCAGCCGGGCGCCGAAGGGTACGGGCTCGGTCATGCGGTCACCTTCCGGTGGTCGGCGCCGACGGCCTCGGCGAGGGTGGCGTACGGGCTGGCGGCCAGCTGCCGGGCCAGGCCGCGGTGGATGGCCCGGCACCAGAACGGGCCCTGGTAGATGAAGGCGCTGTAGCCCTGGACCAGGGTGGCACCGGCCAGGATCCGCTCCCAGACGTCCTCGGCGCTCTCCACGCCGCCGACGCCGATCAGGGTGATCCGGTCGCCGACGCGGGCGTACAGGCGGCGCAGCACCTCCAGGGAGCGGGCCTTGAGCGGGGCGCCGGACAGGCCGCCCGCGCCGATGGCCTCGACGGTGTCGCGGGGGGTGGCCAGGCCCAGTCCGTCCCGGGCGATGGTGGTGTTGGTGGCGATGATGCCGTCCAGGCCCAGTTCCACGGCGAGGTCGGCGACCGCGTCCACGTCCTCGTCGGCGAGGTCGGGCGCGATCTTGACCAGCAGCGGGACCCGGCGGTCGGTGACGGTGCGGTCGGCGGCCTCGCGGACCGCGGTGAGCAGCGGGCGCAGCTGCTCGGTGGCCTGGAGGTTGCGCAGGCCGGGGGTGTTGGGCGAGGAGACATTGACCACCAGGTAGTCGGCGTGGGCCGCCAGACGTTCGGTGGAGGTGACGTAGTCGGCGACCGCCTCGGCCTCGGGCACCACCTTGGTCTTGCCGATGTTGACGCCCACGGTGGTACGGAACACCGGGTTCCGGTTGGCCAGCCGCTGGGCCACGGCGGCCGAGCCGTCGTTGTTGAAGCCCATCCGGTTGATCAGGGCGCGGTCGGCGACCAGGCGGAACAGCCGCTGCTTGGGGTTGCCCGGCTGCGGCTGGGCGGTGACGGTGCCGATCTCGACATGGTCGAAGCCCAGCATGGCCATGCCGTCGATGGCGGCGGCGTTCTTGTCGAAGCCGGCGGCCAGGCCGAACGGACCGTGCATCCGCAGCCCCAGGGCCTCGGTGCGCAGCTCCTGGTGGCGGGGGGCCAGGACGGCGGCCGCGAAGGTGCGTAGGACGGGGATCCGGGCAAGGCCGCGGATCCAGGCGAAGGCCAGGTGGTGGGCCTGCTCCGGATCCATCCGCTTGAAGATCAGGTTGAAGAAGAGTCGGTACATTCCATCCCTTTTCGGGCGGTGAGGGCTCGCGAAGAGGGGGACACCGCGCGGGTGTCCCCCTGCTGTCGCCTTATGCCTCGCGGGCGGCGGTCAGGTGTCCGGCGTGCTCCTGCAGGGAACGGACGCCGACGTCGCCCCGGGTGAGGGCCTCGATGCCCTGGACCGCGGCGGCCAGCGCCTGGACCGTGGTCAGGCAGGGCACCGCCCGGGCGACCGCGGCGGTGCGGATCTCATAGCCGTCGAGCCGGCCGCCGGTGCCGTAGGGGGTGTTGACGATCAGGTCGACCTGGCCGTCGTGGATCAGCTGGACGATGGTCTTCTCGCCGTTGGGCCCCTCGCCCTCGCTCTGCTTGCGCACCACGGTGGCGTTGATGCCGTTGCGCTTGAGGACCTCGGCGGTGCCGGAGGTGGCCATCAGCTCGAAGCCATGGGCCACCAGCTCCCGGGCCGGGAAGATCATCGAGCGCTTGTCGCGGTTGGCCACCGAGACAAAGGCCCGGCCCTTGGTCGGCAGCGCCCCGTAGGCGCCCGCCTGGGACTTGGCGTAGGCGGTGCCGAAGACACTGTCGATGCCCATGACCTCGCCGGTGGAGCGCATCTCCGGGCCCAGCACGGTGTCCACGCCGCGGCCGTGGATGTCGCGGAAGCGCGACCACGGCATCACGGCCTCCTTGACCGAGATCGGCGCGTCCATCGGCAGCGTGCCGCCGTCGCCCGACCGGGGCAGCATCCCCTCGGCCCGCAGCTCGGCGATGGTGGCGCCCAGCGAGATCCGGGCGGCGGCCTTGGCCAGCGGTACCGCGGTGGCCTTGGAGGTGAAGGGGACGGTACGGGAGGCACGCGGGTTGGCCTCCAGCACATAGAGGATGTCCCCGGCCATGGCGAACTGGATGTTGATCAGGCCCCGGACGCCGACACCCTTGGCGATGGCCTCGGTCGAGGCGCGCAGCCGCTTGATGTCGAAGCCGCCGAGGGTGATCGGGGGCAGCGCGCAGGCCGAGTCGCCGGAGTGGATGCCGGCCTCCTCGATGTGCTCCATCACGCCGCCGAGGTAGAGCTCCCGACCGTCGTAGAGCGCGTCCACGTCGATCTCGATGGCGTCGTCCAGGAAGCGGTCGATCAGCACCGGGTGCTCGGAGATCAGGCCCGCGTGCCGCTCCAGGTAGCCGGCCAGCGAGGGCTCGTCGTAGACGATCTCCATGCCGCGGCCGCCCAGGACGTAGGAGGGGCGGACCATCACCGGGTAGCCGATCTCGGTGGCGATGGTCTTGGCCTCCTCGAAGGAGAAGGCGGTGCCGTACTTGGGCGCGGGCAGGCCGGCCTCGGTGAGCACCCGGCCGAAGGCGCCGCGCTCCTCGGCCAGGTCGATGGCCTCGGGCGAGGTGCCCACGATGGGCACGCCGTTGTCCTTGAGCGCCTGCGCCAGGCCGAGCGGGGTCTGGCCGCCGAGCTGGACCACCACGCCGGCCACCGGGCCGGCCTGCTGCTCGGCGTGCACGATCTCCAGGACGTCCTCCAGGGTGAGCGGCTCGAAGTAAAGCCGGTCGGAGGTGTCGTAGTCGGTGGAGACGGTCTCCGGGTTGCAGTTGACCATCACGGTCTCATAGCCCGCGTCGCTGAGCGCGAAGGAGGCGTGGACGCAGGAGTAGTCGAACTCGATGCCCTGGCCGATGCGGTTGGGGCCGGAACCCAGGATGATCACCGCGGGCTTCTCGCGCGGGGCGACCTCGGACTCCTCGTCGTAGGAGGAGTAGAAGTACGGGGTCTTCGCGGCGAACTCGGCGGCACAGGTGTCCACCGTCTTGTAGACCGGCCGGACGCCCAGTGCGTGCCGCACCTCGCGGACCACGTCCTCGCGCAGGCCGCGGACGGCGGCGATCTGGGCGTCGGAGAAGCCGTGCCGCTTGGCCTCGGCCAGCAGGGCGGGCTCCAGCTCGGCGGCGGTGCGCAGGTCCTCGGCGATCTCGTGGATCAGGAACAGCTGGTCCACGAACCAGGGGTCGATGCGGGTGGCCTCGAAGACCTCCTCCTGCGTCGCCCCGGCGCGGATGGCGGCCATCACGGTGTTGATCCGGCCATCGGTCGGCTGCTTGGCCTTGGCCAGCAGTTCCGCCTTGTCCCCGGGTGCGGAGACGAAGTCGAACTGGGAGCCCTTCTTCTCCAGCGAGCGCAGGGCCTTCTGCAGCGCCTCGGTGAAGTTACGGCCGATGGCCATGGCCTCGCCCACCGACTTCATGGTGGTGGTGAGGGTGGGGTCGGCGGAGGGGAACTTCTCGAAGGCGAAACGGGGCGCCTTCACCACGACATAGTCGAGGGTCGGCTCGAACGACGCCGGCGTCTTCTCGGTGATGTCGTTGGGGATCTCATCGAGGGTGTAGCCGACCGCAAGACGGGCAGCGATCTTCGCGATCGGGAAGCCGGTGGCCTTGGAGGCCAGCGCCGAGGAGCGCGAGACGCGCGGGTTCATCTCGATGACGATGACCCGGCCGTCGTCGGGGTTGACGGCGAACTGGATGTTGCAGCCACCGGTGTCGACGCCGACCTCGCGGATGATCGCGATGCCGATGTCACGCAGCACCTGGTACTCGCGGTCGGTGAGCGTCATCGCCGGGGCGACGGTGATGGAGTCGCCGGTGTGCACGCCCATCGGGTCGAAGTTCTCGATGGAGCAGACGACCACCACGTTGTCGTGCTTGTCGCGCATCAGCTCCAGCTCGTACTCCTTCCAGCCGAGGATGGACTCCTCCAGGAGCACCTCAGTGGTCGGGGAGAGCGTCAGGCCCTGGCCAGCGATGCGGCGCAGCTCCTCCTCGTCGTGCGCGAAGCCGGAGCCGGCGCCGCCCATGGTGAAGGAGGGGCGGACGACGACGGGGTAGCCGCCGAGCGTCTCCACGCCCGCGATGACCTCGTCCATGGTGTGGCAGATGACCGAGCGGGCGGACTCGCCATGACCGGTCCTGGCGTTCACGGCCTCGACGACGCCCTTGAACAGGTCGCGGTCCTCGCCCTTGTGGATCGCCTCCACATTGGCGCCGATGAGTTCGACGCCGTACTTCTCCAGAACGCCGTTCTCATGCATGGAGATCGCGGTGTTGAGCGCGGTCTGGCCGCCGAGGGTGGGCAGCAGCGCGTCGGGGCGCTCCTTGGCGATGATCTTCTCGACGAACTCCGGGGTGATCGGCTCGACATAGGTGGCGTCGGCGATCTCCGGGTCGGTCATGATCGTGGCCGGGTTGGAGTTGACCAGGATGACCCGCAGGCCCTCGGCCTTCAGCACGCGGCAGGCCTGGGTGCCGGAGTAGTCGAACTCGGCGGCCTGACCGATGACGATCGGGCCGGAGCCGATGACCAGAACGGACTGGATGTCGGTGCGCTTAGGCACGCTGGCCCTCCATCAGGGAGACGAAGCGGTCGAACAGGTATGCGGCGTCGTGCGGACCTGCGGCTGCCTCGGGGTGGTACTGGACGCTGAAGGCCGGCTGGTCGAGCAGCTGGAGACCCTCGACCACGTTGTCGTTCAGACAGACGTGGGAGACCTCGACACGGCCGTAAGGGGTGTCGGTCGCCTTGTCGAGCGGGGCGTCGACGGCGAAGCCATGGTTGTGCGCGGTGACCTCGACCTTGCCGGTCGTACGGTCCTGCACGGGCTGGTTGATGCCCCGGTGGCCGTACTTCAGCTTGTAGGTGCCGAAGCCCAGCGCGCGGCCGAGGATCTGGTTGCCGAAGCAAATGCCGAACAGCGGAGTTCCGCGCTCCAGCACGCCGCGCATCACCGAGACCGGATGGTCGGCGGTGGCCGGGTCGCCGGGGCCGTTGGAGAAGAACACGCCGTCCGGGGCGACCGCGTAGACATCGTCGATGGTGGCGGTGGCGGGCAGCACATGCACCTCGATGCCGCGCTCGGCCATCCGGTGCGGGGTCATGCCCTTGATGCCCAGGTCGATGGCGGCCACGGTGAACCGCTTCTCGCCGATGGCCGGGACGACATACGTCTCCTTGGTGGCCACCTCGGCGGACAGGTCGGCACCGGTCATCTCCGGTGCCCGGCGCACCTCGGCCAGCATGGTGCCCTCGTCGGGCAGCGCGTTGCCGGAGAAGATGCCCACCCGCATGGCACCCCGCTCGCGCAGGTGGCGGGTGAGCGCCCGGGTGTCGATGCCGCAGATGCCAACCACGCCCTGGGCGCGCAGCTCCTCGTCCAGGGAGCGGCGGGAGCGCCAGTTGGAGGGGATCCGGGCGGGGTCGCGGACCACATAGCCGGCCACCCAGATCCGGGCGGACTCGGGGTCCTCGTCGTTGACACCGGTGTTGCCGACGTGCGGGGCGGTCATGACGACCACCTGGCGGTGGTAGGAGGGGTCGGTGAGGGTCTCCTGGTAGCCGGTCATGCCGGTGGAGAAGACGGCCTCGCCGAAGGTCGACCCCACGGCCCCGTAGGCACGGCCGTGGAAACTGCGGCCGTCCTCCAGGACGAGTACTGCGGGGACCTTTTCGGTCCCCCTGGTGGAGGTCGTCATCGTGCGCCTTCCGTGGTGCGGTTGTGGTGCTTGTTCACTGCTTCGACCCAGGCCGGGTGCTCGGCCGCCCGGTCGGAGCGGAAACCGGAGTCGATGGTCCGTTCGCCGTGCTGCCAGGTGAGCACCAGCAGGCCGCCCTCGGTGAGGACCTTGCCGGCGATGCCCTTCTCCAGCCGGGCCCCGCGCAGGGCACCGGCCGGGATGAGGAAGTCCTGGGCTCCGGGACGGACGACGGTCACGCCCTGCTCCGTCAGGGTGAGCTCGGCTCGGCTGCGGGTGCCCAGGCCCTGGGCGACGATGCGGTCCAGCCACTGCCCGGCGGTGGTGGAGCCGTGGTAGCGGCCGGCCATCTCCAGCAGGGGCTCGCCCGGCTCCCCGGGAACGGCGGGCAGCTCGGGCAGGTCGCCCTGGAGGGTGCCGCGCCACTTCCAGCCCTCGCGCATCAGCCAGTACAGCAGCGCGACGAAGAGCAGCAGTCCGACCACCCAGCCGATGCGCGCGGCCCAGTCGGTGACGGCCTGCGACTTCTGCTCGCCCGCCAGGTTGATCAAAGTTGTCACGTCAGATTCCCGTCAGCTTCCCGTCGGCGACCGTCGCCCGGCCCCGCAGGAAGGTGTGGGTGACGCGCCCCGGCAGCTCCAGGCCCTGGTAGGGGGTGTTACGGCTGCGGGAGGCGAAGCCCGCGGGGTCCACCACACCACGGTAAGCGGAATCGACCAGGGTGAGGTTGGCGGGCTCCCCCGCGGCGACGGGCCGGCCGTGCCCGGCCAGCCGGCCGATGGCGGCCGGACGGAAGGACATCCGGTCGGCGACCCCGGCCCAGTCCAGCAGGCCGGTGTCGACCATGGTGTGCTGGACCACCGACAGCGCGGTCTCCAGGCCCACCATGCCCATGGCGGCCGCGCCCCACTCGCAGTCCTTGTCCTCGTGCGGGTGCGGGGCGTGGTCGGTGGCCACACAGTCGATGGTGCCGTCTGCCAGCGCCTCGCGCAGGGCCGTCACATCGGCCTCGGTGCGCAGCGGCGGGTTGACCTTGTAGACCGGGTTGTAGCTGCGCACCAGCTCGTCGGTGAGCAGCAGGTGGTGCGGGGTCACCTCGGCGGTGACATGCCAGCCCTTGGACTTGGCCCAGCGCACGATCTCCACCGAGCCGGCGGTGGACAGGTGGCAGATGTGCACCCGGGAGCCGACATGCGCGGCCAGCAGCACATCGCGGGCGATGATCGACTCCTCGGCGACGGCCGGCCAGCCGCCCAGGCCCAGCTCGGCGGAGACCACGCCCTCGTTCATCTGGGCGCCCTCGGTCAGCCGGGGCTCCTGGGCGTGCTGGGCGATCACGCCGTCGAAGGCCTTCACATACTCCAGCGCCCGCCGCATGATCACGGCGTCGTCCACACACTTGCCGTCGTCGGAGAAGACCCGCACCCCGGCGGCCGAGTCGTGCATGGCGCCCAGCTCGGCCAGCTTCTTGCCCTCCAGGCCCACGGTGACCGCGCCCACCGGCTGGACGTCGCAGTAGCCGGACTGCCGGCCCAGCCGCCAGACCTGCTCGACCACGCCTGCGGTGTCGGCCACCGGGAAGGTGTTGGCCATGGCGTGCACGGCGGTGTAGCCACCGACGGCCGCGGCGCGGGTGCCGGTCAGGACGGTCTCGGAGTCCTCGCGGCCGGGCTCGCGCAGGTGGGTGTGCAGGTCGACCAGGCCGGGCAGCAGGATCTTGCCGGCCGCCTCGATGACGGTGGCGCCGTCGGCGCTGAGGCCGGTGCCGACCTCGGTGATGGTCTCGCCGTCGATCAGCACGTCCTGCGGCTCGCCGCCGAGGACCTTCGCACCGCGGATCAGGGTCTTGTCGGTCATCACTTGTTCTCCTCGGTGCGGTTGGTGACGGCGGGCTCCGCGCCGCCCAGCAGCAGGTACAGCACGGCCATCCGGATGGAGACGCCATTGGCGACCTGCTCCACCGCGGTGCAGCGGGCGGAGTCGGCGACCTCCGCGGTGATCTCCATGCCCCGGTTCATCGGCCCGGGATGCATCACGATGGAGTGCTCCGGCATCCGGCCCATCCGCTCGGAGTCCAGGCCGTAGCGGCGGGCGTACTCCCGCTCGGTGGGGAAGAAGGCGGCGTTCATCCGCTCGCGCTGGACGCGCAGCATCATCACCGCGTCGGACTTGGGCAGCACCGCGTCCAGGTCGTAGGAGACCTCGCAGGGCCACTGCTCCACCCCGATGGGCACCAGGGTGGGCGGGGCGACCAGGGTGACCTGGGCGCCCAGGGTGGTCAGCAGATGGACGTTGGAGCGGGCCACCCGGCTGTGCAGGATGTCGCCCACGATGGTGATCCGGCGGCCGTCCAGGCCCTGGCCCAGCCCGGCGTCCGGGCCGGTCAGCCGGCGGCGCATGGTGAAGGCGTCCAGCAGGGCCTGGGTGGGGTGCTCATGGGTGCCATCGCCGGCGTTGACCACCGCGCCGTCGATCCAGCCGGAGTTGGCCAGCCGGTACGGGGCGCCGGAATCGTGGTGGCGGATGACCACCGCGTCCGCGCCCATCGCCTCCAGGGTCAGCGCGGTGTCCTTGAGCGACTCGCCCTTGGAGACCGAGGAGCCCTTGGCGGAGAAGTTGATGACATCGGCCGACAGCCGCTTGGCGGCGGCCTCGAAGGAGATGCGGGTGCGGGTGGAGTCCTCGAAGAAGAGGTTGACCACGGTGCGGCCGCGCAGGGTCGGCAGCTTCTTGATCGGCCGGTCAGCGACCCGGGCCATCTCCTCGGCGGTGTCGAGGATCAGCACCGCGTCGTCGCGGGAGAGGTCGGCGGCCGAGATGAGGTGACGCTTCATCCGGATTACTCCGATGTTGGGGAGGTATGCGGGAGTGAGGGCCGGGCATGCGGGCTCGCGGGCCCGGTGTCACCGGGTCCGCTGGGGGCCGCTACTGCCCGGCGGGGGCCGGGTGCACGCCGAGCAGGACGCTGTCGCGCCCGTCCTCCTCGGTGAGCTGCACCTTGACCGTCTCCCGCAACGACGTGGGGAGGTTCTTGCCGACATAGTCGGCGCGGATCGGAAGTTCGCGGTGGCCGCGGTCGACCAGGACCGCGAGCTGCACGGCGCGCGGGCGGCCGATGTCGTTCAGCGCGTCCAGCGCGGCGCGGATGGTCCGGCCGGAGAAGAGGACGTCGTCCACCAGGACCACCAGCCGGCCGTCGATGCCGGTACCGGGAATCTCGGTACGGGCCAGCGCACGTGCCGGGCGCAGCCGCAGGTCATCGCGGTACATGGTGATGTCGAGAGAGCCGACCGGGGTGCGGGCGCCGGTGATTTCCTGGAGTTTGGCGGCCAGCCGGTGGGCGAGGAAGACACCCCGGGTGGGAATGCCAAGCAGCACCACATCGTCCGCGCCCTTGGCGCGCTCGACGATTTCGTGGGCGATACGGGTGAGAACCCGGGCGATGTCCGGTGCTTCGAGCACGGGACGCGCCGGAGCATTTGCGTCCATACGAAACGGACCTCCTTCTCCGCCTCACGGGACGGACATTAAAGGACGTCGAAATTGCGTGGTCCACGGTACCAGTACCGCCGGGAACCGGTGAACGGGCCCTTGGGGGGTGCACCGCATGAACCATTCGGCTTGACGAAGGCAGATTACGCTGCGTAACCTCACAGTGAGTTACCACTCTTCGTCCGGGGAGCTTTATGTCCAGCGAATACGCCAAACAGCTCGGGGCCAAGCTCCGTGCCATCCGCACCCAGCAGGGACTCTCCCTCCATGGAGTCGAGGAAAAGTCCCAGGGGCGCTGGAAGGCCGTGGTGGTGGGCTCGTACGAGCGCGGCGACCGTGCCGTGACCGTGCAGCGCCTGGCCGAGCTGGCCGACTTCTACGGTGTGCCCGTGCAGGAGCTGCTGCCCGGCACCACGCCGGGCGGTGCCGCCGAGCCCCCGCCGAAGCTGGTGCTGGACCTTGAGCGGCTGGCCCATGTCCCGGCCGAGAAGGCGGGTCCGCTCCAGCGTTATGCGGCCACCATTCAGAGCCAGCGCGGCGACTACAACGGCAAGGTGCTCTCCATCCGCCAGGATGACCTGCGCACCCTCGCCGTGATCTACGACCAGTCCCCTTCGGTCCTGACCGAGCAGCTCATCAGCTGGGGGGTGCTGGACGCGGACGCCCGTCGGGCCGTGCAGCACGAGGACGCCTGACGTCCGGCTCTTGGAAACAAACCGCCGTGGGGCGGGAAACCTTGCCGGTTTCCCGCCCCACGGCGGTTTCGCATGGCCGTTGGCCGTTCAGGAACGCCGGATGTTCGGCTTCAGCTCCTTGAAACGGCCCAGCAGACCATTGACGAAGGCGGGCGACTCGTCGGTCGAGAACTCCTTGGCCAGTTGCACGGCCTCATCGATGGCCACCGCGTCCGGAGTCTCGTCCTCCCAGATCAGCTCGTACGCTCCGAGCCGGACGATGTTCCGGTCGGCGACGGGCATACGGTCCAGGTCCCAGTCCACCGCATAGGTCGCGATCAGCTCGTCGATCCGGGCCACATGCCCGGCGTACCCCTCGACCAGCCGCATGGTGTACTCGGTGACCGGCGGCTGCCGGTCGTCGGACCGCGAGTGCCGGATCCAGTCGGCGAGCACCGTCTGCACGGTGGTGCCGCGCTGATCGGCCTCGAAGAGGATCTGGAAGGCGCGCTTACGGGCCTTGCTACGGGCGGCCACGGTTAGCTGTTCACCCGGCCGAGGTACTCACCGGAGCGGGTGTCGACCTTGATCTTCTCGCCGGTCGAGATGAACAGCGGGACCTGGATCTCGTAGTCGGTCTCCAGGGTGGCGGGCTTGGTGCCACCGGTGGAGCGGTCGCCCTGGACGCCCGGGTCGGTGTGCTTGATGACCAGCTCGACGGCGGCCGGGAGCTCGACATAGAGCACCTCGCCCTCGTGCTGGGCGACGGAGGCGTTGAAGCCCTCGATCAGGAAGTTGGCGGCGTCACCGACGGCCTTGCGGTCGATGTGCAGCTGGTCGTAGGTCTCCATGTCCATGAAGACGAAGTAGTCGCCGTCCATGTAGGAGAACTGCATGTCGCGGCGGTCGACGGTGGCCGTCTCAACCTTCACGCCGGCGTTGAAGGTCTTGTCGACAACCTTGCCCGAGAGCACGTTCTTGAGCTTGGTGCGGACAAACGCGGGGCCCTTGCCAGGCTTGACGTGCTGGAACTCGACGACGGACCAGAGCTGGCCGCCTTCGAGCTTGAGCACCATGCCGTTCTTGAGGTCGTTCGTGGAAGCCACGGTTGCGGAATCTCCTGGACTGAACTGGGACCCCGAAGGCGCGCGCTACAGCGCGAGCAGCTCCTTGGTCGTGATGGTGAGTAGCTCGGGTCCGCCGTCCGCCTCTGGGCGGACGACGAGCGTGTCATCGATCCGGACGCCGCCCCGCCCCGGGAGGTGGACTCCCGGATCTACGGTGACCGGCACGCAAGCGTCCAGTTTACCCATGGCCGAGGGCGCGAGACGCGGGTCCTCGCCGTTTTCCAGTCCCACCCCGTGCCCGATGGACGGACCGACCCGTTCCCCGTGCCCCGCCGCCTCCAGCACCCGGCGTGCCGCCCGGTCCACTTCACGGTACGGCGTGCCGGGGGCCAGCGCCTCCCGCCCGGCCCGCTGGGCCGCGAACACCTGGTCGTAGAGCTCGATCTGCCACTCCGCGGGCGAGGTGCCGATGACAAAGGTACGGGCGACCTCGCTGTGGTAGCCCCGGTAGTCGGCGCCCAGGCAGACGCTGAGGAAGTCGCCCTCCTCCACCCGCCGGTCGGTCGGTACATGCCCGGCCAGCCCCGAGTTGGGGCCGGTGCCCACCGAGGTGGGGAAGGCCGCCCCGCCGGCGCCGTGGTCCACCAGGCGGCGCTCCAGCTCCAGCGCCAGATGCCGCTCGGTGCGCCCGACCAGAATGGACTCCAGCAGCTCGCCCAGCGCCTGGTCGGCGATCTCGGCGGCGATGCGCAGCGCGGCGATCTCCTCGCCGTCCTTGACCACGCGCTGCTGCTCCACGGCCGGGCCCAGGTCGTCCAGGCGCAGCCGGGGCGCCACCGAGCCCATGGCGCGATGGCGCATCACGGTCAGATGGTGCTCCTCGACCGCCAGCGACCGCGCTCCGGCGGCCACCGCCCGCTCGGCGGCGGCCACCGCCGGGTCGCCTTCCACGCTGGGCAGCAGCTGGACCCTGAGATCCTCGGCGGGCCGCCCGGCCGGGCCGGTGCCGGCGAAGTGGTCGGCGTACGGGTCGACCGTGCACAGCAGCACATCATGGCCGGGGCCGACGAGCAGCGCGGAACCGGCCGGCGCGCCGCCCGCCAGATAGCGGACATTGGCCGTGCCGGTCACCAGCGCGGCCTCGCTGCCGCCCGTGACACATCGTTCGAGGAGCCGTGAGCGCCGTGCCGCGTACACGTCGGACATGCTTCGAGCGTACGTACGGCGAGCGGAACCGTCCGTTCCAGCGCGTCCGACCGGGCTTTACCAGCCGCTGGACGCGGCCAGCGCGCGGGTGACGGTCTCGTCCAGCAGCCGGGCGGTGGTGGCCACGTCCTGCTGGGAGTTGTCGATGATGGGGAGCCCGGCGCCGTACCAGCCGGCCATCCGGCCGTGGATCCGGGCGACCTCCTCGTCGCCGAGGCGGCGGTTGCCGGTGCGCTCGGCATTGCGCTCCAGGACCACCTCCAGGCCCGGCAGCAGCACCACCGGCAGCAGGCCGGGGCCGATATGCCGCTGCCAGCCGCCCAGGCCCACCGAGGGCCGGTCGGGGAAGACCGCGTCGTCGATGATGCAGGAGATGCCGTTGGCGATGAAGTTGCGGGCAGCGAAGCCACAGGTGCGACGGGCCAGGCGGTACTGGGCCTCGGAGTGGTCGTTCCACCCGGACTGGGGGTCGGCAAAGCCGGCCCGCACCCATTCCCGGACGTCGTCCAGGCTGATGTGAGCGGTGGGCACCCGCCGGGTGTCCGCCCAGTGCCGGGCCACGGTGGTCTTGCCGGCGCCCGCCGGGCCGATCAGCAGCACCGCCACCGGCGCCTGCAGGGGGTCGGCCACCACGGTGGCCTGGGGCGCGGGGGGTGCGGGTGCGGCCGGCGCGGGCGGGAAGTGCGCCGGGGGCGGTCCGGGGACCGCCGGCGGACCGGCCGGCCGGGGAGCGGGGGCCGCCCAGCCGGGCGCGGCCGGTATCGGCCCCAGGCCGTCCCCCGCTGGTGGCAGCGGCTCTCCCCCTGCGTGCTGCATCCGACTGGCACTCCGTCTCGTACTGGTGTCTGGGGCGCGTTGAGGGTACCCGAGACGGCCGCGGCGGGCCGCCGGGCGGTCAACGGCCCGACGGCCCGGAAAGTGCCCGAAGCCCCTGGCTCAGCCGGTCAGTTGCTCCGCCAGGGCACGCAGCGCCAGCCGGTAGGAGCCGATGCCGAACCCGGCGATGGTGCCGCTGGCCACCGCCGAGATCACCGAGGTGTGCCGGAACTCCTCCCGGGCGTGCGGGTTGGAGATGTGCACCTCGATCAGCGGGGCGGTGCGCTGGGCGGCCGCGTCCCGCATGGCGTACGAGTAGTGGGTGAACGCACCGGGGTTGATGACCACCGGCAGCGCTCCGTCGGCCGCCTCATGCAGCCAGCGCACCAGCTCGCCCTCGTCATTGGTCTCCCGCACCTCGACCGCCAGGCCGAGTTCCGCGCCCAGCGCGGTGCACTCGCGCACCAGGCCGGCGTAGGAGGTGGAACCGTAGACATCGGGCTCCCGGGAGCCCAGCCGCCCCAGATTGGGGCCGTTGAGCACCAGCACCCGGGCGGCCGTCACCTGCTCCTGGTTCGCTTCTCCGCCCGCGCGGCGCAGAGGTGCGGCCATCGCCTCCGTCTGCGGCCCGGCGGCCGCGCGTGCGCCGCTCACGCCGCGATCTCCGCGTGCGCGGCCAGCAGCATGGCGGGATCCGGCGCCTCCAGCACGGCCGGCCGGGCCAGGCCCTCCAGCACGATAAAGCGCAGCCGGTCGCCCCGGGTCTTCTTGTCGATCTTCATCGTCTCCAGCAGCTTGGGCCACTGGTCGCCCCGGTAGGTCACCGGCAGCCCCACCGAGGTGAGTACCGCGCGGTGCCGGTCGGCGGTGGCGTCGTCCAGCCGCCCGGCGATCCGGCCGAGTTCGGCGGCGAACACCATGCCGACCGAAACCGCCGCGCCATGGCGCCAGTTGTAGCGCTCGTTCTTCTCGATGGCGTGCGCCAGGGTGTGCCCGTAGTTGAGGACCTCCCGCAGGCCGGACTCCCGCAGGTCCTTGGAGACCACCTCCGCCTTGACCCGGATCGCCCGCCCGATCAGCTCCGCGGTGTGCGGGCCGTCCGGGGTGCGGGCGGCCTCCGGGTCGGCCTCGATCAGCTCCAGGATGGCCGGGTCGGCGATGAAACCGGCCTTGATCACCTCGGCCAGGCCGGAGACATAGTCGTTGACCGGCAGCGACTGGAGCGCGGCCAGGTCGCACAGCACCCCGGCGGGCGGGTGGAAGGCGCCCACCAGGTTCTTGCCCTCGGCGGTGTTGATGCCGGTCTTGCCGCCGACCGCGGCGTCCACCATGCCCAGCACGGTGGTGGGCACCGCGATCCAGCGCACCCCCCGCAGCCAGGTGGCCGCCACAAAGCCGGCCAGGTCGGTGGTGGCTCCCCCGCCGACACCGACGATCACATCGGTGCGGGTGAACCCGCTCTGGCCCAGCGCCTTCCAGCAGTAGGCGGCGACCTCGGCGGTCTTGGCCTCCTCGGCGTTGGGCACCTGGATGGCGACGGCCTCATAGCCCTGGGCGGCCAGGTCCTCGCGCAGCGCCTCACCGGTGGCGGCCAGCGCCTCGGGGTGCACCACGGCCACCCGCCGGGCGGCCTTGCCGATCAAACCGGCCAGCTCGCCCAGCAGTTGGTGCCCTACCAGCACCTCGTAGGGCGCGGTGCCCGCGCTGCCTGCGACATGGATACGGGTGGGGGCGTCGGTCATGGGTTCCTCACTGGATGGTCTGTCGGTTACGGCCCTGCAGGCCCAAGGCCTCGATCACCGCGTCGGCGACCTGGGCGGGGGTGCGGCCGCCGGTGGGCACCACCGCGCGGGCGACCTCGGTGTAGAGCGGCCGGCGCTGCTCCATCAGCTCGCGCCACCGCTTGCGGGGGTTGACCGCGAGCAGCGGGCGGGGGGTGTCCAGCCCCACCCGCCGTACCGCGTCGGCGAGTTCGACCTCCAGGAAGACCACCGGAAGGCCGTCGAGCAGGGCGCGGGTGCCGGGGTCCATGATCGCGCCACCGCCCAGCGCGAGCACCCCAGGGTGCTCCTCGACGGCGGCGCGCACCGCCCGCCGCTCCAGCTCGCGGAAGTGCGGCTCGCCGTCCTCGACGAAGATCTCCGGGATGGGCTTGCCGGCCGTCGCCTCGATATCGGCGTCGGTGTCCCGGTAGCCGGTCTCCAGCCGCCGCGCCAGCAGCGCGCCGATGGTGGACTTGCCCGCGCCGGGCGGGCCCACCAGCACCACCAGCGGCCCGGTCACCTGATGGCCAGGTTCTCGAGGTAGCCGCGCAGGTTGCGGCGGGTCTCCGCAACGCTGTCGCCGCCGAACTTCTCCAGCACCGCGTCCGCCAGCACCAGCGCCACCATCGCCTCGGCCACGATGCCCGCCGCGGGCACCGCGCAGACGTCGGAGCGCTGGTGGTGTGCCTGGGCCGGCTCGCCGGTGGCCACATCCACGGTGGCCAGGGCGCGGGGCACGGTGGCGATGGGCTTCATCGCGGCGCGCACCCGCAGCAGTTCGCCGGTGGTCAGGCCGCCCTCGGTGCCGCCGGAGCGGCCGGAGGAGCGGCGGATGCCGTCCTCGGTGGGGACGATCTCGTCATGCGCCCGGGAGCCGGGCACCCGGGCCAGCTCGAAGCCGTCGCCGACCTCCACTCCCTTGATGGCCTGAATACCCATCAGGGCGGCGGCCAGCCGGGCGTCCAGCCGCCGGTCCCAGTGCACATGGGAGCCCAGGCCCACCGGCACGCCGTAGGCCAGCACCTCGACCACGCCGCCCAGGGTGTCGCCGTCCTTGTGCGCCTGGTCGATCTCGGCGACCATCGCCTTGCTCGCGGCCTCGTCCAGACAGCGCACCGGGTCCGCGTCCAGCCGCGCCACATCGGAGGGCTTGGGGTGGACGCCGTAGGGCGCCTTGGCGGCGGCCAGCTCCACCACATGGGAGACGATCTCGATGCCGGCCGCCTCCTTGAGGAAGGACCGGGCCACCGCGCCCAGCGCCACCCGGGCCGCGGTCTCCCGGGCGCTGGCCCGCTCCAGCACCGGACGGGCCTCGTCAAAGCCGTACTTCTGCATGCCGGCCAGGTCCGCGTGGCCCGGACGGGGCCGGGTCAGCGGGGCGTTGCGGGCCAGGGCGGCCAGCTCCGCCGGGTCCACCGGGTCGGCCGCCATCACCTTCTCCCACTTGGGCCACTCGGTGTTGCCCACCATCACCGCGACCGGGGAGCCCATGGTCAGACCGTGCCGCACCCCGCCGAGGAAGGTGACCTCGTCGCGCTCGAACTTCATCCGCGCGCCGCGGCCATAGCCGAGCCGCCGCCGGGCCAGGTGGTCCGCCACCATCTCGGTGGTCACCGGCACGCCGGCGGGAAGTCCCTCCAGCGTCGCCACCAGTGCGGGGCCGTGCGACTCCCCAGCGGTCAGCCAGCGCAACCTGCTCAACGGTGCTCCTCAAGTGCCAGGCGGAATGCTCGCCCTGATCCTCCCATGGGCGACCGCCCGCACCCGGCTCAGGTCCGCGATGCGGACGGGTGGGTGAGACACCGGCGTCCGCCGTGGTCAGCCGCCGCGCGCCGCCAGTGCCGCCTCGCCCGCCAGGCGCATTTCCGCCAGCGGGGCCGGTACCCGGCCGGTCATCCGCTCGACCTGGAGCACCGCCTGGTGCACCAGCAGGTCCAGGCCGCCCAGCACGGATCCGCCGCGGGCCGCCCAGGCGGTGGCCAGCGGGGTGGGCCAGGGCTCGTAGAGCACATCGAACAGCGTGCCGGGGTGCTCCGGCACGGCATGCGCCAGCGCGTCCACGGCACCGGCCGGGGTGGTGGCGATCACCAGCGGCGCACCCAGCGCCTCGGCAGCCCTGGACCAGTCGGCGGTGCGCACCGCCACCCCCAGCCGCTCGCCCCAGCCGCGCATCTCGGCGGCCCGCTCCGCGCTGCGCACATAGGCGGTGACCTCGCCGGTGCACACCCGGGCCAGCGCGGCCAGCGCCGAGGAGGCGGTGGCTCCGGCGCCGAGCACCGCGGCCGAGCCGACCTCGCCCACGCCATGCTCGCGCAGCGCCGCCACCAGGCCGGGGATGTCGGTGTTGTCGCCGACCCGCCGGCCGTCCCCGGTGAACACCACCGTGTTGACCGCCTCCACGGCGGCGGCGGTGGCACTGATCTCGTCCAGCAGCGGGATCACCGCCCGCTTCAGCGGCATGGTCAGGGACAGCCCGGCCCAGCTGTCGTCCAGCCGGTCCAGGAAGCCGGGCAGCGCGGCCTCGTCCACCTCGAACCGGTCATAGCTCCAGCCGGCCAGGCCGAGTGCGGCGTAGGCGGCCCGGTGCAGCACCGGGGAGAGCGAGTGGGCGATGGGCGAGCCCAGTACCGCCGCCCGGTGGCGGTCACTCACTGGCCGGCCGCCTTCTTGTGCTCCTGCTCATAGCGCTGGCGGTTCTTGTTCTGCTCCTCGTTGGTCACGGCGAACAGTGTCTCGTTCTCGTTGACCGACACGAAGTAGTACCAGGGGCCGGGCGCCGGTTCCAGCGCGGACTTCAGCGCCTCCGCGCCCGGGTTGCCGATCGGGCCGGGCGGCAGGCCCTTGATGTTGTAGGTGTTGTACGGGTCCTTGAACTTGCGCAGGTCGTTGACCGAACCGGTGTCCAGGGTGCTCTGGCTCTTGGCGTAGTTGACCGTGGAGTCGAAGTCCAGCAGCCCGTAAGTCTCCTTGTTGTCCGGCTTGAGCCGGTTGTAGATCACCCGGGAGATCTTGTCGAAGTCATGCGGGGAGCGGCCCTCGGCCTGGACCAGGCTGGCCACGGTGATCAACTGGAGCGGCGACTTCAGGCCCAGCTCCTTGGCCTTGCCGTCCAGGTCCTGCTCGGCGTACTTCTTCTTGGCCTGGTCGACCATCTGCCGCAGCAGGTCCTCCGGCTTGGTGCCCTTGCCGGCGTTGTACTGGGAGGGGAAGAGGAAGCCCTCCAGCGGGTCCTTGATGCTGGGGTCGCTGTTCGCCCAGTCCGGCAGCCCCAGGTTCTTCGCCTGGCTGTGCGCCACATCCTTGGTGGTGCCGGGCTTGAGCCCGAGCTTGTCGTCAACGGCCTTGTAGACCTGGGCGGCCCGGATGCCCTCGCGCAGGGTCAGGAAGTTCCCGGCGTTGGTCATCATGGCGACCGCCGCCTCGCCGGACATCTCCTGGTGCAGGGTGTAGGTGCCCGGCTGGATGGCCTTGCCGGCGGCCGCCTCGGAGAAGGCGCGGGCGCTCTTGACCACGCCGTTGCGCGCCAGGAGATCACCGATCTGGGTGAGGCCGGCGCCCTTGGCCACCACGATCTGCACCTGGCCGGAGCCCTCGCCCTGGTAGTCGGGCGCGGGGCCGTAGTGGGTCTCCCAGTAGTCGTAGCCCAGATAGCCGATGCCGCCCACGGTGCCCAGCAGCACCACGGAGGCCACCAGACAGGCGGTGCCGCTGCGCCGCTTGTTCTTCTTGCCCTTGTCCTTGCCCTTGCCGCGCCGCTCCCGGCCGCGGGGGCTCTCCTCGGCCGCCTCCTCGTCCTCGGCGGCTTCCCCGGCGGCGGGCGCGGCCTTGGCCTCCTCGCCGGACAGGCCGTCGAAGAAGGAGAGTTCGCCGGTGTCCCCGGGATCAGGATCGGCTTGCCACTGCTCCTGCGGCTGCTGGTGCTGCTGCTGGGGCACGGGCTGCTGCTGATGCTGAGACTGCTGATGCTGGGGTTGCTGATGCTGCTGGTCCTGCTGCTGTACCAGCTGCTCATGCGGCTGCTGCTGGTACTGCTGGGGTACGGCCTGTTGCTGGTGCGGCGCGGGGTACGCGCCCGGAGCCCCGTAGTAGTCCTGCGGGTTCCCCGCATAGGGGTCACCCTGACCCGGATACGGCCCGCCCTGCGGGGCGTGCCCGTAAGGGGACCCCGCGCCCTGCGCGGGATCCCAGCCGTACTGCTGCTGTTCCGGGTGACCGTAGTACGGCTGCTGAGGCTGCTGCTGCGGGTACTGCTGCTGCCCGTCGTAGCCCTGTTCCCCATAGCGAGGGTCGCCGGGATGCCACGGTTGGGAGCCGGAGTCCCGGCCGTACTCAGTCATCTGTCCCCTAGAGCCGCACAGCGGCAGCCGCTCGGCGCTCGCGGGGAGCGCGGGTCCGATCGTCTGGTCCTGTACGGATGGCGTTCGAACAGCTGCCATGTCGCGCGGAAGGTTACCGTATCGCGATTAGATGACCGCTTCGACGGCTTCGCCGGGAGGACGCCCGGAGACCTTCTCGGCCTCCAGGGCGCTCTGCAGAATGACCACGGCCGCCGCCTGATCGACGAAGGAACGTCCCTTCTTGGCGCTGACCCCGGAGGCGCGCAGCCCATGGGCGGCGGTGACGGTCGTCATCCGCTCGTCCACCAGCCGCACCGGCACCGGGGCGATGCGCCGGGCCATCTCCTTGGCGAAGGTGCGCACCTTGGCGGCCGCCGGCCCCTCCCGCCCGCTGAGCGAGCGGGGCAGGCCGACGACCACCTCGATGGGCTCGTACTCCTCGACGATCGCCACCAGCCGCTTGTGCGCGGCCGGGATATCCCGGCCGGGCACGGTCTCCACCGGGGTGGCCAGCAGCCCGTCGGGGTCGCAGCTGGCGACCCCGATCCGGGCGTCCCCGACGTCGATGGCGATGCGCCTGCCTCGTCGCACGGCTCAGACCGCTTCCGCGACGAGCCGCTCCACGGCGGCCATGGCCTCGCCCACGGCCTGCGGGTTCTGGCCACCGCCCTGGGCCACGTCCGGCTTGCCGCCGCCCCCGCCGCCCAGCGTCTTGGCGGCGGTGCGCACCAGGTCACCGGCCTTGAGCCCGCGCTCACGGGCGGCCTCGTTGGTGGCGATGACGGTCAGCGGACGGCCGTTGGCCACGGTGAACAGCGCCACCACGGCCGGGCGTGAAGCCAGCCGGGCGCGGACGTCCAGCACCAGCTTGCGCAGGTCGTCGGCGCCGGTGCCGTCCGGCACCTGCCCGGTGACCAGGGCCACCCCGTGCACATCCTTGGCGCCCTCGGCCAGACCGGCGGCGGCGGCCAGCACCTTCTCGGCGCGGAAGCGCTCGATCTCCTTCTCGGCGTCCTTGAGCTTGGCGAGCATCCCGGAGATCTTCTCCGGCAGCTCCTCCGGGCGGCCCTTGACCAGCTCGGTGAGCTGGGCGACCACCGTGTGCTCCCGGGCCAGGAAGTTGTAGGCGTCGGCGCCGACCAGGGCTTCCACCCGGCGCACACCGGAGCCGATGGAGGACTCGCCGAGCAGCTTCACCAGGCCCAGCTGGGCGGTGTTGTGCACATGGGTACCGCCGCACAGCTCCTTGGAGAAGTCGCCGATGGTGACCACCCGCACCCGCTCGCCGTACTTCTCGCCGAACTCGGCGATGGCACCGGCCTTCTTGGCCTCGTCCAGGCTCATGACCTCGGCGGTGACATCGAGCTCCCGGGAGAGCACCTCGTTGATCCGCTGTTCCACATCGGTGAGCACGGTGCCGGGCACGGCCGCCGGCGAGCCGAAGTCGAAACGGAAGCGGCCCGGGGCGTTCTCCGAACCGGCCTGGGCGGCCGTCGGGCCCAGGGCGTCGCGCAGCGCCTGGTGGGTGAGGTGGGTGGCGCTGTGGGCGCGCGCGATGGCCCGGCGGCGCGTGACATCGATGACGGCGTACGCGGAAGCGCCCACCGTCACTTCACCTACCTGGACGACGCCCTTGTGGACATTGACGCCGGGCACCGGCTTCTGGACGTCGCGGACCTCGATGACCGCGCCGTTGTCCAGCTTGATCCGGCCCTGGTCGGCCTGCTGGCCACCGCCCTCGGCGTAGAAGGGCGTACGGTCCAGCACGACCTCCACCTCGTCGCCCTCGGTGGCGGCGGGCGAGGGCACGCCGTCCACCAGCAGGCCGACCACGGTGGCCTCGTTCTCGGTCCGGAGGTAACCGGTGAAGTCGGTCTCCCCGGCGGTGTCGGCCAGCTCGCGGTAGGCGGACAGGTCGGCGTGGCCGGTCTTCTTGGCCTTGGCGTCGGCCTTGGCGCGCTCCCGCTGCTCCTTCATCAGGCGGCGGAAGCCGGCCTCGTCCACGGACAGGCCCTGCTCGGCGGCCATCTCCAGGGTGAGGTCAATGGGGAAGCCCCAGGTGTCATGGAGCAGGAACGCCTTGTCGCCCGGCAGCACGGTGGAGCCGGCGGTCTTGGTCTCGGTGACCGCGGTGTCCAGGATGTTGGTGCCGGCCTTGAGCGTCTTGAGGAAGGCCGCCTCCTCGGCGAGCGCGACGGTCTCGATGCGCTTGCGGTCGGTCTCCAGCTCCGGGTACTGCTGCCCCATGGTCGTGATGACCACGTCCAGCAGCTCGGCGGCCACCGGCCCGGTGGCGCCCAGGATGCGCATATTGCGGATGGCGCGGCGCATGATGCGGCGCAGCACATAGCCACGGCCCTCGTTGCCGGGGGTGACGCCGTCGCCGATCATCATCACCGAGGTGCGCATATGGTCGGCGACCACGCGCAGCGAGACATCGGTGTCATGCGAGGAGCCGTAGCGGACGCCGGTCAGCTCGGTGGCCTTGTCGATGACCACGCGCAGGGTGTCGGTCTCGTACATGTTCTGCACGCCCTGCAGGATCATCGCCAGGCGCTCGAGACCGAGGCCGGTGTCGATGTTCTGGGCGGGCAGGTCGCCGAGGATGGGGAAGTCCTCCTTGCCCTCGCCGGCGCCGCGCTCGTACTGCATGAAGACCAGGTTCCAGATCTCCACATACCGCTCGTCGTTGACGGCCGGGCCGCCCTCGACGCCGAACTCGGGGCCGCGGTCGTAGTTGATCTCGGAGCAGGGGCCGCAGGGGCCGGGGACGCCCATGGACCAGAAGTTGGGGCCCTTGCCCAGACGCTGGATCCGCTCGGCGGGCACGCCGATGACATCGCGCCAGATGCGCTCGGCCTCGTCGTCCTGCTCATAGACGGTGATCCAGAGCTTCTCCGGGTCCAGCCCGTAGCCACCGTCCGCCACGGAAGCGGTCAGCAGCTCCCAGGCGTACTTGATGGCCCCTTCCTTGAAGTAGTCACCGAAGGAGAAGTTGCCGCACATCTGGAAGAAGGTGCCATGGCGGGTGGTCTTGCCGACCTCTTCGATGTCAGGGGTGCGGATGCACTTCTGCACGCTGGTGGCGCGGGTGAAGGGCGGCTTGACCTCGCCGAGGAAGTACGGCTTGAAGGGCACCATGCCGGCGTTGACCAGCAGCAGGGTCGGGTCGTCCGCGATGACCGACGCCGACGGGACGACGGTGTGCCCGCGCTCCTCGAAGAAGCGCAGCCAGCGGCGGCGGATTTCAGCCGACTCCATCAGTGGTCCTCTTTCCGGGTGAGCGAGTGGTAGGGGTGCTGCTGTTCGAGTGCGACCAGCCGGCGCTGCTCGGGGAGTTCCCGGCGCTCGGGCTCCGGCCCGGCGCTCAGGCCGAGGGCGTCCTTGAGCGCCGCCTCCCGGTGCGCCATGCCGTCGCGCACGTCCAGGGCGAAGAGCTTGACCCGGCGGCCGGCCAGGACGGCCCGGTCTGCCGCCTGCAGGGCCAGGCTCTCCGGCTTCAGCTTGTTCAGTTGGCGGTTGACCTTGGTGGTGGCCCATACACCGGCGGCCACACCGGAGGTGAACCAGAAAGCGCGGCGGAACATTTCTCGGGTCAGCCCTTCCCACGGGTACGACGGCCGCCGCGCCGGGCGGACGGCAGTTGCTTGCCGACGATCACGGTGCGGGCCTGGTCCGGCTCCGTCCTGCGGCCCATCGCCCGCCGCACCCCGTAGCTGAAGGCGGCCACCTTGACCAGCGGGCCGCCGAAGGCCGTGGAGACGGTCGAGGAGAGCGCGGAGGCGTTGGCCGTCACTTCCTGGACGTCCGCGGCGATCGAGTCGACGCGGGCGAGCTGGCTGTTGGCGGAGCGTACGGTCGCGGAGGCGTCGGCGAGCAGCGGAACGGCCTGCTCCGTGACCTCGGCGACCAGCTTGGTGGCCGCCTTGAGCGTCTGCGCGAGACGCACCAGGACCAGGGCGATGAAGGACACCAGGATCGCCCAGAAGACGGCCACAAGGATCCCGGCCACCTCTCCACCGGACACGATGCACCGCTCCCTGCTGATCGTCGCTGGTCGTTGGACGTCGGATACCGACCTTATCGCGCCGGACACCGGCGCCTGTACCGCGTTTTGTGCCCGGTTTCCGGCCCATGACCGGGCCCGGAGAACGCACAAGCCCGCCGGCTTCCCGGCCGCGGAGGCCGGGGAGACGACGGGCTGGGCAAAGAGCGTTACGGCCGGGTCAGCGGGCGTAGTACTCGACGACGAGCTGCTCGTCGCAGATGACCGGGATTTCCTTGCGGTTCGGGTCACGGTCCAGGCGGAAGGCCAGCGCCTTCAGGTTGACCTGCAGGTAGCGCGGGGTCTCGCCCTCACCGGCGTAGCCACCCTCGCGGGCAACCTGGAAGGGGTGCTTGGCACGGCTGCGCTCGCGGACGGTCACCACGTCGTCGGGACGGACGCGGAAGGACGGCTTGTCGACCTTGCCGCCGTTGACCTCGATGTGGCCGTGCACGACCATCTGACGGGCCTGGTAGATGGTCCGGGCGATGCCGGAGCGCAGCACCAGGGCGTCCAGACGACGCTCGAGCTCGACAACCAGCGCCTCGCCGGTCTTGCCCTCGGCCTTCTTGGCACGGTCGTAGGCGCGCGCCATCTGGCGCTCGCTGATGTCGTACTGGGCGCGCAGACGCTGCTTCTCGAGCAGACGGACCTTGTAGTCCGAGTTCTGCTTGCGGCCACGGCCGTGCTCACCCGGCGGGTAGGGACGGGCCTCGAAGTACTTGACGGCCTTCGGCGTCAGCGCGATGCCGAGCGCACGAGACTTCTTGACCTTGGGACGCGACTGGTTAGGCACGTTCTCCAGACCTCCGAAATAGGTTAGGTTAGGCTCACCTTACTCAAGGAGATCGTATGTCTCGCCCTGGGAACACCAGTCACATCACGGACAGCACAAAGAAGACCGACGCCATCCAGGGCGTCGAAGCGACGGAGGTCCGATCAGATCGTGGTCAGCCGCGTCCCAGCGGACTTGAAATCGCACGGATGCCGTCAGCAGCCGAGCGCACACGAACTCTCGTACAGGGTACATGCTCCGCGGTGCTGCTGATCCCCGGCCTGGACTCGGTCCGCCCCGAGCAGCTGCTGCCCAAGGTCCGCAGCGTGGGACCGGACGGCGATGTGTTCCTGCTCTTCCCGGCCGACTCCCCCGCCGTGCGCACCGCCACCCATGCCCAGGACGACGAGGTGCCGGCGGTACTGGAGCTCACCGATGTGGCCCCGGTCGCGGTCCCCCACCGTATCCGGGGCCGGGCCTGGATCTCCGGCTGGCTCACCACCGTGCCCGGGGCGACGGCCGATCCGGGCCGGGCGCTGGTGCGGCTGGAGTTCGGCGAGGCCCATGTGGACGACCTGTGGGGCACCGAGCGGGTGGACGCGGCCGCCTTCGCCGCCGCCGAGGCCGACCCGCTGGCCGGACACGAGGCGGAACTGCTGCAGCACCTGCACTCCGGGCACGGGGACCAGGTCTCGTCCCTGCGGAGTCTGCTCAGCGGACCGCAGTCCTGGACCCCTGCGGACCGGGTGATTCCGCTGGCGCTGGACCGCTTCGGCCTGCGCGTCCGCTTCGTCCGCGCCGCGGGCTCCTTCGACGCCCGCTTCGACTTCCCGGAGCCGGTGAACGACATCCCCGGGCTGCGCCGGGCCATGCACCGGCTCTTCGAGGCGGCGGCCCACGACTGAGGTCCGGGCGCGCCCCCAGGGGCGCGGGGCAGCGGCTGAATGCGGCTCCGCCGCGTGGGCGCGAGCGGCCACGGACGGCCCGCAGCCGAAAGCGATGCCCGGGGGCACCCGGCGACAGATCGCGCTACTCCCCCGCAGACTCCCCGCGCAAGCGGCCCCGCACCCGCTCCACCACATCCGCGTACCGCGCCTCGACCCCATGCCGGGTCGGCTCGTAATACCGCTTGCCGTGGACCGCGTCCGGCGCGTACTGCTGGGCGGCGATACCGCCCGGCAGGTCGTGCGGATAGACATAGCCCTGTGCGTGGCCCAGCTTCTCGGCGCCCTTGTAGTGCCCGTCCCGAAGATGCGGCGGCACCGGGCCGGCCAGCCCGGCCCGGACATCGGCCAGGGCGGCGTCCACCGCCAGGTAGGCAGCATTGGACTTGGGGGCCAGCGCCAGCGCCACCGTCACCTGGCCCAGCACGATCCGCGCCTCCGGGAAGCCGATCAGCGCCACCGCCTGCGCTCCCGCGACGGCGGTCTGCAGGGCGGTGGGATCGGCCATCCCGATGTCCTCGCTGGCCGAGATCATCAGCCGCCGGGCGATGAACCGGGGGTCCTCCCCCGCCTCGATCATCCGGGCCAGATAGTGCAGCGCCGCGTCCACATCCGAGCCGCGGATGGACTTGATCAGCGCGCTGGCCACGTCATAGTGCTGGTCGCCATCGCGGTCGTAGCGCACCGCGGCGCGGTCGACCGTCTCCTCCAGGGTCTGCAGGCTGATCTCGGTCTCGCCCTTGGCGATGGCCGACCCGGCCCCCGCCTCCAGCGCGGTCAGCGCCCGCCGGGCGTCTCCCCCGGCGATCCGCAGCAGATGCGCCTCGGTGTCCTCGGGCAGCGTCACCGCCCCGGCCAGCCCGCGCTCATCGGTGAGCGCCCGCCGCAGCAGGCCCCGCAGATCGTCATCGGTCAGCGCCTGCAGCGTCAGCAACAGCGAACGGGACAGCAGTGGGGAGATGACCGAGAAATAGGGGTTCTCGGTGGTGGCCGCGATCAGCGTCACCCAGCGGTTCTCCACCGCGGGCAGCAGCGAGTCCTGCTGGGCCTTGCTGAAACGGTGGATCTCGTCCAGGAAGAGCACCGTCTCCTTGCCGTACCCGCCCGAGGCGCGGCGGGCGCCGTCGATGACCGCCCGCACCTCCTTCACCCCCGCGGTGATGGCGGACAGCTCGACAAAGCGCTTGTTGGTGGCCTGGCTGACCACATAGGCCAGCGTGGTCTTGCCGATGCCCGGCGGCCCCCAGAGGATCACCGAGGACGGGCCGGCCGGGCCGCCGCTGCCCTCGCCCACCAGGCGGCGCAGCGGTGAGCCCGGCTTGAGCAGATGCCCCTGGCCCACCACCTCGTCCAAGGTGCGCGGACGCATACGGACGGCCAGCGGACTGCCTGCCGGGTCCTTCTCCTGGCGGTCCTCTGCGGCTGCGGTGAACAGGTCGGGTTCCACATGGAAACCCTATGTCACCCCTCTGACAGTGCTCAGGCCCCCGCCGCTCAGGCCCCGCTGCCGGTCCAGAAGTCCCACCACCTGGTGAGGATCAGCATGCCGATCACGCCGATCCACAGCACCGGCACCACCCAGTGGAACTCCAGCAGCGCCCGCCGCAGCCCGTCCGGCGCCGGGATGAAGCGGTGCCGGACGTTCTGCAGGGTCACGTACCAGAACATGACGATGGTGGCCACCCAGGCCAGGCAGCACCACAGGCAGAGCGAGCCGATGACATACAGCGACTGGTACTGCAGCCAGGTCACAAAGCCCACGCCGAACAGGCAGCCGGCCTGCATGCCCAGCCAGTACCAGCGGCGGTAGCGCGCTCCGGCGATCAGGCCCAGGCCGATGGAGATGATGATGCCGTAGGCGACCAGACCCAGCATCGGGTTGGGGAACCCGAAGACATGGGCCTGCTTGCTCTCCATGATGTTGCCGCAGGACACGATGGGGTTGAGGCTGCAGCCGGGGGTGTAGGACTTCCCCGCCACCTTGGCCTCAAGGATCTTGTTCTTGTCGATGGTGATGACCCAGGCCGCCAGCAGCCCCATCGCGCCGGTGACCACCAGCAGCCAGGCGAATGCCCGGCTGCCGCCCACGGCGCCCGTGGCGGGACCGTCCCGCTCCACGTCATCGGTGTCGGAGCGGTCCAGTGCCGAGGTGGTCATAGCGGTATCGGTCCCATCAGTAGGTTGCCGCCCATTCTGCACCAAGCGGCAGACGGTCAGGCCTGGTTGGCGAGGAGTTCACCCACAACCGCGTCCAGCGCGACAGGCGTCTGCTCTCCGCTGGCCAGGTCCTTCAACTGCACCACACCCTCGGCCAGGTCGCGCTCACCCAGCACCAGCGCCCAGCGCGCCCCCGAGCGGTTGGCCGACTTCATCGCGTTCTTCAGGCCCTTGCCGCCGAACGCGAAGTCGGTGGCCACGCCCGCCCGGCGCAGCTCGGTGACCACGGAGAACAGCGCCCGACGCGCCTCCTCGCCCAGCGGCACCGCGAACACCTGGGTGGGCGCGGGCAGTTGGAGCTCGACGCCCTCGGCCCTGAGCGCCAGCACGGTGCGGTCCACACCCAGCGCCCAGCCGACCGACGGCAGCGCCGGTCCGCCGATCATCTCGGACAGTCCGTCGTAGCGGCCGCCGCCGCCGACCGCGGACTGGGCGCCCAGGCCGTCGTGGACAAACTCGAAAGTGGTACGGGTGTAGTAGTCCAGGCCGCGCACCAGCTTCTCGTCGTCCTGGAACTCCACGCCCGCCGCGGTCAGCAGCGAGCGGACCTGCTCGTGGTACTCCTTGCACGCCTGGCACAGGTGGTCCCGCAGCATGGGGGCGCCCACCAGCTGCTTCTGCACTGCTTCGCGCTTGTCGTCCAGCACCCGCAGCGGGTTGATCTCGATCCGGCGCCGGGTGTCCTCGTCCAGCTCCAGACCGCGCAGGAAGTCCTGCAGGGCCGCCCGGTAGGCGGGGCGGCACTCCTGGTCGCCGAGCGAGTTCAGCAGCAGCCGGAAGTTGCGCAGGCCCAGCGACTTGTAGGCGTCCACCGCAAGGATGATCAACTCGGCGTCCAGCACCGGGTCTTCGGCGCCGATGGCCTCCGCGCCGACCTGGGAGAAGTGCCGGTAGCGTCCGGCCTGCGGGCGCTCATAGCGGTAGTAGGAGCCGGAGTACCAGAGCTTGACCGGCAGATTGCCCTGCTTGTGCAGGTTCGCCTCCAGCGCGGCGCGCAGCACCGAGGCGGTGCCCTCCGGGCGCAGCGCCAGCTGCTCGCTGCCGCGCTGGGTGAGGGTGTACATCTCCTTGGTCACGATGTCGGTGGACTCACCGACACCGCGGGAGAACAGCTCGATCTGCTCGAAGCCGGGTGTCTCGACATAGCCGTAGCCGGCGCGCTTGAGCGGCGTGGCGATGGCCTCGCGAACCGCCAGATACGTGGCGGAATCAGGCGGAAGCAGGTCATAGGTGCCCTTGGGGGCCTTGAAGATGCTCACTGGAAGTCTCTCGTCACATTCCTCGTCGCGGAGCCGGGGTGCCGTCTCCGAGGCCGGACCGCGTCCGGGCCACCTGCCGCAGATAGGGGTTGGTGGCGCGTTCCTGGCCGATGCTGGTCTGGGGACCGTGGCCGGACAGCACCACGGTCGAGTCGTCGAGCGGCAGGCACACACGGGCCAGCGACTCGAGTATCTCGGCATGGTCGCCACCGGGCAGGTCGGTGCGTCCGATGGAGCCGGCGAACAGCAGGTCGCCCGAGAAGAACACCGACGGAATGTCGCTGGTCTCGGGCAGCCGGAAGGTCACCGACCCCTTGGTATGGCCGGGCGCGTGCGCGACGGTGAACTCCAGTCCGGCCAGCTCCAGCCGGCTGCCGTCGGAGAGCTCCTTGACGTCGTCCGGCTCGCCCACGGTCAGCTCGCCCATCAGCTGGGTGCCGATGGAGCGGCCGAGCGCCTTGGCCGGGTCGCTCATCATGTAGCGGTCCGCGGGGTGGATCCAGGCGGGCACGTCATGCGCCCCGCACACCGGGACGACCGAGGCGACGTGGTCGATATGGCCATGGGTGAGGACGACGGCGACGGGCTTGAGACGGTGCTTCCTCAGCGTTTCCTCGACGCCCTGGGCGGCCTGATGGCCCGGGTCGATGATCACGCACTCCTCGCCTGCGGCGGGGGCGACCAGGTAGCAGTTGGTGCCCCAGGCCCCGGCGGGGAACCCGGCAATCAGCACGTTCGTCCTTATCGATCGGTGAGTGTCTCGGCGGATCAGAGCCTACCGGCGGCACTCCCGCCGCCGCGAACCCGTATACGGTACGGGCACACTCGCAACGCAGTGCTATGTCGGACGAGACGGTACGAGGAGACGACCCGGTGGTCAGTAACGAGCAGCGGCGGCGGCAGCTCGCCCGGGAGAAGTTCGAGCGCCAGCAGGAGCGCCGCGACGCGGAGCGGCGCAAGGGCCGCCGCCGCAACGCGGTGATCGCGGCCGGCCTGGCCGTGGTGCTGGCGGGCGGCGCCACCGCGTACGCCACCGGGGCCCTGAGCGGCGGCGACAGCAAGAAGGACAGCGCCGCGGACGCCGCGGACACCCCCACACCCACCAAGGGCCCGGACCCCTGCAAGAAGCCGGCCGCCGGCTCCCCCTCCACCAAGCAGTGGAAGTCCGAGCCGTCGATGAGCATCGACAAGTCGGCCTCGTACGCCATGAATCTGCAGACCACCTGTGGATCGGTCGGCATCAAGCTGGACGCCGACAAGGCCCCGCACACGGTCAACTCCTTCAACTTCCTTGCCGCGCAGGGCTTTCTGGACCACACCAAGTGTCACCGCCTGACCACGCAGGGTATCTATGTGCTCCAGTGCGGTGACCCCACGGCCAGCGGCCAGGGCGGCCCCGGGTACTCCATCCCGGATGAGAACCTCAAGGACACCCGGCTGAAGCAGGACCCGGCGGGCGGCGGAGTGATCTACCCCGCGGGCACCGTGGCCATGGCCAACGCCGGCCCCAACACCGGTGGCAGCCAGTTCTTCCTGGTCTACAAGGACAGCCCGCTGGCCCCCTCGTACACCCCCTTCGGCACCATGGACGCCGAGGGTCTCAAGGCGGTACAGAAGATCGCCGGGGCGGGTGCCCAGCCGGGTGCGCAGGGCAACCCGGGCGATGGTGCGCCCAACGCCACCGCGGTGATCGACAAGGCGACCGTCACCAAGTCCTGAGCGGGCGGCCCGAGATCACCGCGGTCGGAAATTCCGTTCGCGCGGGATACGGACAGCCGGGCCACCGTTCGCCTATGTTGGCGTTGTGCAGGGTGCCTGCTCCGACGGCTGCGGGAACCGGGTCTGCACAGGAATCACCACTCAACTGATCAAGCCGTCGGACCGGCTGGGGCACGGCCCCGCCGGGACACCTGTGGACGATGCTTCGAGGGCCGTGAACCGGCCCCGGCATCATGTGGAGGAGGCGCTGTGAGCAGCGACCGATGGGGCCGCGTCGATGAGACGGGGACGGTGTACGTGCGTACGGCCGATGGCGAGCAGGTCGTCGGTTCGTGGCAGGCGGGGAGTCCCGAGGAGGCTCTCGCTTACTTCGAGCGCAAGTACGAGGGCCTGGTCGTGGAGATCGGCCTCCTCGAGCGCCGGGTCAAGACCACCGACCTGTCCGCCAAGGACGCCCTGACCGCGATCGAGCACCTGCGCAGCCAGGTCGACGAGCATCACGCGGTCGGCGATCTGGACGCGCTGCGCGGCCGGTTGGACCAGCTCGTCGCCCTGGTCGGCACGCGCCGCGAGGAGCGCAAGGCCGCCAAGGCCAAGCAGGGCGAAGAGGCTCGTACCGCCAAGGAGGCCCTGGTCGCGGAGGCCGAGGAACTGGCGGCCAGCGAGCAATGGCGGTCGGCGGGCGAGCGGTTGCGCGCCCTGGTCGACACCTGGAAGGGCCTGCCCCGGCTGGACCGCAAGACCGACGACGAGCTCTGGCACCGTTTCTCGCACGCCCGCTCGGCCTTCTCCAAGCGGCGCAAGGCGCACTTCGCCTCGCTGGACGCCCAGCGCGAGGACGCCCGCAAGGCCAAGGAGAAGCTGGTCGCCGAGGCCGAGTCGCTGTCCGGCTCCACGGACTGGGGTGCCACGGCGGCCCGTTACCGCGAGCTGATGAACGAGTGGAAGGCCGCCGGGCGCGCCCAGCGCGAGGCGGAGGACGAGCTGTGGGGCCGCTTCCGCGGCGCCCAGGACGTCTTCTTCCAGGCGCGCGGCGAGGTGTTCGCCGAGCGCGACGCCGAGCAGCAGCAGAACCTCACGCTCAAGGAGGAGTTGGCCGTCGAGGCCGAGAAGCTGCTGCCGGTCACCGACCTCAAGGCGGCGCGGGCGGCGTTCCGTTCGGTCAATGAGCGCTGGGAGGCGATCGGTCATGTGCCGCGCGACGCCCGGCCGAAGATCGAGGGGCGGATGCACGCCGTGGAGCGCGCCATCCAGGAGGCCGAGGAGGCCGAGTGGCGGCGCACCAACCCCGAGGCGCGGGCCCGCGCGGCCGGTCTGACCGGGCAGCTGCAGGCGGCGGTCGACAAGCTGCAGGAGCAGGCCGACAAGGCGCGTGCGGCGGGCAACCAGGCCAAGGCCGACAAGCTGGCCAAGGAGCTGGAGGGCCGCAAGGCGCTGCTGGACCAGGCGCTGAAGGGCCTTGAGGAGTTCGGTGGCTGACGCCTCGTCAGACATATGAGAAGGGCCCCGGGGAGCACCCCGGGGCCCTTCTCATGCGCTGTTACGGTCTGCGGGCCGAGGTGACCCGGTAGACGTCATAGACGCCCTCCACACCGCGCACCGCCTTCAGGACATGCCCCAGGTGCTTGGGGTCGCCCATCTCGAAGGTGAAGCGGGAGGTGGCCACCCGGTCCCGGGAGGTCTGCACCGCCGCCGAGAGGATGTTGACGTGCTGGTCGGACAGCACCCGGGTGACATCCGACAGCAGCCGGGAACGGTCCAGCGCCTCCACCTGGATGGCGACCAGGAACACCGAGGACTGGGTGGGCGCCCACTCCACATCGATGATCCGCTCCGGCTGCTGGGAGAGCGCGTCCACATTGACGCAGTCCGCCCGGTGCACCGAGATGCCATTGCCCCGGGTGACAAAGCCGATGATGGGGTCGCCGGGAACGGGCGTACAGCAGCGGGCCAGTTTGACCCACACATCGTCAACACCCTTGACCACCACGCCCGGATCGGCGCTGGAGCGCCGCTTGGCGCGGGTGCGGATGGGGGCGCTCTCCTCGATGTCCTCGGTGGCCGCGTCCTCGCCGCCGAGCGCCTGCACCAGCTTCTGCACCACGCCCTGGGCCGCCACATGGCCCTCGCCGATGGCCGCGTAGAGCGAGGAGATGTCCGGGTAACGCATCTCATGCGCCAGGGTCACCAGCGAGTCGCCGGTGAGGATCCGCTGGATGGGCAGGTTCTGCTTGCGCATGGCCCGGGCGATGGCGTCCTTGCCCTGCTCGATCGCCTCGTCCCGGCGCTCCTTGGAGAACCAGGCGCGGATCTTGTTGCGGGCGCGGGGGGACTTGACGAAGCCCAGCCAGTCCCGTGACGGTCCGGCGCCGGGCGCCTTGGAGGTGAAGACCTCCACCAAGTCACCGTTGTCCAGGGTGGATTCCAGTGGCACCAGCCGTCCGTTGACCCGGGCGCCTATGGTGCGGTGGCCGACCTCGGTGTGCACCGCGTAGGCGAAGTCGACCGGGGTGGCCCCGGCCGGGAGGGCTATCACATCGCCCTTGGGCGTGAAGACGAAGACCTCGTTGCGGGAGAGGTCGAAGCGCAGCGACTCCAGGAACTCGCCCGGGTCCTCGGTCTCCTTCTGCCAGTCCAGCAACTGCCGCAGCCAGGCCATGTCATTGACGGTGTCCTGGTTCTTGCCGGCGTGCTTGGGCACATCGGTACGGACCTTGGAGGCGCCCGCGACGGCCTCCTGCTTGTACTTCCAGTGCGCGGCGATGCCGTACTCCGCACGCCGGTGCATGTCGAAGGTGCGGATCTGGAGTTCAACGGGCTTGCCGCTGGGGCCTATCACCGTGGTGTGCAGCGACTGGTACATGTTGAACTTGGGCATCGCGATGTAGTCCTTGAACCGCCCCGGCACCGGGTTCCACCGCGCGTGCACGGTGCCCAGCGCGGCGTAGCAGTCGCGGACGGTGTCCACCAGGACCCGGATGCCCACCAGGTCGTAGATCTCGGCGAAGTCGCGGCCGCGCACAATCATCTTCTGGTAGACGCTGTAGTAGTGCTTGGGGCGCCCGGTGACGGTGGCCTTGATCCGGGCGGCGCGCAGGTCGGACTGCACCTCGTCGATGACGGTCGCCAGATACTCGTCCCGCTTGGGGGCCCGCTCGGCGACCAGCCGCACGATCTCGTCGTACATCTTGGGGTAGAGGATCGCGAAGGCGAGGTCCTCCAGCTCCCACTTGATGGTGTTCATGCCCAGCCGGTGCGCCAGCGGGGCGTAGATCTCCAGCGTCTCGCGGGCCTTCTTCTCCTGCTTCTCCCGCTTGAGGTACCGCATGGTGCGCATGTTGTGCAGCCGGTCGGCCAGCTTGATCACCAGGACCCGGGGGTCCTTGGCCATGGCGACGACCATCTTGCGCACCGTCTCGGCCTGCGCGGCCTCGCCGAACTTGACCTTGTCCAGCTTGGTGACGCCATCCACCAGCAGGGCCACCTGGTCGCCGAAGTCCCGGCGCAGGTCCTCCAGGCCGTACTCGGTGTCCTCCACCGTGTCGTGCAGCAGCCCGGCCATCAGGGTGGCCGGGTCCATGCCCAGCTCGGCCAGGATGGTGGTGACCGCGAGGGGGTGGGTGATGTACGGGTCACCGCTCTTGCGCTTCTGGCCGCGGTGCCAGCGCTCGGCCACCTGGTAGGCGCGCTCCAGCTGGCGCAGGGTGGCCGCGTCGGCCTTGGGGTCGTTGCCGCGCACAATGCGCAGCAGCGGTTCCAGCACCGGGTTGTACGGGCTCTGGCGCTGTACGCCCAGCCGGGCGAGCCGGGCCCGCACCCGGCTGGAGGAGCCGGAGCGCGAGGGTGTGCCGGCCGACGGGGGGCGGGCGGGAGCGGGCGCCGGCGGCGCGGCCTTCTCCTGCGGCTCCGCCTTGGGGCGGGCGGCGGGTGCGTCCTGCCCCTTGGGCGTGCCCGCGGCCGCCGCGGCCGGTGGAGTCGATGTGTCCGGCTGGGTGGTGAGCGGCTGGGCCTTGTCTGGCAAGAGCACTCCTCATGCGCGGTACCGGCCCCCCGAACAGGTCCGGACTGCCATGGTATCGAGCCCGGGCGGTAGGGTGCCGCCCGCCCGCCGGGGGCCGGGAACGCCGAAGGCGGGCCCCGGGGCTTTCCCCGGGGCCCGCCTTATGGTCCGCGGACCTGGTCAGACCTGGATCAGCGCGTCCAGCGGCGCTCCGTCGAGGACGGGTTCCAGCCGCTTGCGGCCGTCCAGGAAACCGAGCTCCATCAGCACCGCGACGCCCGCCACCTCGGCGCCCGCCCGGCGGATCAGCTTCAGCGAGGCCTCGGCGGTACCGCCGGTGGCCAGCACATCGTCGATCACCAGGACCCGCTCGCCGACGCCCAGCGCCTCGGCGTGGATCTCTATCTCGGCGGTGCCGTACTCCAGCTCATAGGCCTGGGAGAGGGTGGCACCGGGCAGCTTGCCCGCCTTGCGCACCGGGACGAAGCCGACGCCCGCGCGGACGGCCACCGGGGCGGCCAGGATGAAGCCACGGGCCTCCAGGCCGACGATCTTGTCCGCCCGGTGGCGCTCGCACAGCGCCGCCAGGGCGTCGGTGAGCGCGGCGAAGGCCTTGGCATCGGCCAGCAGCGGGGTGATGTCCTTGAACATCACGCCCGGCTTGGGGTAGTCGGGGACGTCGGTGATCCGGCTGACCAGCAGGTCCCGCAGTTCCTGGTCGGTGCTCATCGGCGCTTCCCCTGGGTCCGGCCGCGGCCGCCACGGCCCCGGCTCGCCGGCTGACGGCGCTGTCCGACCAGCCCGGCCGACGGCGCGTCCTCGGGCTCCTCGTCCTCGGGCTCGGCTGCCTCGTTGTCCGGGGCGTCCGTGGAGTCCGCCTTGGCCGCCTGGGCGGCACGGCGCGCGTGCACCCGCTTGGCCAGGGCCTTCATCTGCGGGTCGCGCTCCTTGATCTCGGCCACCAGCGGGGTGGCGATGAAGATCGAGGAGTAGGCACCGGCGGTCAGACCGACAAACAGCGCCAGCGAGATGTCGTTGAGCATGCCCGCGCCCAGGAAGCCGCCGCCGATGAACAGCAGACCGGCGACCGGCAGCAGCGCCACCACGGTGGTGTTGATGGAGCGCACCAGGGTGCCGTTGAGGCTGCGGTTGGCGATCTCGCTGTAGGTGAAGCGGGTCTGCTTGGTGATGTCCTTGGCGCTCTCCTTGAGGCCGTCGAAGACGACCACGGTGTCGTAGAGCGAGTAACCGAGGATGGTCAGCAGGCCGATCACGGTGCCCGGGGTGACCTCGAAGCCGACCAGGGCGTAGACGCCCACGGTGATGGTGAGGTCATGGATCAGGGCGATCAGCGCGGCCAGGGCCATCCGCCACTCGAAGGCGATGGCCAGGTAGATCACCACCAGGACCATAAAGATCCCCAGGCCGGTCCAGGCCTTGTTGGCGATCTCATCGCCCCAGCTGGGGCCGACGATGTCGGTGTTGATGTCGTTGGTGGAGACGTTGAGCTTCTTGGCCAGGGCCTGCTGGGTGGCCCGGGACTTCTCCGTGGTCAGCTCGCTGACCTGGATGCGCAGCTTGCCACCGCCGAGCTTCTGGACGATGGCGGTGTGGCCCGAGGCGTCCTGCGCGGTCCGCTTGGCGTCGTCCACGCTGACCGAGGTCTTGTGCGTCGTGGTGAAGACGGCACCGCCCTTGAACTCGATGCCCATGTTCAGGCCGCGCACCGCCAGGCCCACGATGGCCGTGATGGTGATCAGGATCGAGATGCCGTACCAGATCTTCCGCTTGCCGACGAAGTCATAGCCGACCTCGCCTCGGTACAGCCGGGCGCCGAGCGCGCCGAGTCGCGACATCTCACGCCTCCTTCGGTTCGACGCTGGCGGAGGGACGGCGGCGGGAGGACCGCAGCGGGGGGCGGGCACCGAGCCGCTTGGGGTCCAGCCCGGACCAGGGATGGCCGCTGGCGAAGAACTTGCGCCGGGCCAGGATCGTCATCAGCGGCTTGGTGAACAGGAAGACCACCACCACATCCAGCAGCGTGGTCAGACCCAGCGTGAAGGCGAAGCCCTGCACCTTGCCGACGGTGACCACGAACAGCACCGCGGCGGCCAGGAAGGACACAAAGTCCGAGACCAGGATGGTGCGTCGGGCGCGCGGCCAGCCGCGCTCGACCGCCGGGCGCAGGGTGCGTCCCTCGCGGATCTCGTCCCGGATGCGTTCGAAGTAGACGATGAAGGAGTCGGCGGTGATACCGATGGCCACGATCGCACCGCAGACGGCCGGCAGGTTCAGCGCGAAGCCGATGGCCGGGCCGAGCAGCACCATCAGGGTGTAGGTGAGGATCGCCGAGCAGGCCAGGCTGGCCAGGGCCACCAGGGCCAGGCCGCGGTAGTAGGCGACCAGGTAGATGACCACCAGGGCCAGGCCGATGGCTCCGGCGAGCAGACCGGCGTGCAGCTGCTCACCGCCGAGCGCGGCGCTGACCGTGCTCTCGTCGGCGATCTCGAAGGACAGCGGCAGCGAACCGTAGGCCAGAACGTTGGCCAGGTCATTGGCGCTGGACTGGTCGAAGTTGCCGGTGATCTGGGCGCTGCCGCCATCGATGGCCTGGCGCACCGAGGGCGCGGAGACGGACTCGCCGTCCAGCACGATCGCGAAGCGGTTCTGCGGGTCGGGCTGCGAGGCCAGCTTGCCGGTGACATCACCGAAGGTCTTGCTGCCCTTGCCGTTGAACTTCAGCTGCACCATCCAGCCCGCGGCCTGCTGGGTGTCCAGCACGGCCTTGGCGCCGGAGACGTCCTTGCCGTCGACCGCGACCGGGCCCAGCAGCAGCTTCTCCTTGCCGTCCTTGTCACACGCCACCACCTGGTCGGTGGGCTTGGCGGCGCTGGCGGCCGTGGCGGCGTTGGACCGTCCCACCTTGGTGGAGCAGTCCAGGGCCGCGAACCGCTTCTGCAGGTCCTGGGAGGGGGCGGCGGGCGTGGGGGTGGGCTTGGGCGCCTGCGGGGCCTTCAGCGCGTCGGTGACCGCCCGTCCCTGGCCGCCGGGGGTGGCGGAGGGGCTGTTCTTCCCGCTCTTGTCACCGCCCTTCTTGTCCTTGCCGCCGGCCGAGGCGCTGGGCGTGGGCGTGGGCTCGGGCAGCTTGGCCGCCGGGGCCGCCACCAGCACGGGCCGGAACGACAGCTGGGCGGTGGTACCCACCTGCTGCCGGGCCTGCTCGGCGTTCGTCCCCTTGGGGATGTTGACGATGATGTGGTTCTTGCCCTGCGTCTGGACCTCGGCCTCGGACACACCGAGACCGTTCACACGCCGCTCGATGATGCCCACGGCGGTGTTCATATTGGTCGTAGTGATCGCATTGGGCTGGCCCGGCTGGTTCTTCGCCCCCAGCGTGAAGCTGGTGCCGCCCGCAAGGTCGATGCCCAGCCGCGGGGTGAAGTGCCCATAGGCGAACATCCCCCCGGTGAGCGCCACCATGACGAGCAGGATGAAGGCCAGGACTCTGCCTGGCCTGCCCTGGCCGCCCGGGGACCTGCGGCCCTTCTTCGGTGCTGCCACCTTGTCGTTTCTCCCTGTCCAACCGCCGGGCCCGAAGGTGTTCGCCAGGCGGCCACGAAGTTTGTGGGGACCTGCCCCCGCCGGAGCCTAGACCGTCGGCCGGCCGCGGCACGCCGAGCGGTAGGCGTGCCGCGGCCGACCGATGCGCTTACTTGGCGCCGGTGTCGCCCTCACCCTTGTCGTCCCGCTTGGCGTCCTTCGGCTCGGCCTCTTCGGCCTTCTCGGCCTTCTCCGCCTTCTCGCCGGCCGCTTCCTTGCCGAGGTCGATCTTCTTCTCCTCGGCCGGCTCGGCAGCCTCGCCCTCGGTCAGCGAGGACAGGTCGTCCGGAACGACAGGAGTGCCGGACTCCGCCGCCTCGATGCCGTGAATGATGCGGTTGTACTCGTCGTCGTCCAGGACGGCGCCGATGGCGTTCTTGGCGTAGATCGCGTGCACACCGGGCGCGACCTCCAGGAGCACCGAGTCCTCGCTGACCTCCTTGACGGTGGCGTACATGCCGCCGATCGTCCGCACACCGGTGCCCGGCTGCATCTGGTCGCGCATCTGCGCAGCCTGGCGCTGCTTGTTCTTGGCCGACCGGGTCATCAGGAACATGGCCCCGATAAGCACGATGAACGGCAGGAGAGTCACGATATTCACGGGACGGGGTTTCCTTCACACGACCGCGTGGTCCGCGGCCTGGTCTACGGGGGTGGTCATGCCGCACCGTTACGGACGGCATCGGCGGAGTCTAAGCGAGTCCACGCCTAAGGAACAACGCCCAGCATGGCACTCCGGTTCCTGGCTGTTGAAGCCCCCGCGCCGTCACTCGGTGAAGAGTCCCTGCTGGCCGGGGCCGCCCGTGACCTGCTGGGGAGGCACCATGCCCAGGTGCGACCAGGCGGCCGGGGTGGCCACCCGGCCCCTGGGGGTACGTGCCAGCAGTCCCTCCCGCACCAGGAACGGCTCGGCGACCTCCTCCACCGTCTCGCGCTCCTCCCCGACCGCCACGGCGAGGGTGGACAGCCCGACCGGGCCGCCGCCGAACAGCTTGAGCAGGGCGGTCAGCACCGCGCGGTCCAGCCGGTCCAGGCCGCGGCCATCCACCTCGTAGACCTCCAGGGCCCGGGCGGCCACCTCGCCGGTGATCACTCCGTCCGCCTTGACCTGGGCGTAGTCGCGGACCCGGCGCAGCAGGCGGTTGGCGATGCGCGGGGTGCCGCGGGAGCGCCCGGCGATCTCGGCGGCGCCGTCGGCCGCTATGTCCACGTCCAGCAGCCGGGCCGAGCGGTTGATCACCCGCCGCAGCTCATCGGGGCTGTAGAACTCCATATGGCCGGTGAAGCCGAACCGGTCGCGCAGCGGGGGCGGCAGCAGTCCGGCCCGGGTGGTGGCCCCGACCAGGGTGAAGGGCGGCAGTTCCAGCGGGATGGCGGTGGCACCGGGGCCCTTGCCGACCACCACGTCGACCCGGAAGTCCTCCATGGCCATATAGAGCATTTCCTCGGCGGGCCGGGACATCCGGTGGATCTCGTCGAGGAAGAGGACCTCGCCCTCGGTGAGCGAGGAGAGGATGGCGGCGAGGTCGCCGGCGTGCTGGATGGCCGGGCCGGAGGTGATGCGGATGGGGGCGCCCATCTCGGCCGCGATGATCATCGACAGAGTGGTCTTGCCCAGGCCGGGCGCGCCCGAGAGCAGGACGTGGTCGGCGGTGGCCCCGCGGCCGCGCGCGGCGCGCAGCACCAGGTCGAGCTGTTCGCGGACGCGCTCCTGGCCGACGAACTCGCCGAGGTCCTTGGGCCGCAGCGCCGCCTCGACGGCCTGGTCGTCGCCGTCGGCGGTGCCGCTGACGACGCGGTCGCCGGGGTGGGTGGCGGGGGTGGATCCTTCGTCCCAGTTCACGGGTGAAACCTCATGCTTCTTGGCGGTCGGGCCGGTCGGGGGGCGCGGTCGGGGCCGTTCAGCGGGCCCGGTTCAGGCTCTGCAGCGCGGCCCGCAGCAGCTGCCCGACCTGCGGGGTGCCGCCGGCCGCCTCGGCCTGGGGGGCCACCGCCTCCACCGCCTGGTCCGCCTCGCGGGCCGCGTAGCCCAGCCCCACCAGCGCGGCGTGCAGCTGCTCCCGCCAGGAGGCGGCGCCGCCGGAGGCCGGGCGGGGCACCCCGGCGGAGACGGCGGTCGGCGCGCCGAGCCGGTCCTTGAGCTCCAGCAGGAGTTTCTGCGCGCCCTTCTTGCCGATGCCGGGGACGGCGGTGAGTGCCTTCTCGTCGCCGGTGGCGAAGGCCCGGCGGAGCGCGTCCGGGGAGTGCACGGCGAGCATGGCCTGGGCCAGGCGGGGGCCGACTCCGCTGGCGGTCTGCAGCAGTTCGAAGGTCTGGCGCTCGTCGTCGTCGGCGAAGCCGTAGAGGGTCAGCGAGTCCTCGCGGACCACCAGGGAGGTGGCCAGTCGGGCCGCTTCGCCCACCCGCAGACGGGAGAGGGTGTCGGGGGTGCACTGCACGGCCATGCCGATGCCGCCCACCTCCACCACGGCGGTGTCCGGGCCGAGGGCCGCGACGGGGCCGGAAACGAAGGCGATCATCGGGTGCCCTTCATCAGTGGTGCTTCGGCGGTGCGGCGGTGGGCGGCCACCGCCTGCTGGAGGCGGTTGGTGGCCGGAGCCCGCCAGATATGGCAGATGGCCAGGGCCAGGGCGTCGGCGGCGTCGGCCGGCTTGGGCGGGGCGTCCAGCCGCAGCAGGCGGGTGACCATGGCGCCGACCTGGGCCTTGTCGGCCCGGCCGGAGCCGGTGACGGCGGCCTTGACCTCGCTGGGGGTGTGCAGGGCCACCGGCAGCCCGCGCCGGGCGGCGCACAGCATGGCCACCGCGCTGGCCTGGGCGGTGCCCATCACGGTGCGGACATTGTGCTGGCTGAAGACCCGTTCCACCGCGACATAGGAGGGCCGGTGCTCGTCCAGCCAGCGTTCCAGGCCCTGCTCCACCAGCAGCAGCCGCTCGGCGATGTCGGCCTCCGCCGGGGTCCGTATGACACCCACGCCGACCATCCGCAGCGGCCGGCCGGCCACGCCCTCCACCACCCCGACGCCGCAGCGCGTCAGCCCGGGGTCGACCCCCAGCACCCGCATCGCGCCCCTCCCTTCGGTCAACTGTTCCGGCAGGCTATCGGCCGCCACTGACAACGGCGCGCACCGACAACGCGACGGGCCGACGGGAGGTGTTCCCGTCGGCCCGTACATACCGGCTGTGTCAGGCGTCGACCTTGGCCATGACGGCGTCGGAGACGTCGAAGTTGGCGAAGACGTTCTGCACGTCGTCGCTGTCCTCCAGCGCGTCGATCAGCTTGAAGATCTTCTTGGCACCCTCTTCGTCCAGCTCGACCTGCATGGTCGGGACGAAGTTGGCCTCGGCCGAGTCATAGTCGATCCCGGCCTCCTGGAGGGCGGTGCGGACCGCGACCAGGTCGGTGGCCTCGCTGATGACCTCGAAGTTCTCGCCGAGGTCGTTGACCTCCTCGGCACCGGCGTCCAGGACCGCGCCGAGCACGTCGTCCTCGGTGAGCTCGCCCTTGGGGACGATCACCACGCCCTTGCGGTTGAAGAGGTAGGACACCGAGCCCGGGTCGGCCATCGAGCCGCCGTTGCGGGTCATGGCGACCCGGACGTCACCGGCGGCGCGGTTGCGGTTGTCGGTGAGGCACTCGATGAGCACCGCGACGCCGTTGGGGCCGTAGCCTTCGTACATGATCGTCTCGTAGTCGGCGCCGCCGGCCTCCAGGCCCGCACCGCGCTTGACCGCGGAGTCGATGTTCTTGTTGGGAACCGACTGCTTCTTCGCCTTCTGGATGGCGTCGTAGAGAGTCGGGTTGCCCTCCGGGTCGGCGCCGCCCATCCGGGCCGCGACCTCAACGTTCTTGATGAGCTTCGCGAAGAGCTTGCCGCGCTTGGCGTCGATCACGGCCTTCTTGTGCTTCGTCGTAGCCCATTTAGAGTGGCCGGACATCCGCCTGTCTCCTTCGCGTAACCAAGTTTCTGTACGAACGCCTGTGATCCTACCGGGATCCGGCTGCTGCCCGTTGCCGCACCATCTCCACGAACAGGGCGTGCACCCGGTGGTCACCGGTGAGCTCCGGGTGGAAGGAAGTGGCCAGCACATTGCCCTGCCGGACCGCCACCGTGTGACCGTCGTAGGTGGCCAGCACCTCGGTGCCGGCGCCGGTGGACTCCACCCAGGGCGCGCGGATGAAGATGCCCTCCACCGGAGGCCCGTCGACACCGGCCATCTCGATGGCCGCCTCGAAGGACTCGTTCTGCCGGCCGAAGGCGTTCCGGCGGACGATCATGTCGATGCCGCCCAGGGTCTCCTGGTCCTCCCGGCCGTCCAGGAGCTTGTCGGCGAGCATGATCATGCCCGCGCAGGTGCCGTAGACCGGCAGCCCGGCCCGGATCCGCTCGCGCAGCGGCTCCAGCAGGCCGAAGATGACCGCCAGCTTGGACATGGTGGTGGACTCACCGCCCGGGATCACCAGCCCGTCGACCTCGGCCAGTTCCTCGGGGCGGCGGACCGGGCGGGCCAGGGCGTCGGCCGCGGCGAGGGCGACCAGATGCTCGCGGACGTCGCCCTGCAGGGCCAGGACGCCGATGGTGGGGGTGGACACAGCAGCACTGCCTTTCCGATGTACCAGCGGTGGGCGGCCCGCACCATGCGGACCGCCCACCGGTGAAGTCCTGCGTTACCAGCCGCGGTTGGCGTAGCGCTCCGTCTCCGGCAGGGTGTCGCAGTTGATGCCGACCATGGCCTCGCCGAGGTTGCGGGAGGCATCGGCGATGATCTTCGGGTCGTCGTAGAAGGTGGTGGCCTTGACGATGGCGGCAGCCCGCTTGGCCGGGTCACCGGACTTGAAGATGCCCGAGCCCACGAAGACGCCCTCGGCACCGAGCTGGCGCATCAGCGCGGCGTCGGCCGGGGTGGCCACGCCACCGGCGGAGAACAGCACCACCGGCAGCTTGCCCAGCTCGGCGACCTCCTTGACCAGCTCGTAGGGGGCGCGCAGCTCCTTGGCCGCGGCGTAGAGCTCGTGGTTGTCGAAGCCGCGCAGCTTGGCGATCTCGTTCTTGATCTGGCGCAGGTGGCGGACGGCCTCGACCACGTTGCCGGTGCCGGCCTCACCCTTGGAACGGATCATGGCCGCGCCCTCGGCGATGCGGCGCAGGGCCTCGCCCAGGTTGGTGGCACCGCAGACGAAGGGGGTGGTGAAGGCCCACTTGTCGCTGTGGTTGACCTCGTCGGCGGGGGTGAGGACCTCGGACTCGTCGATGTAGTCCACGCCCAGCGACTGCAGCACCTGGGCCTCGACGAAGTGGCCGATGCGGGACTTGGCCATCACCGGGATGGACACGGCGTTGATGATGCCTTCGATCATGTCCGGGTCGGACATCCGGGCCACTCCGCCGTCCTTGCGGATGTCGGCGGGCACCCGCTCCAGGGCCATCACCGCGACGGCGCCGGCGTCCTCGGCGATCTTGGCCTGCTCGGGGGTGACGACGTCCATGATCACGCCGCCCTTGAGCTGCTCGGCCATGCCGCGCTTGACGCGCGCGGTACCGGTCTCGGGGGCCTGGGTGGGGGAAATGGACACGTGTGACCTCACTATCAAGGGCGGTGACGCTGCAGCGGCGGCCGGACCGCCGCAGCGTCATCAAACCCATGGCCCAAGCGCGTGAGAAAGGGCCAATCAGAGGTCAGTGGCTTGTCGGGTCGGCCAGCGCCGAGGGCGGCTCGTCGTCCATCTCGAAGGCCAGCGGGAACGGCGCGTGCCCGGCCAGCCGGAACCAGCGCACCACCCGGTGGGTGCGCACCGCCCGGGCCGCGCGCACCGCGTCGTTGTGGAACCGCCGGGCCATCGGCACCCGGCGCACCGCCTGGTTGAGCTCACCCAGCGACTCCTCGCCGCCGGGCGCCTGACGAACCGCCTCCACCTGCGGCGGCTCGGCGAAGACCGCCCGCAGCGCCTGGCTCAGCTCGCTCTCGGACACCTCCCGCTGCTCCTCCTCGGCCTGCCGGGCTGCGTGGGCGGCCTGGTAGAGGACGATCGAGGCGGCCGGGTCCAGCACTCCGGCGGTGGCCAGTTCCTGTGCCACCGAGGCGCGCCGCAGCAGCTGGGCGTCCAGGGCGGCGCGGGCTGCGTCGATGCGGCTGTGCAGCCGGTCCAGCCGGCCCGCGGTCCAGCTCAGATAGACGCCGATCAGGATGAGCGCGGCCGTGGCCCAGAAGAGACCCCATAGAGAACCAGTCACGCCGGGTCACAGTACCGGGCCGCCCGCCGGGCTCCGCTCCACCCGGAGGTGGACGACAGGGTGGAGCGGCGCCGGCCCGGATTCGACCCTGGCGCCGATCCTTCTGCACCCTGCGGGCCCCTAGCGTCAGTGGGGCAGGACGCCGGATCTCCCAGCAAGGGAAGCACACCATGGAAAGGCAAGATCATCAGCCTGAGCGCCGGTCGCGGGCCGGACGTTCCCTCCTCGCCACCCTGACCGTCAATATCGCGCTTCCGCTCGCCGTGTACTACGTGCTCCGGGGGCAGGGTGTCCCGCAGTGGCAGGCGCTGCTGATCAGCAGTGCGCCCCCTGCCCTGCACGCCCTGGCCACCGCTGTCCTCCGGCGCCGGGCCGAGTACTTCGACCTGCTGATCCTGGTGCTGCTGGCGGTGTCCGCGGGCACCTCGGCGATCAGCGGGGACCCCCGGGTGCTGCTGCTGAAGGACGCCGCGATACCGGCGGTGCTGGGGCTGTGGATCGCGGGCACGCTGTTCGCCGCGCGGCCCTTCACCTACCAGATGGGCAGGCAACTGCGGACGCCCGAGGCGTCCGCGACGGCCGAGCGGCAGTGGACGGACTCCCCGGCGTACCGAGACGCCCTGCGCTCCCTCACCCTGCTCTGGGCCTGCGGCCAGTTCCTGGACGCCGCGCTGAGCACCGTCGAGGCCCTGACCTTCCCGGTGGACTCGGTCCCGTTGATCGGCCGTTTCCAGTCGATCGCCCTGATCGGCCTGGTCGTCTGGCTCACCTTCCGCCGCGCCCACCGCTTCCACGACCGTTACGGGATATCGCTGTTCGGCACCCGGCACGTCCCCGCCGGACAGCCGCCGGACGCGGTGGCCGACCGCGTCTGAACCCCCGGGCCGCCATGGGGACGGCGGCCCGGGGCCCCATAAGGACCGCGGGGCGGCAGTGTCATACACCTCCGCCGCACGGGCGCCACCAGCCGTGGACTGGCCGCGACCACAACACGGCAGGGGCACCCGCACCCGGTGATCACGCGGTCCGGGCCCGCTCGGTCCCGGTCCGGGCCCGCTCGGTCCCGGTCCAGGCCGGCTCAGTCCCGGCCCAGCCCCAGCCGGGCGAGCAGCCCGATGCGTTCGTCCGCCGCCACCGAGGCCGCGCCCGCCGCCACCGTCTCGTACACGGCGAGAATGTCGGCCCCGACCGTGGACCAGTCGTAGCGACGCACATGCCGGCTGCCGTGCTCACTGAGCTCGGCCCGCCGGGCGGGGTCGCCCAGCAGCCGGACGGCCGCCGCCGCCAGCGCATCGGCGTCCTCGTTGGTGAACAGCTCGCCCGCTGCGCCCTGGTCGAGCACCTGGGCGAACGCGTCAAGATCGCTGGCCAGCACGGGCGCACCGGCCGACATCGCCTCGACCAGGATGATGCCGAAGGACTCCCCGCCGGTGTTGGGCGCCACATAGACGTCCACGCTGCGCAGCAGCCGCGCCTTGTCCTCGTCGCTGATCATGCCGAGGAACTCGACGCGGTCGCGCATCGTCGGCGGCAGCTGGGCCACCGCCTCTTCCTCGTCGCCCCGTCCGGCCACCAGCAGCCGGGTGTCCGGGTACTCGGCGAGGATCTTCGGCAGTGCCCGCATCAGCACCGGCAGCCCCTTGCGCGGCTCGTCGATGCGGCCGATGAAGCCGATGGTCCCCTGCCGGCGGCCGGCCATGCCCTCACCGGTGCCGTCCCGGCCCGTCCACTCCGGCCGGGGCTCGGCCCGGGCGAAGAAGTCCACGTCCACGCCATTGGGGATCACCACCGCGTCACCCCCCAGGTGCTCCACCAGCGTCCGGCGGGCGTACTCGCTCACGGCGATCCGGGCGCTGATCTTCTCCAGTGCCGGCTGCAGGATCGGATACGCCGCGATCATGGCCCTGGACCGGGGGTTGGAGGTGTGGAAGGTCGCCACGATCGGCCCCTGCGCCGCCCAGCAGGTCAGCAGTCCCAGCGACGGCGAGGTCGGCTCATGGATGTGGATGACATCGAAGTCGCCCTCGTGCAGCCAGCGCCGCACCCGCGCGGCGGACAGGAAGCCGAAGTTCAGCCGGGCCACCGAGCCGTTGTAGGGCACCGGCACCGCCCGGCCCGCGGAGACCGCGAAGGGCGGCAGCGGAGTCTCGTCATCCGCCGGTGCCAGCACCGAGACCTGGTGTCCCAGCCGGATCAGGTGCTCGGCCAGGTCCCTGATGTGGAACTGGACGCCCCCGGGGACGTCCCACGAGTACGGGCAGACGATCCCGATCCTCAAGGCTTCTCCGTTCCCGGGCTCTGGTCGGGGCGGCCGCCGGCCGGGCGTGGCGCCAGGTCGGCCAGCCACAGCCGCTGCAGCATATGCCAGTCCTGGGGGTGCTCGGCGATGCCGGAGGCGAAGGCGTCGGCCAGCTGCTGGGTCATCGCCGCGGCCTGCTCGGCCCGGGTGCCGCCGGGCGGCGCCTCGATGGGCGGGTGCACCCGGCCCTGCAGCACCGGCGACCGGTCGTACCAGAGGGTCACCGGCAGCAGCAGCGCGCCGGTCTGCAGCGCCAGCCGGGCGGGCCCGGCGGGCATCTTGGCCCGCTCCCCGAAGAAGTCGACCTCCACCCCGGAGGCCGACAGGTCACGGTCGGCGACCAGGCAGACCAGTCCACCGGCCCGCAGCCGCCGCGACAGGGTGCCGAAGGCGCTGCCGCCCGCGTGGGGCAGCACCTCCATGCCCAGCCCCTCGCGGTAGGCCACAAACCGGTCGTAGAGCGTCTCCGGCTTCAGCCGCTCGGCCACCGTGGTGAAGGGCACCCCGAGTTTGGTGGTGACCCAGGCCCCGGCCAGGTCGTAGTTGGCCATGTGCGGCAGCGCCAGCACCACTCCCCGCCCGCCGGCCAGCCCATCCGTCAGATGGTGCAGGTCCTGGGGGGCGAAGCCGCCGCGGATACGGTCCTTGCTCCAGGCCGGCAGCCGGAAGGACTCCATCCAGTAGCGCATATACGAGCGCATCCCGGCCCGGGACAGCTCGGCCAGCCGGGCCGGGGAGGCATCGGGGACCACCCGGGCCAGATTGGCCTCCAGTCGCAGCACACCCTTGCCACGGCGCCGCCAGGCGGTGTCGGCCACCGTCCGGCCCAGGGCGTCGGCCACCGGCTCGGGAAGCTTTTTGACCGTCCCCCAGGCCAGCCCGTACAGCGCGTCGGTCAGCGCCTCCCCCACCCGGCGTCCCTTCACGCAGCGTCTCCCGGGCCGGCCGCCAGGGCCGCGTCCGCCTCGGCCGCCTCGCGGCGTACCGTCACCACCCGCTGGATCAGGGTGATGAAGCTGCCCACGGCCACGATCCACAGCGCGATCGGCAGCAGGATCTGGATGCCCGGTACCCCGAACTTGTGCAGGCCCGAGAGCCCGCAGGCCACCAGGGAGATCACCAGTCGCTCGGCCCGCTCGACCAGGCCGTTGACCTTCACCGGCAGCCCGATGCTCTCGCCGCGCGCCTTGGTGTACGACACCACCTGTCCGCTGGCCAGGCAGAAGATCGACACCGCGCACAGCGCCAGGTCGTCACCGCGCCCGGCGTACCACAGCGCCAGCCCGCCGAAGATCGCCGAGTCGGCGACCCGGTCCAGGGTGGAGTCCAGGAAGGCCCCCCACCGGCTGGACCGGCCCAGCTGGCGGGCCATGTTGCCGTCCACCAGGTCCGAGAAGACAAACAGGGTGATGGTGACCGTGCCCCAGAAGAACTCGCCCTGGGGATAGAAGACCAGCGCACCCGCCACCACGCCCCCGGTGCCGATGAGGGTCACCGTGTCGGGGCTGACGCCGAGTCGGATGAGCAGGGCGGCGAACGGCGTGAGAACACGCGTGAAGAACGCACGCGCGTACTTGTTCAGCATGGCCTTCCCGGAGGGTCGTGTGCGGGCCGGGTGGTCGAAGGGCCACCGGCTGGCCCATCGTAGCCAGGCCGCCGGGGCCCGCCGCGCGCACATCGCGCCCAAGGCTTCCGTCCCTCGTCACCGCCGTGCCGGCCGGCCGCCCCGGCCGCCGCGCCACCCGAATGGCGGTGCCGTCCGCCGCGCCCGTCCGCGGTTCACGCCGGGGGCGGATGGTTGCGCCTGCGTGTGCGACGTATGGACGCAGCGTGACCACGGTGGAAAGCTCGAAGGACCGCAGGTGTCAACCGGAAGGCGAGGCACATGGGCGAGAAGACGACTGTCCACCCAGGGGCCGCCGGCAGAGCAGTGGCGGTCGACCGGCCCGGCGACATACGCAATGTGGTGCTGGTCGGCCACACCGGATCCGGCAAGACCACCCTGGTCGAGGCGCTGGCGCTGGCCACCGGCGCGATCAGCCGGGCGGGGCGCGTGGAGGACGGTGGTGCGGTCTCCGACTACGACGAGATGGAACACCGGCAGCAGCGCTCGGTCCAGCTCTCCGTGGTCCCGGTGGAGTGGGACGGCATCAGGATCAATCTGCTGGACACCCCCGGGTACGCCGATTTCGTCGGTGAGCTGAGGGCCGGGCTGCGCGCGGCGGACGCGGCCCTGTTCGTGATCTCGGCGGCCGAGGGCACCGAGGGCGTCAACGGTGCCACCCGGATGCTCTGGGAGGAGTGCGCGGCGGTGGGCATGCCCCGCGCCATCGTGGTGACCCATCTGGAGACGGCCCGGACGGACTTCGCGGAGCTCACGGAGACCTGCCGCGCCGCCTTCGGCGGCGACTCCGCGGAGAGCGTGCTGCCGCTCTACCTCCCGTTGCACGGCCCGGAGGGCCCCGATGGCCACCGTCCGGTGGCCGGGCTGATCGGCCTGCTCTCCCGGCAGGTCTACGACTACTCCTCCGGCACGCGCACCGAGGCCCCGCCGGCCGGCGACCAGCTGCCCATGATCGAGGAGGCCCGCAACCGGCTGATCGAGGGGATCATCGCCGAGAGCGAGGACGAGACGCTGATGGACCGCTATCTCGGCGGCGAGGAGATCGACGTCAAGACCCTCATCGAGGACCTGGAACGGGCCGTCGCCCGCGGCACCTTCCACCCCGTGCTGGCCGCCGCCCCCGCACCCGAGGGCGCCCGGCAGGGCCTGGGCACCGTGGAACTGCTGGAGCTGGTCACCGGCGGCTTCCCCACCCCCGCCGAGCGCGAGGTGCCCGCGGTCACCACCCTGGACGGCACCCCGCGGCCCCCGCTGAGCTGCGATCCGGCCGGCCCGCTGGCCGCCGAAGTGATCAAGACCGCCTCGGACCCCTATGTGGGCCGGATCTCGCTGGTGCGCGTCTTCTCCGGCACCCTGCGCCCCGATGCCACCGTGCATGTCTCCGGCCACGGTCTGGCCGACCGCGGACACGAGGACCATGAGGCGGACGAGCGGATCGGCGCCCTGTCCTCTCCCTTCGGCAAGCAGCAGCGCCAGCTGGGCCAGGCCGTCGCCGGGGACATCGCCTGTGTCGCCAAGCTCGGCCGGGCCGAGACCGGCGACACCCTCTCCGCCGGCGGCGACCCGCTGCGCATGGAGCCCTGGCTGATGCCCGATCCGCTGCTGCCGGTGGCCATCCGGGCGCACAGCAAGGCGGACGAGGACAAGCTCTCCCAGGGCCTGGCCCGGCTGGTGGCCGAGGACCCCACCATGCGGCTGGAGCACAACCAGGACACCCACCAGGTGGTGCTGTGGTGCCTGGGCGAGGCCCACCGCGACGTCGCCCTGGAGCGGCTGCGCACCCGCTACGGCGTCCAGGTCGACACCGTGCCGCACCTGGTCGCGCTGCGGGAGACCTTCGGCGCCAAGGCCGCCGGTCGCGGCCGGCACGTCAAACAGTCCGGCGGGCACGGCCAGTTCGCCATCTGCGAGATCGAAGTCGAGCCGCTGCCGGGCGGATCCGGCATCGAGTTCATCGACAAGGTCGTCGGCGGCGCCGTGCCCCGGCAGTTCATCCCGTCCGTGGAGAAGGGCGTACGCGCCCAGGCCGCCAAGGGCGTTGCCATCGGCTATCCGCTGGTGGACATCCGGGTCACCCTGCTGGACGGCAAGGCGCACTCGGTGGACTCCTCGGACGCGGCCTTCCAGACCGCCGGTGCCCTCGCCCTGCGCGAAGCCGCCGCCGAGGCCCGTATCCACCTCCTGGAACCGGTGGCCGATGTCCAGGTGCTGGTGGCCGACGAGTATGTGGGCCCGGTGATGAGCGATCTGTCCGGACGGCGCGGCCGGGTGGTGGGCACCGAGCAGGCCGCCGGCGGGCGGACCCTGGTACGGGCCGAGGTCCCGGAGATAGAGATCGGCCGGTACGCGGTGGACCTGCGCTCGCTGTCCCATGGCACCGGGCGGTTCAGCCGCTCCTACGCCCGGCACGAGCCCATGCCGCCCCAGCTCACCGACCGGATCCGCGAACAGGCCGAAAACGGCGCATAGTTCATAAGCCGCCCGCCCCAACCCGCCCCGGGCGGGCGGCATTCGGATCTTTCGACGACAGGCGGCGGGCCGCGCCACTACCCTGGACGGTGCGACGGGTGCGCGGCATTGGGGGCAGCAGTGGCAGACGGCTTCGACTTCAGTCCGGGGGCACAGGTCCCGATCGCGGGCGGTGCCGGACAGACCGCCGCGACACAGGCGTTGGCCTCGGCCGCCTACCGCGACGGCCCCATGGACGAACTGCTCAAGGCCAACTCCGAGTGGACCGTCTCCTCCATCAAGAAACCGCGCATATCGCTCTTCGAACCCAATCTGGGCGAGGCGTTCTCCCGCGCCGTCCAGCTGCGGATGCTGGGCGAGGGCCGCAAACCGCTCATCCAGTCCTTTGGCACCGAACCACAGGTCATCGTCGAGCACTGCCTGGCCGCCACCCGTATCCGCAAACTCCGCGATGTCCGGCTCACCCTGATCATGGTGGTGTTCGGGCTGCTCTTCCTGCCCGGGGTCCTGGTGTGGCTGGGCTCCTTCCAGCTGCGCCGCACCATCGCCGGTGCCCAGAACAAACGGGCCGGGGCCCTGGGCACCGCCCTGCTCGGCCTGCTCGCCGTGGTCGGCGTGATCTTTATGATCAAGCTGCCGTTCACCGGCTTCTGGGGCATCTATCTGCGGGCCATGCTGGTCGCCCCGGTCATCGGCTGGTACTGGGCCAAGCTCATCTGCGAGCGCACCGCCCAGGACCTCCGGGAGCGCTGGACCGGCCTGCTCTCCGGCGGTGGCGTCGGCGCCAAGATCCCCGAGGCGGTGCCCCAGGCCCCCGGTGAGAGCGCCGCCGAACAGCTCCGCCAGAGCCTGGAGCGGCTGTCCGCCGAGCAGAAGAGCAATGTGGTCTTCTACGCCGGCCCCAAGGGCATACTCGGCATGGGCACCCGCTGGGGCAGCTGGCAGCTCGCCGAGGAGCTGGTGTCCGCCGAGCCCGGCAAGGACATCAACCCCTTCCGCAGCTGGGACATCATGCGCGCGGTCCACGACCAGCTACGGCTGCTGGAGCGCACCCCGGTCAACACCGGTGGTCTCACCGCCCCGTTTGTGGAGCACTGGGTGGTCTCCCCCATCGGCGAGGGCGCCGACTCCGTCTCCCGGTCCTCCGGTGACGAGGGCTCCTTCCAGATAAGGGGCGCCGAACTCCAGAAGATCTGCAACGAACAGCACTTCGGCAGCGGCGACCGGCACTACCTGGGCGTGCAGTTCGTGCTCTGGGACGGCCAGTTGGTGATCACCCTGCTGATCAATGTCACCGTGCTGCACAAGACCCTGCGCATCGAGATCACCGGCCACGCCCTCGGCCCCATCCACCCCGTCTTCAACGGCAAGCCCAAGAACCGCACCAAGTCCTTCCGCAAGGGCATCAAGTTCTGGGAGACCTGGGAACGCACCCTGCCGGTGGTCGAGGCCCGTGAGGTGGTCCGCCTGGCCGCCCGGGCCCCGCTGACCTGGTACCCGCCGCTACTGGAGTACTGGGGCGGCAAGCTGGTGCTGCCCGAGCCCTTCGGGCTGCGGCACGCCTGGGCCGACAAGCCCTGGCGCCACCGCTTCATGGCCGACGACGCGCTGCGCGCCGCCACCCCGGTGCTGCGCGTGGTACACCAGGCGGCGCTGCGGGTGCTGGCCGAACACGGCGTCAATACCGAGCGGTTCGGCAACCGGGCCACCTTCCTCAGCGGCGCCGTCCAGGACCCCACCCCGCGCCAGGCCGACGTCTACAACGCCTGAACCGCCCGCCCGCCGTCGCCGGGCCTCACCGGAAGATCCCGGTGTGGCCCAGCGAGTAGCGTCCCGGCTGCGGATAGACGGCCAGCCCATGCGGCCCGGCACCCACCGGGATACGGGCGATCTGGTGCCCGTCGGTGGTGTCGATGGCGTACACCTCGCTGTTGTAGCGCCCCGAGAGCCACAGCACCTTGCCGTCCGCCGACACCCCGCCCATGTCGGGGCTGCCGCCGTCCGGCAGCTCCCACTTGTGCACCAGTTTCCGGGTGGCCAGGTCGAGCACGGAGATCGAGCCCTCGCCCCGGTTGGAGATATACATCGACTTGGAGTCCCGGCTCACATAGAGGCCGTGCGCCCCCTTGCCGGTGGGCATCAGCCAGGGCTCGTTGAACCGGTCGCCGTCCAGCACCCACAGCCCGTCCGCCATCATGTCGGCGATGTACCAGGTCCTGCCGTCCGAGGCGATCTTCACATCCTGTGGCATCGCCCCGTCGAACGGCAGCTTCCGCTGCCCGATCACCTGCATCTTGGCGGTGTCCACCTTGAGCAGTTCGCCGGAGAACTCACAGGACACGATGAAGTACCGCCCGTCCGGTGAGAAGTCGGCGTGATTGACGCCCAGGCAGCTCACCGGAACGGTCTTCTTCCGCTTCATGGTGTGCGCGTCCCGGAACACCAGCTCCCGGTCCATTGAGGCCATCACCACCGCGTACTTGCCGTCCGGGGTGAAGTAGAGGTTGTAGGGGTCATGGACGTCGACCGGCTTGCCCGCCTTCCCGGTGGCCGGGTCGATCGGAGTGAGCGTATGGCCCCGGTCGTTGTTGACCCACAGCGTCTTCAGGTCCCAGGAGGGCACCACGTGCTGCGGCTGGTTGCCCACCGGAATGGTCTCAATGACCTTGTAGGTCTTGGGGTCGATCACACTGACCGTGTCCGACTCGGTGTTGGGCACATAGACCCGGGACGGGAAGTTCCTGACCACCGGCGAGAGGGCGTTGGGCCGGTCGGCGGCGTACACATCATTGGGGTCGAGCAGCGGCGGCATCCCCGGCAGCCCCTGCGGCACGCCCCGCGCCGCACCCTGGCTGGTGTGCCCGTGCGGCTGCCGGCCGGCCGCCTCCAGATCGTCGCCGCCTCCGGAGCAGCCGGCCGTGGCCAGCAGCGCGCCGGCGGCGGCCCACAACACGGCCCGGCGGACGCCGCTCAGTCGGGTACGGGGGCTCTTACGCGAGAACTGGATCATCCGGTCAGCAGCTCCGTAGTCGTCACCGCTCGCAGACCGCGGCGGTGCAGGCCGTCGAGGATCGCGGGCAGCGCGGCCACCGTGCCGGCGTGCCCGAAGTGCAGACTGACGACCGACCCGGGCCGTACCGCGTCCATGACGGTACGCCGGACCGCCGCCGCGCCCGGGTCGGTGAAGTCGAGGGAGTCCACGTCATAGGACAGGACATGCGGATATCCGGCCTTGCGCGCCAGCCGCAGCACCTGGGGGGTCGCCCGCCGCGCCCGGGAGGGACGGAACCAGCGGCCGATGCCGCCGGTGAGCCTGCGCAGCCGGTCGGCGCACTGGGTGATCTCGGCATAGGCGGCCTGGGCGCTCATCGCGCAGATGTCCAGGTGGCGCATGGTGTGGTTGCCCAGCTCATGCCCGCCGTCCAGCACCCGGCGGGCCAGCTGCGGCTGGGCGTCCAGCCAGTCGCCTACGGCCAGCACGGTGATCCGGGCCCCGGCCCGCTCGGCCTCGGCCAGCAGACCGGTGGCCGACCTGGCGTCACCGCGGCCGTGAAAGGTGAGCGCCACCGCCTTGCTCTGCCGGGAACCGTGCTCGATCTGCGCCGGCAGCCCGGCCGGCAGTGCGGGCAGCCGGGGCGGCACCGGCCCCGGCGCCATGGGCGAGGCGGACGCCCGGCCCCTGACCTGCTCCGCGGACCGGGCCGCGCGCTCCTTGTCACAGCCCGCGAGCGGTGCCCCCGCCACTCCGGCGAGGGCACCGCTCGCGGCTGCACGCAGCACGGCACGGCGGTGCGGGAAGGTCACCGCACCATTAGAGCCTTTATGTCTGGATTTGTGTCGATTTTCCGGTTTGTCGGGTGATTCGTGTCCCCTGGCGCCCTACTCGGCGGGCCAGGCATCCGCCAGCATCTTGCGGGTGTCCGCGAGGAGTTGGGGCAGCACCTTGGTGTGGCCGATCACCGGAAGGAAGTTGGTGTCCCCGCCCCACCGGGGCACCACATGCTGGTGCAGGTGGGCGGCGATACCGGCACCGGCCACCGCGCCCTGGTTCATGCCCACATTGAACCCATGGGCACCGGAGGCGGCGCGCAGCGCACGCATGGCCCGCTTGGTGAAGTCGGCCAGCTCGGCCGTCTCGGCCTCGTCCAGATCCGTGTAGTCGGCGATATGCCGGAACGGGACCACCATCAGATGACCGCCGTTGTACGGGTAGAGGTTCAGCACGGCGTAGACCCGCTCGCCCCGGGCGATGATCAGGCCGTCCTCATCGGACTTCTCCGGAATCGAGCAGAACGGACAACCGTCCCCGGCCCCCGGGCCGGTCGGCTTGTTCTCTCCCTGGATGTAGGCCATCCGATGCGGCGTCCACAGCCGCTGGAAGGCGTCCGGGATCCCGACCCCGATCTGCTGCTCCGGCTCACTCGTCATGCTGTGCAGCATATTCCCTGGTCCTCGACGCGAAGAGGGGCGGCCCTGGAGCCGCCCCTCAACCCACGCTCACCCGGAGCGCGCATCACACCTGGACGCGGCGCTCCACCACGTCGACGAGCTCCCGCAGGGCCTCGTCCCGCGGAATCCCGTTCTTCTGCGACCCGTCGCGGTAGCGGAAGCTGACCGCGCCATTGGCCACGTCCTCATCGCCCGCGATGATCATGAACGGCACCTTGGCCTTCTGGGCATTGCGGATCTTCTTCTGCATCCGGTCCGAGGAGGCGTCCACCTCGACCCGCAGACCCTGCCGCTTGGCCTCGGCCGCGAACTCCTGCAGGTACGGCACATGGGCGTCACCAATCGGGATGCCCACCGCCTGCACCGGGGCCAGCCACGCCGGGAACGCACCGGCGTAGTGCTCCAGCAGCACCGCGAAGAAACGTTCGATCGAGCCGAAGAGGGCCCGGTGGATCATGACCGGCCGCTGGCGCGAGGCGTCCGCGGCGGTGTACTCCAGGTCGAAGCGCTCGGGCAGGTTGAAGTCCAGCTGGATGGTGGACATCTGCCAGGTACGGCCGATCGCGTCTCGCGCCTGCACCGAGATCTTCGGTCCGTAGAAGGCCGCGCCACCCGGGTCGGCGACCAGCTCCAGGCCCTGCTTCTCGGCCACCTTGCGCAGCGTCTCGGTGGCCTCCTCCCACGCCTCATCGGTGCCGACGAACTTCTGCTCGTCCTTGGTGGACAGCTCCAGGTAGAAGTCGTTCAGACCGTAGTCGCGCAGCAGGTCCAGCACGAAGGTGAGCGTCTTGTCGAGCTCCTCCGCCATCTGCTCACGGGTGCAGTAGATGTGCGCGTCGTCCTGGGTGAAGCCGCGGGCCCGGGTCAGGCCGTGCACCACACCCGACTTCTCGTACCGGTACACCGTGCCGAACTCGAAGAAGCGCAGCGGGAGTTCACGGTAGGAACGGCCCCGCGCATCGAAGATCAGGTTGTGCATCGGGCAGTTCATGGGCTTCAGGTAGTAGTCCACGCCCTCGTCGAGCTGCATGGGCGGGTACATACCGTCGGCGTACCAGTCGAGGTGCCCCGAGGTCTCGAAAAGCTTGGCCTTGGTGGCGTGCGGGGTGTAGACGAACTCGTACCCCTCCTCCTCGTGCCGCTTGCGCGAGTAGTCCTCCATCACCCGGCGGATGATGCCGCCCCTGGGGTGGAAGACCGCCAGGCCGGAGCCGATCTGCTCCGGGATGGAGAACAGGTCGAGCTCGGCACCGAGCTTGCGGTGGTCGCGCTTCTCGGCCTCGGCGAGGAACTCCAGGTGCGCCTTCAGCTCGTCCTTGGACGGCCAGGCGGTGCCGTAGATGCGCTGGAGCATCGGGTTCTTCTCGCTGCCCCGCCAGTACGCGGCCGCGTTCCGCATCAGCTTGAACGCCGGGATGTTCCGGGTGGTGGGCAGGTGCGGACCCCGGCAGAGGTCCTTCCAGCACAGGTCGCCGGTCTTGGGGTCCAGGTTGTCGTAGATGGTCAGCTCGCCGGCGCCCACCTCGACGTCTGCGCCGTCGTCATGCGAGGCAGAACCCTTGAGCCCGATCAGCTCCAGCTTGTACGGCTCGTCCGCCAGCTCCTCGCGGGCCGCCTCGTCGGTGACCACCCGGCGGGAGAACTTCTGCCCCCGCTTGATGATCTCCTGCATCTTCTTCTCGATGAGCTTGAGGTCATCGGGGTGGAAGGGCTTCTCCACGTCGAAGTCGTAGTAGAAGCCGTCCCGGACCGGCGGGCCGATGCCCAGCTTGGCCTCGGGGAACAGCTCCTGCACGGCCTGGGCCATGACATGCGCGGTGGAGTGGCGCAGGATGTTGAGGCCGTCCTCGGAGGAGATCTCCACCGGCTCGACCTCATCACCGTCGGCGAGCTGGTAGGCCAGGTCCTTCAGCTCACCGCCGACCCGGGCGGCGACGACGGTGCGCTGACCCGGGAACAGGTCGGCCGCCGTGGTGCCCGTGGTCACCACGCGCTCTTCCCGCTCGGAATCGCGTTGGATGATCACACGGACGTCTGACACCGGACTCTCCTGACTCATGGGATGCGACAGCGGACGCTGTGCGCCTGAATCGTACCGAGCCCCGCCGCCCGACCGCTAAACGCCTAGTCCTCCCCGCCCTTCTCCCCCAGGGCGTCCAGGCTCACCTGCAACGACTTCAGCAGCCGGTCGCGCTCCGCCTCGTCGACCGCCGCCGGCACCACGCCCCCGCCGGTCAGCCGCCGGAATCCGCCGCGGCTCTCCAGGCGCCCGCCGACCACCACCGGCAGCCCCACCAGATGGGCCTGGCCGGCGGTCCGGTAGTCGTCCTCGTCCAGCTCCACCCGGACCTCGGCCACCTCGGCCCCGTCCAGCACCCGCAGCCGCACCACCCCGGGCCCGCTGGGGGCGTCCCGCCACATCCGCACCACGGTCCCGGTGATCCGCACCGGCGGCGACGGCTCCTGCCGGACATACCGGGCGCCGGCCTCCCGGAGCACCGGAAGGTCACCCGGGGAGAACTCCACCGGCTCCGGACGGGCCGCGAATCCCGCCGGCGGCCCGGCGGCCGGCGCCCACTCGGCCCGGATCCGCACCCCCGCCGAGCCACCGGCCAGCGCCACGACCGCCTCGGTGAGCTCCTGGCACACCCCGGCCTCCACCGCCGCCTCGAAGGCCTCGGCCCGGCCGGTCGCCCGCTGGTAGTCGGTCGCGTCCCGGGCGGCGTACAGCGCCCGCAGCAGCGCGGCGACGACCGGCCGCCCGTCCGGCTCGGTGCCCACCGGCAGGAACACGGCCAGCTCCCGGCCGGAGCGCACCGGCCCCACCAGGGCCCCGTCCAGTATCGCCTCGGCCTGCCGGCGGCCCCGGGCGCCGTGGAAGCGGGCCCGCCGCCCGGCGGCCAGCGCCCCGGCCAGCAGCATCGCCCGTGCCCCGCCGCGTAACCGTTCCTGCGCACTCCACAGGGCGGCGGGCGCGGCCGGCTCCGGGATGTCCCGGTACCAGCGGAGCTCATCGCTGGGCACCCGCAGGGCGATCAGCACCTGACGGGCGGAGGGGGCCGGGCTGCGCTCCAGCGCGGTGAGCGCCTCGGCGATCAGGTCGGCGCTGTCGGGGAAGGCGCGGCTGTCCGGCACCAGCACACTGGTCCCCGACCCCTCGGGGGGCGTCCAGCGGCCGTAGTGCCCGGCGGCGGAGCCGCGCCGCCGCCAGCCGTGCCGGGCCAGCAGGGCACCCAGTACGGCAGGGTCGGCCGGCTCGGCGGGGCGTGCCATCAGGGTCTCCCTCCCGCCCCCACCCGCGTCATGATCTCGCAGAGGGCGTGGTCGTCGAAGACATGCGAGGTGGGGATCCGCACCGTGGTTCTGCGCCGGCCGGTGACCGGATGGCCCGCCAGGTTGGTCCAGTAGCAGCAGTGCCGCAGCTCCAGCCGGTCATGGCCGCCGCGCAGCCAGTCGTCCTGGGACCGGGGGACAACCATGACCACCAGAATCTTGTGCACGGACACCGGGGTGCGGGCCAGCTTGGCGAGGTGGTCGTTGTCCAGCGTGAAGGGAAACGTTGCGGCAGGCGTTCCGAACCGGGCCGTGCGGGCGGCCAGTTGGTAGGTGCACTTGAGCTGCACCTTGATGGTGACCTCATCGTCCACGGTGTGGCCGGGTGTGCTGTGGCTGAGGTGCCAGTCGATGCCGTAGTCGGGAAAGGGCTGTGCCAGCGAGCAGCCCGCCGCGGCCGCGACGGCATGCAGATAGCCGACCTGGAGAGTCTCCATGCACGCGGTGACGGCCAGCGCACCGCGCCGTGCCGCGGGCCGCCCGGCCGCCGGTTCCCTGACCGGCGCGGCCGGGTCGGGCTGGGCGAGCGCCATGTCCGAAACGCCTTCCGGGACCATCGTCCCATTGCTCCGTACAAGTGTGTTGTCTCCACCCGAACTCCCGCGCAAACGACGGCGGTTCGGGTCGCGGGATGACCGGGTATCACCTGCCGGGAGGGGGAAACACGCCATTTGCCGGGCAAGCGCGAGGAGTTGTGACATGCGGTGCTGGTTCGAGGGGCCTCTTGCCGCGTTCGACACCGAGACCACCGGAGTCGATGTGGAGCATGACCGCATCGTGTCGGCGGCCCTCGTGGTGCAGTCACAGGCGGGGGCCGCGCCCCTGGTCACCCGCTGGCTGATCAATCCGGGGATACCGGTGCCGGAGGGGGCGACGGCGATACACGGTCTGACGGACGCCCATCTCCAGCGGCACGGGAGGTGGCCGGCCCCAGTGATGGAGGAGCTGGCGCGGGCGCTGGCGGAACAGACGGCGGGCGGCATCCCGCTGGCGGTGATGAACGCGCCCTTCGATCTGACCCTGCTGGACCGGGAGTTGCGCCGGCACCGGGCCCAGCCGCTGGCCGGCTACCTCAACGGCACCCCGCTGTGCGTCCTGGACCCCTGGGTGCTCGACAAGCACCTCGACCGCTACCGCAAGGGCCACCGCACGCTCGGAGACCTGTGCCTGCACTACGGCGTCGAACTGGCCGGCGCGCATGACGCGGCCGCGGACGCGGTGGCGGCACTGGAGCTGGTCCGGGCGATAGGGCGCCGGTTCGCCTCCCGGCTGGACCGGCTCAGCCCGGCGGAACTGCACGCCCGGCAGACGGTGTGGCACGCGGCGCAGGCGCGCGGGCTGCAGGCATGGTTCGCCCGCAACGGATCGAACGAGGAGTGCGATCCGGCCTGGCCGCTGCGCCCACGGCTGTCCGCGGCGGCCTGAGTCCGGGCAACGCACAAGGCCGGTCCGTCAGTTGACGGACCGGCCTTGGGGCGGTGGGCGATACTGGGATCGAACCAGTGACCTCTTCGGTGTGAACGAAGCGCTCTCCCGCTGAGCTAATCGCCCCTCGTCCCCTTCGGGGTTTCCCCCGGGAACGCACTGAACAATACAGGCTGCGGCGGCTCTTCATCAAATCCCTTCCGAACCGCGGTCCAGCAGGGCCCGCAGCCCCCGCCGGCCGCGGCGCATCATCCAGGCGTGGTTGGCGATGAAGACGGGGCGGCCGGGCACGGCCAGCCACCGCATCAGCGGCTTGCGCACCTCGACCTCCTGCTCGAAACGGGCGGTGCTGCCGCCAGCGCCGCGCGGCAGTACGGTCCAGCGCACCCAGCCCTCCAGGTCGCCGCCGACGGTGATCTCCAGGACCCGGGTCCGCGGGTCGCGGCGGCTCTGACACGCGGTGAGGGTCAGACCGTAGGGCAGGGCGGAGCGCATCCGCACGGTGCCGCTGAGCCCGCCGGGGTGCACGGTCACCGCTCTGATCTGCGGCCACCAGGAGGGATAGCGCGGGGCGTCCTCCAGGAGGCGGTAGACCGTGTCCGGGGGCGCGTCCAGCGGCCAGTCGTCGTGGAAGCGGTAGTGGTGGCGGGCCATGCCGTCAGCGCATACGAAAAACCGAGGGTCCGCAAGGTACTTGACCTCACGAACCCTCGGTTCATGGTGGGCGATACTGGGATCGAACCAGTGACCTCTTCGGTGTGAACGAAGCGCTCTCCCGCTGAGCTAATCGCCCGGGCGCACCGCAAACATTACCCCATGTCAGGCCCTACCCAGAACCACCCCGGCACCATGACGCACCGACCGTCACGCCGAGTAACCGGGCCGCCGGTAAATCGGCGGCTGCCGGATCTCACCGGAATGGGCGCTTCGGCGGCGAAGACGGTCGGCCGTCCGGGGTATACGAACACTGTCAAAACGGTCAGAGGGGTTTACAACGGCACCGTAGGTGGCATGTCGATTTCGCCGACGTGCGAATCCCCGAGCGCACACTGAGCGAAAGGCCCTGGCGCTTATGAACACCACGGTCAGCTGTGAGCTGCACCTGCGCCTCGTTGTGTCGAGCGAATCGTCACTGCCTGTACCCGCAGGTCTGCGGTACGACACTTCCGATCCGTATGCGGTGCACGCCACCTTCCACACCGGAGCCGAAGAAACGGTCGAATGGGTCTTCGCCCGGGACCTGCTCGCCGAGGGCCTGCACCGGCCCACCGGCACCGGCGACGTCCGTGTATGGCCGTCCCGCAGCCACGGCCAGGGCGTCGTGTGCATCGCGCTGAGCTCTCCCGAGGGCGAGGCCCTGCTGGAGGCTCCGGCGCGAGCCCTGGAGTCGTTCCTGAAGCGAACCGACGCCGCCGTCCCGCCGGGCACCGAGCACCGGCACTTCGACCTGGACACCGAGCTCTCGCACATCCTGGCCGAGAGCTAGACCGGCGCCCGGGAAGCGCACCGCCCACTCGGGGAGGCGGGGCGCACCACTCACGCACTCATCTCGCATTCGTCTCGCATAGGGCATCTCGCCGATGCCGCCGCCGTGGAGGAGCACGGCGGCGGCATCGGCGCTTTCGGACGGCGCGGAAGCCAGTAAGGTCGGTGGCCGCAATCGAACAGTTGCCGCCCTATCCGCCTGGCCAGGGAGCGAACGAACCGTGCTGATCAACCACGACACCCGGTACGCGCTCAATACCGTCGTCGATCTGCTCAACACCGGGCCGGGCTCTCCCCCGGCCCCGGACGGCACGGCCCGCGACGGCCTGCCGGACCTGGCCTCGCTGCGGGCCTTTGTCCAGCGCCATGGCATCCGGGGCGCGGAGGACCTCCGGGAGAAGGACCTGGCCGCCGTGCGGTCGGTGCGGGACCGGCTCGCCCGGATCTTTGACACCCCGGCCCCGCACCGGGCCGCCGAGCTGCTCAACGCCCTGGTCGCGGAGGCCGGCACCACGCCCCGGCTGACCGACCACGACGGCTACGACTGGCATGTGCACTACTTCGCGCCGGGCGCTTCCCTGGCCCAGCACCTGGCGGCGGACGGCGGCATGGCGCTGGCCTTCCTGCTGGTGGCAGGCGAACGGGAGCGGCTGCGGCGCTGCCAGGGGCCGGGCTGCGGACGTGCCTTCGTCGATCTGTCCCGCAACCGCTCCCGCCGCTACTGCGACGGCCGCACCTGCGGCAACCGGCTTCATGTTGCCGCCTACCGGGCACGCCGCCGGGAGGCCACGGAGTGCGCGAGCGCCTCACCAGCGGTACAGGTCATGCACGGCAGTCAGCAGGATCAACGTGGCCACCAGGGTGAGGAAGAGCATCAATGGCGGCTGGGACAGGGCGAATAGACAGCCGCGGGATTCCTCGGCGGTGTCTGCCGGTTCATTGTTCATCTCCGGCAGATCATGGCGCAGGGCGCCATGGCGGCTTCACAACTTGTGCGTTACGTACAGGAGTTGTCAGATTCCGTGCTTCTTGAGAATCGCCTCGATGTCTGAGAAGTCGTCACCGGCCGATTGTGGCTTGGACTTGATCTTCGAGCGGTCTGCCGGGCGCGCCGGCCCCAGGGATGGAGCCGAGGCTCCGGGGGCCGCCACTTCACGGCCCGCGGCGGCCGCCGCCCGGCGCTCCTTGCGGCTGCCGCCGCCGCGGCGCTCGGCCGTCCTGCTCACCATGAACAGCAGGGCGGACAGCGCGAGGACGCCGAAGCCCGCCCAGACGGTGGGCTTGAAGACCAGACCGGTGACCCAGTCGATGATCCCCGTCATGACCAGCCCGATGGGGATGAGGGAGTAGGCCGCTATCCGGGTCGCGGCGAGGAAGCGCTTGCGGTAGGCGGTCAGCAGGGCGATGCCCAGGCCGCCCGCGGACACCGCGGCGCATACGGTCGAGGTCAGCATCCGGTCCTCCTGCCGATGACGGTCATCTTCATCCATCCTGCACCGGCGCCGGCGGCGCAGGCCACGATCCCGGCGGGGCTCAGGGAGAACTCCGGGTCGGTTCAGGGTCGTGCTCCTCCCCCGGACCGAGATCTCCTCCGGCCGCCGGGGCTGGAAGACTGGCCCCATGAGCGAGACCACCACCCCCCGGGCCGTACTCGACGTCTGGTGCGAGCTGCAGTGCCCCGACTGCCGGACCGCCCTGGACGACCTCCGCGCCCTGCGCGCCCGTTACGGGGACCGGCTGGAGATCCAGCTGCGGCACTTCCCCCTGGAGAAGCACAAGCACGCCTACGCCGCCGCCCAGGCCGCCGAGGAGGCGGCCGTACAGGGGCGGGGCTGGCCGTACGTCGAGGCGGTGCTGGCCCGCGCCGAGGAACTGGGCGAGCGCGGCGAGCGGGTCCTGACCGAGGTGGCGGGCGAGCTCGGCCTGGACGCCGAGGAAATGGACACCGCGCTGATCGACGGGCGGCACCTGCTGGTCGTCGACGCGGACCAGGCCGAGGGCAAGGCGATCGGGGTGACCGGCACCCCCACCTATGTCATCGGCGGCGAACGGCTGGACGGCGGCAAGAGCCAGGAGGGGCTGCGGGAGCGGATCGAGGAGATCGCCGACCGGCTGCTGGCCGGCTAGAGCAGCGCCTTGTGCAGACTGACGGCCGTCGGCTGATAGCCCAGTGACTCGTACAGCCGCCGGGCCACCGTGTTGGTGGTGAAGACATTGAGGGCCAGCCGGCGGGCACCGGCCGCCAGGGTCTCGCGCTCGGCCAGCAGCATCAGGGTCCGGCCGTGGCCGTGCCCCCGATGGCCGGCGGCCACCTCCACGCTCAGCACATAGCCGCCGCCGTCGAGCCGGGTGGCCAGCCAGAGCGTGCCGACGTCCGCACCCCGGTGGACCAGGATGCGCAGGACGGTGCCGGGCGTGGCCGCGCCCTGCGGCAGGAAGGCGGCGTGGTCACGCCGGGCCTTGTCCTCGGCCCGGGCGCGGGGCACCCCGCGTTCCGCCCAATGCCGGGTGTAGTGCGCCAGCTCCGCCGCCTGCCAGGCGGGGAACTCCTCCTGGCTCATGGGCCGGGTCACGGCGCCGGCGGGCAATGCGGGTGCGGTGGTGAGCGTTTTGGACAGCCGCCGACTGTCCTCGGTGTAGCCGAGGGCTGTGGCCAGGGCCAGGGCCGCCCTGGCGGTGGCCGGGACGCTGACCTGGACCCGTTCGCAGCCCCAGCCGCGCAGCACTTCCTCGGCGGCGAGGGCGGCGACCGTACCGCGTCCTCGGTGCCGGTCCCGTTCGTCGATGGCCAGTCCGGCTATCCGGCCGATTGCCGGCCCGAAACCGGGGTGTGTGGACAGGTCCACTCCGCCGACGGGCCTGCCGTTCACACAGACGTCGTACGAGCGGGACCTGCCGCCGTCCTCGGTGCGCTGCTCGGGCGTGGTGGGGCGCAGGGTGGTGGTCACGGTGATGTTGTACCGGGCCCGCCCGGGCCGCGTCACGGGCTTTGTCGGATCAGGTCCTGTCCGGTCGGGCCTTGCCGGGTCAGGGCAGGGGATCGATGTCGGCGGCGGAGCGCTCCTCGAAGATCCGCATGGCCTTGACGGTCACCGGGCCCGGGGCGCCGGGCAGCCGGCGGCCGTCGACAGCGTGCACGGCCTGGACGTCCCGCAGGCTGGAGGTCAGGAAGACTTCCTCGGCCCGGTCCAGGGCGTCCATGGGCAGGTCGGTCTCCCTGGCGCCGGCCCACTCCACGACCAGGGCGCAGGTGATGCCGGCCAGACAGCCGGAGCTGACCGGCGGGGTGTGCAGCTCGCCGTCCAGGACGACGAAGACATTGGAGCCGGTGCCCTCGCACAGGGCTCCGGCGGTGTTGGCGAACAGGGCCTCGCTGGCGCCCTGCTGCTGGGCCCTGGCGAGCGCGATCACATTCTCGGCGTACGAGGTGGACTTCAGGCCGGCCAGGGCACCGCGCTCATTGCGCGTCCAGGGAACGGTGATCACGCCCGTGGTGTCCGGCCGCCGCAGGGTCTCGCCCAGGGCGACCAGCAGAGTGGGGCCGGTGCTGCCGCGGTCGGAACCCAGTGGGGAGATTCCGCCGGTGTAGGTGATGCGCAGCCGGCCCAGCGGCATGGGGTTGGCTTCCAGCACGGCGGCGCAGGCCCGGCGCACCTCCTCCGGATCCGGCTCGGGCAGACCGAGACCACGGGCGGATGTGGCGAGTCTGATGAGGTGGCGGGTCAGGGCGAAGGGGCGCCCGTGAACGGTCTTGACGGTCTCGAAGACCCCGTCGCCGACCGTGAGACCGTGATCGAAGACCGAGACAAAGGCGCTGCTCTCGTCGCGGAGTGCGCCATTGAGCCAAATGGTCACCGTTTCGTCCCTCCGAGCGGCCGATGTGCCTGGGAAGCCTGTGAAGCTATCGCGAGCAGGCGGGCTGCCTTGAGTTCGGTCTCGGCCCATTCCAGCTCCGGGTCGGAGCCCCAGGTGATGCCGGCTCCGGTACCGAACTTCAGTGCCGCGCCGCCGGGTGCGGTGCGGTCGATCCAGAAGGTGCGGATGCCGACGGCCAGCTCACCGGTGCCCCGGTCGGCGTCCACCCAGCCGATTCCTCCACAGTAGGGCCCGCGCGGCGAGGTCTCCAAGGAGTCGATGATCCGCAGCGCGCTGGCCTTGGGTGCGCCGGTGACCGAGCCGGGCGGGAAGGTGGCGGCCAGCAGCTCGGCCCAGCCCGCCCCGTCCGCCAGCTCGCCGCGCACGGTGGAAACCAGGTGCACCAGGCCGGGATGGGGTTCGGTGACGCAGAGGCCGGGCACGCTGACCGATCCGGTGGCGCAGACCCGGCCGAGATCGTTGCGGACCAGGTCCACGATCATCACGTTCTCGGCGTAGTCCTTCTCCAGCAGGTCGGCGGCGGTGCGGCCGGTGCCCTTGATCGGCCCGGACTCGATGGTGCGTCCTTGCCTGCGCAGGAAGAGCTCGGGCGAGGCGGTGGCCACCTCCAGGCCGTGGGCGGGCAGCCGAATCGTTCCTGCGAACGGCGCGGGGTTCCCGTGCGCCAGCAGGGCGGTGAGGGCATCCACATCTGCGGCGCCCGGGTCGGGCAGCGGAGCACTCAGTACCCGGCAGAGGTTGGCCTGGTAGACCTCGCCCGCCGCTATGTGTTCACGGATGCGCCGTACGCCCGCGGTATAGGCGGCGCGGTCCAGCGAGGTGGTCCAGCTCTCCTGGTACGGGCCGAGCCACCGGCCGGACGTGGGTCCGGGTGCCGGGTCCGGCCGTACGTCCGCGAAGCGGGCACAGCTCAGGCCGCCTTCGAAGTCGGCGACCACCGCCCACCAGCCCGTGGATTCCAGGGCTTCGGGGTCGCTGGTGACATCGCGCAGATCGGTGGCGAGGAGGCCGCCGAAGCGGGCCATCGGAGGCAGGTGGTGCACGTCAACGAGTCTATGGCGCGGTCACCGGGGCCGGGCGGGCCGGCGAACAGGGCAGCACGCTGCGGAAACGGAATTTGAGCTGGCGCTGGAATCCGCTAGAGTTCAACACGTCGCCGGGACGCGGAAGCGAAACGGCGAGAGCAGCTCTCGGACCTGGTCCGGGGGAGGCATGCGGACGTGGCTCAGTTGGTAGAGCATCACCTTGCCAAGGTGAGGGTCGCGAGTTCGAATCTCGTCGTCCGCTCTGTGGGGGATCTTCCCGACCCCCCGCTCTGTTGGTGGAGTGGCCGAGAGGCGAGGCAACGGCCTGCAAAGCCGTCTACACGGGTTCAAATCCCGTCTCCACCTCCAAGGACGATTAGCTCAGCGGGAGAGCGCTTCCCTGACACGGAAGAGGTCACTGGTTCAATCCCAGTATCGTCCACCAGGGTCTTCACCGACCCTTCTGCGCGATTAGCTCAGCGGGAGAGCGCTTCCCTGACACGGAAGAGGTCACTGGTTCAATCCCAGTATCGCGCACGCGACATCCCGGACGATTAGCTCAGCGGGAGAGCGCTTCCCTGACACGGAAGAGGTCACTGGTTCAATCCCAGTATCGTCCACCAGGGTCTTCACCGACCTTTCCGCGCGATTAGCTCAGCGGGAGAGCGCTTCCCTGACACGGAAGAGGTCACTGGTTCAATCCCAGTATCGCGCACATCATCGGCCGTGGGCCGGGGCGTTGAGCTCCGGTCCGCGGCCTTTTGCATGTCCGGTTGCACGTCCGGCCTGCCCTGCCCGGGAGTTGAGGACCGGCCGGGTACCTCCCCAGGTACCCGGCCGGCGGTGCCGTCCGCCGCACCCCCGTCCCCACGGGGTTATGGCCGGCTCGTCCCCGACCCGGGCCGCTCTCCCGGGTCCGGAGCGCTCAGCGCCCCAGCAGGCCGACCACGGACGACGCTTGAGTGACGACGGCATCCCAGCCGCCGAAGAGCACGGCGAGGAGCACCGCGAACGGCAGCACCATCACCAGGGCGACCAGTGGATGGCGAGTCTCCGACGGCTGCCCAAAGGCGTCCGCGGCCTCCGCTCCGTACGCCCGGCCGGGCGTGCGGACCGACCGTGGCCCCTTCTGCGCCATCGTCCCTCTCCCGACGTGCTCGGCCCCTGGTGTGCCCCTGCCGTGCCCCAAGTGGTGAAGTCCGGCAGCGACGGGCGTCTGACCTCGGGGGACGAGTGATACGCCCGCCGCTTGAATCCCACACTAGGTGCCGCCGCGGGCGAGGGCGTCATGCCCGCGTACCCCTTGCACGGCCTCCCGGAGGATGACGCGGCCTCGGCCGGGCTACTCCCCTGGGTGGAGATCGGCGCGTTCGCCCCCTGGGGGGTCGCCGAAGGAGCGCGCGCCGGCCCGCGAGCGCTGGTCCGGCGCGTTCTGCCGGCCGGCCGTTCCACCAGAGCCACCACCCGGGCGGTCATAAAGCGCGCAACGCGAACGACCGTGCCACCCCTAGTGAGTTCGCTCACCTCCATGACATCGCCATGGGTGGTGATCTTCACTTTGCGGCCCGCCTTGCTGGCCACCATTTCATACGTTCGAGTCGTGGCTCCGGCGTCCACCACGATCTCCACCCGGTCGCCCTTCATGGCATCAATCCCCCTTTACTGTCTGCTGTTTGAGGACATGCCTCATCCCCCCGGCCGCGTAGCTCCCGCTCCATGACCGCTCTCCGAGGTTCCCACGGCCCACTGACAATCCCCTTGCCGACGCATGCGCCGCCTCTCAGCACGCCTGGCCGTCAGTCCGTAAGCTGTGGCTCGTCAGACGGACCGGCAGCGGGGATGAAGATGACGATGATGCGGCTCCGGCGCGAGGACCCGCGAGTCGTCGGCTCGTTCCGGCTTCACCGCCGGCTGGGAGCGGGCGGCATGGGCGTGGTGTACCTGGGCTCGGACCGGCGCGGCCAGCGGGTGGCGCTGAAGGTGATCCGGCCGGATCTCGCCGAGGACCAGGAGTTCCGTTCGCGGTTCGCGCGCGAGGTGTCGGCCGCGCGGCGGATCCGGGGCGGCTGTACGGCACGGCTGGTGGCTGCGGATCTGGACGCGGAGCGGCCGTGGTTCGCCACCCAGTATGTGCCCGGCCCCTCACTGCACGACAAGGTCAACGAGGAAGGGCCGCTGTCGGCGGCTCAGACGGCCTCCATCGGGGCCGCGTTGGCGGAGGGACTGCTGGCGGTGCACGACGCCGGGGTGGTGCACCGCGATCTGAAGCCGTCGAACATCCTGCTCTCCCCCAAGGGCCCCCGGATCATTGACTTCGGCATCGCCTGGGCGACCGGTGCCAGCACCCTGACGCATGTGGGCACGGCCGTCGGCTCGCCCGGCTTCCTGGCGCCCGAGCAGGTGCGCGGCGCCACGGTCACGCCGGCCACCGACGTCTTCGCGCTGGGCGCCACTCTGGCCTATGCCTGCACCGCGGACTCGCCCTTCGGACAAGGCAGTTCGGAGGTCATGCTCTACCGCGTGGTGCACGAGGAACCGCAGCTGCTGGGCGTGCCGGACGCACTGGCCCCGCTGGTGCACGCCTGTCTGGCCAAGGATCCGGAGGAGCGGCCCAGCACCCTCCAACTGTCCTTGCGGCTGAAGGAGATCGCGGCCCGTGAGGCGCACGGCCTGCCGGAGGGCCGCCGGTCACCGGTGCGCCGGACGCCGGAACGGCCGGCCGGCCGGCGAGCCGAGGAGTACGCGGAGCAGCGCACCGAACCGCAGCCGGCCGAGGCCACCGTGCCGCGCCCCGCGGTTCCTCGTCCCGCATCCCGTCCGCAGGGGCCACAGGGACCCAAACGGCCCGCGGGGCGCGGCGGGGCACGGCCGGCGGCGCGTACCGGCTCCCGTTCCGGCGCGGCCGCGCCCCGGCGGGGGCCCGACCGGCGGCTGCTGCGGCAGCGGCTGATCGTCTTTGTGGTGGTGACGCTGCTGGTGGCCTTGGGCATCGCGGCGGCGCAGGGCTGCCAGGGCCCCAAGAAGCAGTCCGGCACGGGGCGTTCCTGCCCCGCGGTGGCTCAGTCCTGCGGGCGCCCGGAGGCCACCGCGTAGAAGGCGACGGCCGCCGCCGCGCCCACATTGAGCGAGTCGACGCCGTGGGCCATGGGGATGCGGACCCATTCGTCCGCCGCCCGCAGGGCCCGCGTCGACAGTCCGTCGCCTTCCGCGCCCAGCATCAGGGCTACCCGTTCCAGCCGGTGCGGGGCCGCGACGTCCATGGGGACGGCCTTGGCGTCGGGGGTGAGGGCGAGTACCCGGAAACCGGCCGCGCGTACCGTCTCGAGGTCCTGCGGCCAGCTCTCCAGCCGGGCGTAGGGCACCGAGAAGACGGCGCCCATGGAGACCTTGACCGACCGCCGGTAGAGCGGGTCGGCGCAGTCCGGGGAGAGCAGCACGGCGTCCATGCCCAGGGCGGCAGCGCTGCGGAAGATCGCTCCGATGTTGGTGTGGTCGTTCACCGCTTCCATGACCGCCACGCGCCGGGCGGTGCGCAGCAGTTCGGCGGCCTGGGGCAGGGGCTTGCGGGCCATGGAGGCCAGGGCCCCGCGGTGCACGTGATAGCCGGTCACCCGCTCGGCGAGGTCGGGGGTCACGGTGTAGACCGGGGTCGGGCTCTCCTCGATGACATCGCGCATCACATCGACCCACTTGGGGGTCAGCAGCATCGACCGCATCGCGTATCCGGCGTGCCGGGCACGGCGGATGACCTTTTCGCCCTCGGCGATGAACAGGCCCTCGGCGGGCTCGCGGCGGCGCCGCAGTTCGACGTCGGTGAGCCCGGTGTAGTCGTGCAGGCGCGGGTCGTCGGGGTCGTCGATGGTGATGAGGTCGGCCACGGGTTACTGCCTTGCCTTGGTGGATGCGAACGGTGCTGCTAGCGGCCGGTTTCCGGGCCGACGGTGACGACGTCGCCGATCACGATCACGGCGGGCGGGCGTATGCCCTCGGTGCCGACCCGCTCCCCCACGTTCTCCAGGGTGGCGTCAAGACGGCGCTGGGCGGCCGTGGTGCCCTCCTGGATCACCGCGACGGGGGTGCCGACGGGGCGTCCGTGCCGGATCAGGGTGGCGGCGATGGCGCCGATGTTGGCCACCGACATCAGCAGCACCAGGGTGCCACGGAGCGCGGCGAGTGCCTGCCAGTCGACCAGTGAGCGGGGGTCGTCGGGGGCCACATGGCCGCTGACGACGGTGAACTCATGGGATACGCCCCGGTGGGTGACGGGGATGCCGGCCGCGCCGGGCACGCTGATGGAGCTGGAGATGCCGGGCACCACGGTGCAGGGGATGCCGTGTTCGGCCAGGGCCTGCGCCTCCTCCATGCCGCGGCCGAAGACATAGGGGTCGCCGCCCTTGAGCCGGACCACCGTCTTGCCCGCTCTGGCGTGTTCGATGAGCGCGTTGTTGATGGCCTCCTGGGCCATGAACCGGCCGTAGGGGATCTTCGCCGCGTCGATCACCTGGACATGCGGGGGGAGTTCATCGAGCAGGTCGCGGGGGCCGAGCCGGTCGGCGATGACCACATCGGCCTCGGCGAGCAGGCGGCGGCCGCGCACAGTGATCAGATCGGGGTCGCCGGGTCCGCCGCCGACCAGGGCGACATGCCCGGTTCCGGCGCCGGGACGAGCCCGGTAGTGCGGTGCGGTCAGCGAGCCGTCGCGCAGGCTCTCGACGATGGCATCCCGTACGGCGGCGGAGCGGCGGGGGTCCTGTCCGGTCAGCACCGCCACGGTGACGCCCTCGCTGCGGCCGGTGGCAGGGGTCCAGGCGGAGGCGGCCGCCGCGTCGTCGCTGCGTACCGCCCAGACCCGGCGGGCCTCGGCCTCGGCGGACGCGGCCTGGTTGGCCTTGTCGTCATCGGTGGTGATCAGCGCGTACCAGGCGCCTTCGAGATCGCCCTCGCGGTAGCGGCGGCGTTCCCAGCGCAGTTCGCCGGTCTCGGCCATCGCCTCCACCGAGGGGGTGGCGGACGGCGAGATCAGCAGGACGTCGGCGCCGGCGGCCAGCAGGGCGGGCAGCCGGCGCTGGGCGACCTGGCCCGCGCCCAGGACGACCACCCGCCGTCCGGCCAGGCGCAGTCCAACCGGGTAGGCGGGCGCAGCGGATGGGGCGTGCTCGGCATGCTCGGCCATGGCGGTGCGGCTCTCCTCGTACATGTGCGCTGCGCTCGCCGCTGCGACAGTGGAGCGGCGGTGGGATGGGGCACGGCCCCCGGGGACACCCTATGGGGCGGTGCCGGTCGGGTGGGTAGGGGACGGGGCGGTACGGGCCCGGCCGGGCTCGTACCGCCCCTTCTCCTGCCGCCGGTTCGGGCGGCCGGCGGACGCTCTGCCGCCGTCAGCTCTTCTCGGTGACGCCGGCGGTGTCGAAAGTGGCGACCTCATGCATGGCGCGGGCCGCGCTCTGCACCACCGGCAGGGCCAGCAAGGCACCGGTGCCCTCGCCCAGCCGCAGGTCCAGGTCGACCAGCGGGCGTAGCCCCAGTTTGGTGAGCGCCGCGACATGGCCGGGTTCGGCGCTACGGTGGCCCGCGATACAGGCGGCCAGCGCCTCGGGGGCGATGGCCCGGGCGACCAGCGCGGCGGCTCCGGCGCTGACGCCGTCCAGGATCACCGGGGTGCGCAGGGAGGCGCCGCCCAGGATCAGGCCCACCAGGGCGGCGTGCTCCAGTCCGCCGACGGCCGCCAGCACCCCGATCGGGTCCTTGAGGTCGGGCTGGTGCAGTTCCAGCGCGCGCCGGACCACGTCGATCTTGCGGGCGTGCATCTCGTCGTTGATACCGGTGCCGCGGCCGGTGACCTCGGCCGGGTCGGTGCCGGTGTAGACGGAGATCAGGGCGGCTGACACCGTGGTGTTGGCGATGCCCATCTCACCGGTCAGCAGTGCCTTGTTGCCCGCGGTGACCAGGTCCCGGGCGGTTTCGATGCCCACCTCGATGGCGCGCAGCGCCTCTTCGCGGGTCATCGCGGGGCCGGTGGTGAAGTCCGCCGTGCCAGCCCGGACCTTGCGGGGCAGCAGGCCGGTGGTGGCGGGGAGTTCGGCGGCCACGCCGACATCCACGATGCACACCTCGGCACCGACCTGGTTGGCGAAGGCGTTGCAGACCGCCCCGCCGCCCAGGAAGTTGGCCACCATCTGTGAGGTGACCTCCTGCGGCCAGGCCGTGACGCCCTGGGCGTGCACCCCGTGGTCCCCGGCGAAGATGGCGACCGCGGCGGGCTCGGGGATGGGCGGCGGGCACTTGCGGGACAGGCCGCACAGCTGGGCGGAGATGATCTCCAGCATGCCCAGCGCGCCGGACGGCTTGGTCATCCGCTTCTGCCGCTCCCACGCCTCGCCGAGCGCCTTGGCGTCCAGCGGGCGGATGCCGCGCAGGGTTTCGGCGAGCAGGTCGTGCGGGTCCTCGCCGGGCAGGGCGCGCCGGCCGTAGGTCTCCTCGTGGACGACCCAGGACAGCGGGCGGCGCTTGGCCCAGCCCGCCTGCATCAGCTCGGGCTCGTCGGGGAACTCGTCCACATAGCCGATGCACAGGTAGGCCACGATCTCGAGGTGGTCGGGCAGCTCGAGTTCGCGGACCAGTTCGCGCTCGTCGAAGAAGCTGACCCAGCCGACGCCGAGCCCCTCGGCGCGGGCCGCGAGCCAGAGGTTCTCGACCGCGAGCGCGGAGGAGTACGGAGCCATCTGCGGCTGGGTGTGCCGGCCGAGGGTGTGGCGGCCGCCCCGGGTCGGGTCGGCGGTGACCACGATGTTGACCGGGGTCTCGAGGATGGCCTCGATCTTCAGTTCCTTGAACTGCTTGGCCCGGGCCTTGGGCAGCGACTGCGCGTACGCCTGCCGCTGTCGCGTGGCGAGTTCGTGTACCGCCTTGCGGGTCTCGGCGGAGCGGATGACCACGAAGTCCCAGGGCTGGGAGTGCCCGACGCTGGGCGCGGTGTGCGCGGCCTCCAGGACGCGCAGCAGCACATCGTGCGGGATGGCGTCGGTGCGGAAGCCGTTGCGGATGTCCCGGCGTTCGCGGATGACCCGGTGGACGGCGGCCCGTTCGGTGTCGTCGTAGGCCGGAGCCGGGGGTTCGGTGGCCACCGGTTCGGCCGCCTCCTGCTCGGCGGTGTCCGGGGCGGCCGGCTGCTGCGGCTCGTCCTGGGTCTCCGGCTGGGTGGTCTCGACGACGGGCGCGGCGGGCTCGGCGGCCGGGGCGGCTTCCGGCTCGGCCGGCTGCGGCGCGGGGGCCTCGGCCGGCTCCGGCTGCGCGGCCACCGGTGCGGGCTCGGCGGCGGCCGGGGCCTGCTCGACGGCGGGAACCGGTTCGGCGTCGGGAACGGTGGCGGCAGCCGGTTCGGCGACGGCGGCCGGCATGGCGGCCGCGGCCGGTTCCGGGGTGGCGACCGGCTCCGGGGCGATGACCGGTTCGGCGGCCGGGGCGGCGTCCGCGGCCCTGGTGTGCTCGATGGCGGCAGGCGCGGCGGCCTGCTGCTCAGCGACGGCCGAGGGTGCCGGAACCACTGCTTCCGGACCGGCGGCCGGGACGGTGACGGGCTGGGCGGCGACGTCCGGAACCGGCGGGGCCGGTTCCGCGCTGACGGTCTCGGGGGCCTGCGGCACCGCCTGTTCCGCCAAGGCGTCCTCGGCGACCGGCGGAACCGGCTGGACCTGCGGAGCGACGGCCTCGGGGGCCGGCTGCGCCACCGGCTCCACAACGGCCGGGGCGGGCTCGGCGATCTCCTCGGCGGGAGCGGCGAGTTGGGCCTGGGCGGCCTCCGCCACCGGCGCGGGCACGGCCGGCTGCGGTTCGGCGACGGCCGGCGACGGCGCCACGGGTGCGTGCTGCGGCACATCACCGGCCGCCTCGACGGCGGGAGACGGTGCCGGGGCCGCGCCGTCCACGGCCGGCTGCCGCGCGGCGGCGGACTCGTCGATGCCGGCGGGGATTTCGGCGGGCGTCATGACCGGCTCGGCGGTGACGGCCACGGGCTCGGCGACGGGCTCCGGGGTCTCGGCGGCCGGGACCGTGACGGGCTCCGGCGCGGCCTCGGCGGCAACAACAGGTTCCTGGGCCGGCGCGGCGGGGCTCGCCGGTGCCGGCGCGGCGACGGCCTGCTCCACCACGGCCTGCGTGGGCTGCTCCGGCGCGACCGCCTGCGGCGCGCTCTCGGGGCCGCCCGCGGCGGGCGCCGCCGGCGGCTCGGCCGGTCCCGGCTGTCCGGGTACCGGGGCAATGTCCTGGGCCACAGCCTGGGCCGCCGCCTCCTGCGGGGCGTCAGCGGGCGCCGCGGCGGCGGCGGTTGGCTGCTCGGCGGCAACGGCGTCGCCGGCGTTCTGGGCCGGAACGAAGGCTTCCGCCGGCTCGGCGGGCGCCGGCGCGGGCGCCTCGGTCCGGGCGGCGGGTACGGGAGCGGGGGCCTCGGCGGGCACCGGTTGCTGCGGCTGGGCGTCCCATATGCCGGGCTGCGCCGGAGTCTCGGCGGCGGGGGCCGGCGGCACCGGCTGTGCCTCGGGGCCCGGAACCTCCGGGTATTCGGCGGCCGGAGCCTGCACCGTGGGCTGCGGAACGGGAGAGCCGACCGGCTGCGGCGAGGTGGCGGGGCCACGGTCGGCGAGGGAGCGCACCACGCCACCCGAGTTGTCCGGCACCGGCGGACCCATGTGCAGCGGGCGCCGGGGCGCGGCGGGCGGCGTATGCGGCTCGTCCTGGCCGCCCGTCTCCTGCGTGCCGGCCTGGGGCTGCTCGATCCAGGCACCCTGGGCGCCCGGCATCAGCAGCAGGTCGTCATCGTCCGTGGAGTCCCCGGAGTCAAGAAAGCTGTAGGTGGAAGGAAGTCCGGTTCTGGCAGGAGTCGCGGCGTCTCCGGAGTCCGGGTGCCCGGGCGTCGCGCCTGCGTTCTCCGGCTGTCCCTCTCCCGGGAACCGGCCGGTGTCGGTCATGCGTATCCCTCGCCCATCGGTAGTGCTCCTTCCAACCGCTCACGCCCATAGCAAGAACGAGCGTCCAAGTCTCGCGGCACGTTGTGTGCCACCCGGTGCCACCCTGCCGTGCGCTCCGCCAAAACGGAGGCGCGTCCGGGACATTGGTGACTGTGGTGTCGGACACCGGGCGGCCGCACAACGGTCCGCCAGCCTACCCTCCGCCCGGCCGGTCGCGATCACGGGTGGCTGCGACGGCCGCTCAGCAGGAAGGCTACGGCGCGCTCGCGCTCGTTCCACTGGGTTGTGTCCAACTCCACGGACTGCAACAGGGCGCATTCCACGGCGTATCCGCCCTCGGCCAGGGCACGGCCGATGGCCTCGGCCTCGTCGCGGGTGGCGGCGTGCGCCACGATGCGCTCGGGGCGCCGGTCGGCGCAGGCGGCGACGACGGCGGCGCCGCCGCCCCCGACCCGCACCACATCGGGTTCCGGCAGGTCCTCCAGGATCTGCGGCGCGGTGCCGTGCACCACCTGGAGCTGGACCCCGAAGTGGCGGGCGACCGCGGTGGCGCGCCCGCAGGCGTCCGGGTCCCGGTCGACGGCGATGACGGCGGCGCCGAAGCGGGCCGCCTCGACGGCGGCGGCTCCGCTGCCGGAGCCGATGTCCCAGACCAGGTCGCCCACCCGTGGTCCCAGCCGGGCGAGTTGGGCGGCCCGCAGTTCGGTGGTCTCGCCCTCGCCGGGCGGGGTGCCGTAGGCGTCGGCGGGCAGCGCCCAGCCGCGTACGCCCGGGTAGTGCCCGGGGTCCCGGCCGGCCAGCCAGTGGCCGGTCGCGCGCTGCCGGGGCGGGGCGCCGGGGACCTCGGCCGCGCCGGTGCCGCCGATGACGATGACCACATTGGGGTCCCGCCAGGCGTGGTCGGCGGCCTTGTCCGAGGTCAGCACGGTGACGCGTTCGCGGTCGGTGCCCAGTTCCTCGCAGATGACAAAGGTGCGGTGGACGGGGCCCAGCAGCAGGGCGAGTTCGGCGGGGCCGGCGCCGGGCGAAGTGAGCACGGCGACCTTGGTGAAGGCGCGGCAGACGTTGACGGCCCGGCGCAGCTCACGGGGGTGGGCGACCACGATCCGGGCGTCGTCCCAGGGCATTCCGGCGCGGGCGAAGGCGGCGGCGACCGAGGAGACGGCCGGTACCACCTCGACCTCCAGGCCGTGTTCGGGCGCGCGCAGGGTGCGGACCACGCCGAAGAAGCCGGGGTCGCCGTCGGCGAACACCACGGCGGTGCCGCGGTGCTGGGCGATGCGGCGGGCGGCCAGGCCGACGCTACCCAGCCGGATGCGCTCGGCGGCGGGCGGTATCTCGGGGAGCGCCAGGTGGTGGGCGGCTCCGGCTACCAGAGTGGCGGCGCCCACGGCCGAGCGGGCCGCGTCCGTCAGCGGTGAGCCGTCCCACCCGATCACCGTGACCCGGTCGGCCATCGTCGTCTGTCTCCTGGGGCTTGTCCGGCAACGCGCGGTCCGCCGGCGAGGCGGGCATGGTGAGGGTACCCCGGCAGGTACGGACCACCGCTCCGGCCGGGGGCGCGCGGAGGCGGGGCGGAGCGGGGCAGGGCCTTATCGCCAGCCGGGGAAGGCGGTGGCGTAGCCGCTGCCGCCGGTGTGCTGTTCGCGTACCTCTTCCAGGTCCTCGGGCAGCAGGCTCCAGACGATGAGGTCGGTACGGATGTCCGTCCAGCCGCCGTCCTCGGTGCGGCTGCGGGCTATCCAGGCGTTGCGCAGCACGCCCTCGCTGATGCAGCCGGTCTTCTGGGCGACCTGCTGGGCGGCGGTGTTGTCGGCCGCGGTGCGCAGCTCCAGCCGCTCGAACTTCTGGTCGCGGAAGAGCCATTCGGCGACGGCCAGGACGGATTCGCAGGCGTAGCCCTCGCCGCGGGCCCAGGGCGCGGTGACATAGGCGGCCTCGGTGGCCAGGGTGTGCCAGTCGGTGTTCTTCAGGTGGACGACCCCGACCAGGCGGTGGGTGAGGAACTCGGTGACCGCAAAGACGATTCCGCGCCCCGAGGCGCGCTCCGCGGGCGCCAGCCGCAGCGCCCACTGGCGGGCGTCCGCGGTGGTATAGGGGTGCGGTACCGAGGTCCACGCGGTGATGAGTTCGTCGTTCATCATCTCGGTGAGCGCGGGCACGTCCGAGGCGTCGAACGGGCGCAGCACCAGCCGGTCCGTACTGATGGAGATGTCCGGAAAGGTGGATGTCATGCGCTGCTCCAACGCCGGAGGGGCCCCCGTGCCGTTCAGGCGCGGGGAGGGTGGGCTCGGGTGGGTCTCGGTGGTCCGATCGGGTGTGGCCCGGGTGCACCAGCATGCAGCATGGGTGGCGGGTGTGCCACGCGCGGCGGCCCCGAGCACGCGGTGCGTGTGCGGGGCCTGCGGCCGCCGAGGCGGCTGAGATTACCGGCGATTTACGCCCGGCGCCGGTCCGGGCCGCCCAAGTGGCCTGTTGTTTCCGGGCCGGGGGGCGGACCGGCGGACCGGGCCGCGGCCGGATGCCGCGGTACCGGGACAACGCCGTGGCGGGGCTCAGTTCTTGACGGCGCCGAAGGCGGGGATGACGGCGCCGCTGAACTTCTGCTCGATGAAAGTCTTGACCTCGTCGGAGTTGAGGAGCTTGGCGAGCGTCACGATGCGCGGGTCGGACTCATTGCCGCGCTTGACGGCCAGGAAGTTGGCGTAGGGGTTGTTCTCCGCCTTCTCCAGGGCAATGGAGTCCTTGGCCGGGTTGAGCTTGGCGCCGATGGCGAAGTTGCCGTTGATGACGGCGGCGTCCACGTCGGCCAGGCGGGCCGGGATCTGGGAGGCCTCGAGTTCGGTGAACTTGATGCCCTTCTTGTCCTGGATATCGGCCAGGGTGGCGTTGCTGCCCACGCCGTCCTTGAGCTTGATGACGCCGTTGTCGGCCAGCAGCTTCAGGGCGCGGCCTTCGTTGGTGGCGTCGTTGGGCACCGCGATGGTGGCGCCGTCGCCGAGCTCGGAGGTCTTCTTGGCCTTCTTGGAGTACAGGCCCAGCGGCTCGATCTCGACGTTGACCACCGGCACGATGTCGGTCTTGTTCTTCTTGTTGAAGTCGTCGAGGTACGGCTTGTGCTGGAAGAAGTTGCCGTCCACATCGCCGCTCTGGGTGGCGGTGTTGGGCAGGTTGTAGTCGTTGAGCTCCTTGACCTGGAGCTTGAGGCCGGCCTTCGCCGCCAGGTGGTCGCGGACGAAGTTGAGGATGTCGCCGTGCGGGGTGGGGCTGGCGGCGATGACCAGGGTGGCCTTGGGGTCGGCGTCCTTGCCGTGCTTCTCGGAGCGGCCGGAGGACGAGGAGTCGGAGGGGGCGCTGCAGGCGCTCAGGCCCAGGGTGAGCGCGGCGGCCGCGGCCAGGGTGGCGCTGATCTTGATGGTGGTACGCACGAAGAGTGCCTCTTTCCGTTTCACGAGTGATGTGCCCGGCAAAGGGTCCGGGCTCGTGGGGTGTGGGCGGTGAGCCCGTCGGGGTCAGCCGGCCTCGGGGGCGGCCTCGCCGACCTCGGTCTTGAGCTGGCCCGGCTTGCGGTTGGCGCTCCACAGGCGGCGTACGCCCACGGGTGCCGTCTGCCGTCCGGTGCGCCGGGCCAGGCGCCGCACGGTCAGGTCACCGGCGAGCTGAACGATCGTCACAATGACGACCAGCAGCACGATGGTGATGTTCATCAGGCCGTGTTCCTGGCGCTGGTAGCCGTAGTTGATGGCGACCTGGCCGAGTCCGCCGCCGCCGACGGCGCCGGCCATGGCGGAGTAGCCGATCAGGGCGATCACGGTGGTGGTCAGGCCGGCCACCAGGGAGGCCAGGGCCTGCGGGAGCAGCACCTTGAAGATGACGGTCCAGGTGCCGCCGCCCATGGCCTGCACGGCTTCGATCAGGCCGTGGTCGACCTCGCGCAGCGAGGTCTCCACCAGCCGGGCGAAGAAGGGGATGGCGCCGATGGTGAGGGCCACCACGGCCGCGCTGGGCCCGATGGAGGTGTTGATCACCAGCCGGGTGAAGGGGATCAGCCAGACGATCAGGATGATGAAGGGCACCGAGCGGCCGATGTTGACGACGGCGCCGACGGCCTTGTTGACGACGACATTGCGCAGCAGCCCGCCGCGGTCGGTGAGGTAGAGCAGGATGCCCAGCGGCAGGCCGCCGAGCACCGTGTAGACGGTGGACCACCACACCATGAAGAGGGTGTCCAGACAGGCGTCACGCAGCAGCGGCTGCATTTCGGACCAGGTCACTTGGCACCTTCCCGGGTGAGCGCCTCGGCGGCGTCGGTCACGTCCGTCACGGCCGTCGCATCCGCGAGGTCGGCCACGTCGACCTGGAGTCCCTGCTCGCGCAGGAAGCCGATGGGGACGACGTTCTCCTCGAACCGGCCGGGCAGTTCGATGCGCATCCGGCCGACCTGCTTGCCGGCGATGGTGTCCATCGCGGCGCCCAGGATCGAGATGTCGATGTTGTAGGTACGGGACAGCTGGGAGATGACCGGCTGGGTGGCCGCCTCGCCGTGGAAGGTGACGTCCACGACGGTGCGGTCCGGGCCGGAGGGTTCGCCGCCGACCGGGAAGAGCTCGCGGGCCAGCTCGGAGCCGGGGGTGGCGAGCAGTTCGGCGACGGTGCCGGACTCCATGACGCGGCCGTTCTTCATCAGGGCCGCCGAGTCGCAGATCGTCTTGACCACGTCCATTTCATGGGTGATGAGCAGGATGGTCAGGCCCAGCTGCTGGTTGAGGTCGCGCAGCAGCCCCAGGATGGAGCGGGTGGTCTCCGGGTCGAGCGCGGAGGTCGACTCGTCGGAGAGCAGCACCTTGGGGTCGCCGGCCAGGGCGCGGGCGATGCCGACGCGCTGTTTCTGGCCGCCGGAGAGCTGGGCGGGGTACGCCTTGGCCTTGTCGGCGAGGCCGACCAGGTCCAGCAGCTCAAGCGCCTTGCGGCTGCGCTCCTTTCCGGCCAGGCCGAGGATTTCCAGCGGCAGTTCGACATTGGCCTGCACGGTGCGCGAGGACAGCAGGTTGAAGTGCTGGAAGACCATGCCGATGCGGCTGCGCGCCTGGCGCAGCGCGGATCCCGCGCGCGGTCCCCGCCCGGCGAGGGCGGTGAGGTCCTGGCCGGCCACGGTGACCGTGCCGGAGGTGGGGCGCTCAAGGAGGTTGACGCAGCGGATCAGGGTCGATTTTCCGGCGCCGCTCTGGCCGAGGACGCCGTACACCTCGCCTTCCCGCACATGCAGGTCGACGCCGTCGAGGGCGGTGACCTCGCGGCCGCGTGAGCGGTAGACCTTTGTCAGGCCCGTAGTGGTGATCACAGGGGTTTCCGTCACTGTCGAGTGCGCGGCAGTGGGGTGCCGGGCACGGCAATTGATTGCGGAACGCGGCAGAGACTGCCCCCAGGCGCTGGAGTGCTGCTCGGGGGGTCGGTGACGCGGGGCGGAGCGGCCGGTCCGGAAGGGGACTTGTCGGCGCTGTTGGTCTCGCTTCGGGGCGCGAGGCTCGGAACAGGGGCCCTCAGCGGTCACACATTCGACACATGCAACGAGCACCGGGCGTCATCATCGCCTCGGTCGCAAGGGTGCGGCTGCTCGTCGTGGTCATGCGAGCAAGTAAAACAGACGCCTGTGCGAATGAGCCATGCTTGTCCGAATAGCGGACGCCTTCGATCACTTCCTGGACGGTCGGGGCTCCGGCGCAGGGGTGCGTGCGGGGCGGCCCGGTCGGCCCCGTAAAGTCGTCACATGCCTCTTACGCCCCTCCCGCACGGTGCCGCCCGGGGGCCGCGGTGATCGACGCGCTGACGCTCGTGCTCGGCCTGGCCGCCCTCGCGCTGGCCGGCTGGTGCGGATTCGCCTTCTCCCGGGACCAGTCCACCAAGGACTGGCACTTCATCGGCATGGCCGTGGTCACCGTGCTCGCCCTCGCCCAGCTGGTGACAGGCGTGGTGCGGCTGGCCGGCGGCGACAAGCCGGCCCAGGGCACGGCGATCTTCGTGGCCTATCTGCTGGGCGCGGCGGCCTCGGTGCCGGCCGCGGGTTTTATGTCCCTGGCCGAGCGCACCCGCTGGGGTTCGGCCACGGTGTCCGCGGGCGCGGTGGTCCTGGCCGTGCTCGAGGTACGGCTCTATGACATCTGGGGAGGCTGACGATGGCTCAGTCGACGGACACCAACGGCACCCGGGAGAAGTCCGGTTTCGACCTCGGACAAGGCCCGGGCCGGCTGCTGGTGTGGCTCTACGGGGTGTTCACGGTCGCGGCGGCGTCCCGCTCGGTCGTGCAGATGCTGCTGGACTTCGGCAAGGCGCCGCTGGCCTATGTGCTGTCGGCCGCCGCCGCGGTGGTGTACGCCTTCATCACCTACTCCCTGGTCCGCGGCGGCGCGACGGCCCGCCGGGCGGCACTGGTGTGCTGCGCGGTGGAGCTGGCCGGAGTCCTCACCGTGGGCACCTGGACGCTCGCCGACAAGGCGGCCTTCCCGGACGCCACGGTCTGGTCGGACTACGGCATGGGCTATCTGTTCATCCCGGTGATCCTGCCGCTGACCGCGATGCTGTGGCTGCGCCGGGCCGAGCGCTGACCGGAGGCTCCGGAGGCTAGTGACTGGCCGCCAGCGCCGGCACCTCGGCCACCGGCTTCTCCAGGGTCACCAGGGTCAGCGCCCGGCTCACCTGCTCGGTGCCGCCGGTGGGCGCGTAACCCCGCTCGCGGCACAGCCGCAGGCTGACCTCGCTGCGCCGGCCGACGGCCAGCCGGTAGCGCACCGCGGACTCGGCCGCCAGCTGCTCCTCGATGGCGCCCAGCAGCCGGCCGCCCAGTCCGTGCCGCCGCAGCCGGGGGTGGACGATCAGGCCGGTGATCACGGCGGTGCCCTCGGAGTCGACCGCGCCCCGCACCGAGCCGACCACCTCGGTGCCGAGCCGGGCCACCAGCACCCGCCCGGTGCCCAGTTCGGCACGGAGCGCGGCGAGCGACTGGGTCAGCGGCTCAAGGGAGTAGTCGCCGTAGAGCTCGGCCTCGCTCTGGTAGCAGAGGTACTGGAGTTTGAGGATCTGCTCGGCGTCGTCCTCGTCCGCCGCCGCGATGGTCACGCTCATGCCCATGTGCGTATGCCTCCCCTGGTTGGCCCGGCCTGGTCCGTCCGACAGGAGCCGCCGCGGTGTACGCCGCCTCCGTGGCGCCGGTTGTCTAACGCTCCTTTCCCCCAGGGCCAGGAGCCGCAATCGCCGCCGTGAGCATTCTGCGCAGGCATCCCAGGCAACGGGAACGGACCGGTCCCAAAGATCCTTGTGAGATTCCCAACTCGCCTGCGATTTCCCGGTAAGTGGGGTCAGTGGCCGAAAGCAGCGCGCTCAGCAGGCGGGGGCAGCGGCCGGGCAGCCGGCGGACCGCGGCACGCAGTTCACGCCCCGACTCGGCCGCCAGCACCGCGCGTTCCACCCCGGATTCATGGCCGTCGGAGGGTTCCGCCGAGGTCGGGTCATAGGGCACCTCACGCCGGGCGCGGCGGCGCTCCGCCCGGGCCTCGGCCCGTACCGCCGCCCGTAACCGCAGCACGGACTCGGTGCGGTGCCGGGCGCCCTGGCAGCCGCTGGTGTCGCTCAACAGCCGCACCCAGACGGCTTGTTCGAGGTCGGCGGCGTCAACACCCGCCGCCGGCGCCTCGGCCGCGCACTCGGCGGCCAGCAGCGGGCGCAGCGAGGTGAGGAGCTCGTTCGGTGTCATGCCCGGCGGGACGTGACCATGCCTCCCGCCGGTTGCCGACACGCCCGGGCCTCACCCGTCCGTGTCGGCGGCGGGGCGACGATGACCTCTGGTACTGCCTCTTGCGCTACCCCTTGTGCCCCTTGCGGAAGTCCTCTCGCGCCAGTACCGCGGTGTCACAGTTGTCGGAGAAGATGCCGTCGATGCCGGTGGCGTAGTAAGCCTGGAAGGCGCCGAAGGCGTCCCCGTAGGCGTTGGGGTCGGTGCCGCGCCGGAAGTCGGCGGGCAGGAAGCTGTTCTCGTTGCGCATGGTCCACGGGTGAAGGACGAGCCCAGCAGCGTGCGCGTTACCAACGAGCTTGGTGGGCTTGGTGAGTTTGCCGTTGGCGTCCCGCGGGATGATCAACTGGAGCGTGGGGCCGATGCCCTGGGCGAAGCCGGCGATCCACTTGAGCCCCTGGGGCGTGATCAGGTCGGCCACCGTGCGCGGGTCCTTGGCCACCACGAAGTCATAGGGCTTGGTGGGCAGGTCGTCGATCAGGAAGATCTTGGGCGCCCTGACGCCCAGCCGGCCCAGCCGCTGCAGGCTGCCGGGCTCGAAGGACTCCAGGAACTGCGGGGAGTCGGCGCGGTGCCGGCCGTAGCGGCGCAGCAGCTTGGCGAGACGTTCCTCCAGCCCCAGGCCCAGGGAGCGGAAGTAGGTGGGGTGCTTGGTCTCGGAGTGCAGCCAGACGCGGCGGCCGCGCTTGCGTCCCTGCTCCTCGGCCCAGTCGAGGACCTCCTCGAAGGTCGGTATGGTCCAGCGGCCGTCGTAGAGGGTGTTGTGCTGGCGGACGTTGGGCAGCCGCTCCTTGGCGCGCAGCGTCTTGAGCTCGGCGAGGGTGAAGTCCTCGGTGAACCAGCCGGTGACGGCGGTGCCGTCGACGGTCTTGGTGGTCTTGCGGTGCGCGAACTCCGGGTGCGCGGCGACATCGGTGGTCTGGCTGATGTCGTTCTCGTGCCGGCAGACCAGGTGGCCGTCCTTGGTGGGGACCAGGTCCTGCTCGATCACATCCGCGCCGTTGTCCAGGGCGAACTGGTAGGAGCCCAGGGTGTGTTCGGGCCGGTAGCCGCTGGCGCCGCGATGGCCGATGACGGTCGGCACCGGCAGGTCCCGGTAGCCGCCCCGGCCGCCGGCCTGCTCGCTCGCGGTGCTCCGCGCCGTGGCCGCTGAGGTCCCGGCCGTGCCGAGGACGACCGATCCCGCGCCCAGGGCCGCGGCGGCCCCCAGCACCGTGCGCCTGCCCGGCCGCTGCTCCTGCTGCATAAACGCTCCTTCGTTCGCCGTGCCGGGGCGCCGCCCGGCAGCTGTCGGACGCGCCGATCGTAGGGGCGTGGGGCGTACGGGCAGAAGACCATGATCGAAACGGAGGGATAACTCACGTCAACCCTGCGTATCGAGTCGGTCAACCCGGTGTGCGCAAGGGCTCTACCCGCGAGTATCGTCCTCGTCTGCGCAGGCCTGCGCCGCCGTTGCCCATCCCGACCGGAGGACCCGTTGTCCCGCATCCTGCTCAAGGCCTTCCTCGGACTGCTTATGCGCGTCCTCTACCGCCCGACGGTGGAGGGCGCCGAGCACATCCCCGAGTCGGGGCCGGTGATCCTGGCCGGGAACCATGTCACCTTTATCGACTCGCTGTTCACCGCGCTGGTGCTCAAGCGGCAGGTGTTCTTCATCGGCAAGGACGAGTACGTCACCGGCAAGGGCCTCAAGGGCCGTCTGATGGCGTGGTTCTTCGGGTCCTCCGGGATGATCCCGGTGGACCGGGACGGCGGCCACGGCGGGGTGGCGGCGCTGATGACGGGCCGCCGGGTGCTGGAGGAGGGCAAGGTCTTCGCCATCTACCCGGAGGGCACCCGCTCCCCCGACGGCCGGCTCTACCGCGGCCGTACCGGAGTGGCCCGGCTGGCGCTGATGACCGGCGCTCCGGTGGTGCCGTTCGGGATGATCGGCACGGACAAGGTGCAGCCGGGCGGCAAGGGCATGCCGCGCATCAGCCCGGTGACGGTGCGGTTCGGCGCTCCGCTGGACTTCTCCCGCTATGAGGGCATGGACCGTGACCGCTATGTGCTGCGTGCGGTCACCGACGAGGTGATGAGCGAGGTCATGCGGCTGTCCGGCCAGGAGTACGTGGATGTGTACGCCACCAAGGCCCGGTCGGCGACGGCGGCTTGAACCGGGCGGCCTGAGCCGCGCGACCTGAGACAGGCGAGTTGAGACGGCGGCCGTCCGCCGCGGGCACCGATGCCCCGCGGTGGACGGCCGCCGTGGTGTTCAGCCCAGGCAGCGCGGCTGGAAGCCGGGGTCGGCCGGGCCCGTGCGGGACAGCGCGTTGAGCACCCACTGGGCGACCACCGGGTCCTTGGTGGCCTGGTCGTGCATAAAGGGGTCCAGCGGGCACTTGTCCTGGAGCACCACATTGGTGAGGTGCTCGGCGGGCCCGCTCAGCAGGGCGCTGGTGTAGGGGATAACGACCTCGTCGTGGCGGGTCGTGATGACCGTGTAGTCCGGTCCGGCCGGCGTCTCGTCGCCCGCGTTGAGCTTCGTCAGCAGGTCGGAACCGGTGCGCTGGTCCAGGCAGGCCGGGCAGAAGGTGTAACCGGTGGGTATGGCCAGCGGGTTGGTGGTGCCGTGGTTGGACGGCACGATGCCGACCAGGTCACCGACCTTGTCCGCGCCGCCCAGGAACTTCACGTAGTAGCGCGGCATCATGCCGCCCTGGCTGTGGCCCACGATGTCGACCTTGGCCGCCCCGGTGGCGCCGCGCACCGCCTCGACGAAGTCCTTGAGTTCGGCGGCCGCCTGGGGGATGGGCGCTGTCTCCAGCTTTCCGTAGTTGAAGGCGAAGACGCAGTAGCCCGCGTCCTTGAGCTTCGGGGAGAGCGCGGCCCAGTTCTCGGCCATCAGCTTGAACGTTCCATTGACCAGGACCACCGGGCGCGGGTGCGCCGAATCCGGCTTGCAGGACCAGTCGTTGGCGCCCCTGGGCGGAATGTCCAGGATCGAGGCCGAGGCGGGGGCGGGAGCAGTGAAGCCGGTGAGGGCCAGGGCCGCAGTGGCCGCGGTGGCGAGCAGGAGCCTGACTCTGGTGCGCAGTTTCATGGGGGTTCCTTTGTGCACCGGACTCTCGTCCGAACCTTGTTCGGCAATACCGAACGGTAATCGGGATACTCGCCGGTAGGTAAGAAACGCGTCAAGAGAAGGCGCCGCTGGCAAATGTCACAAGGGCCGGGGCTTGTCGCCCCGGCCCATCTCCGCATCAAACGAGCGCGGTTGCGCTCAGTGACCGAACGGTCAGCGGTCCCCTCGTCAGTGGCCGAACTCGGACCCTTCCTCCAGCCGCTGGCCGCGCAGCAGGAACCAGGCCGCGACCGCTGTCACCAGCAGCAGCACCGCGGCCACCGCGGAGGCGACCCGCAGTCCCGCCACAAAGGCGTGCTGTGCCTCGGTGAGCAGCGCCGACCCCTGGTCCGCGGGCAGCGCCACGGCCGCCTTGACCGCCCCGCCCAGCGACTCATGCGCCTCTCCGGCCGCCTGGGCCGGAACGCCCGCCGGGACGGCGAAGCCCCGGTAGACCCCGGTCACCATGGAGCCCAGCAGGGCGATGCCCAGCGCCGCCCCCAGTTCATAGGCGGTCTCGGAGACCGCCGAGGCCGAACCCGCCTGCTCCTTGGGCACACTGGAGAGGATCACATCGGCGGTGACGGTGAACGACAGGCCCGCCCCGGCACCGATCACCAGCAGTGCCGCGCCGAGCAGCGGATAGCCGGTGCCGGTGCTCAGCCCGGCCAGCACCGCCAGGGCCACACCGATGGCGGCCAGCCCGCCGGCCACCACCGACCGTACCGACCAGCGCCGCGCCGCCTGTCCGGCCAGCAGGCCGGTGGTCACCGCGCCGATGGCGGCGGGGAGTTCGGCCAGTCCGGCCTCCAAGGGGTCCCGATTCTGCACCAGTTGGAGGTACTGGGACAGGAAGAAGACCATCCCCGACAGGCCCAGCACGGTCAGCAGGTCGGCCATCACGGCAGCCGAGAAGCCCCGGTTGTGGAACAGCCGCATGTTCAGCAGCGGGGAGTCCAGGACGAGCTGGCGCCGTACAAACCACACCAGCGCCAGCGCGCCCAGCACCGCCGCCACCCCTACCGCCGGGGTCAGCCCCCGGATCGCGCCCTCCTTGATCGCATAGACCAGCGCCACGATGCCCACCATGGACAGCAGCACGCTCAGCAGGTCCCAGGGCCCCGGCGCCGGGTCGCGCGACTCGGGCAGCAGCTTGATGCCCACCAGGACCAGCACCGCCATCACCGGCAGGTTGATCAGGAAGACCGAGCCCCACCAGAAGTTCTCCAGCAGGAAGCCGCCCACCACCGGGCCCACCGCGGCACCCGCCGAGGCCATGGCCCCCCAGATGCCGATGGCCAGGCTGCGCTCGCGGGGGTCATGGAAGATATTGCGGATCAGCGCCAGGGTGGAGGGCATCAGCGTCGCCCCGGCCACACCCAGCAGCGCCCGGGCGGCGATCATCATCTCCGGGCTGGTGGCATAGGCGTTGAGCACCGAGATGGCACCGAAGGCCACCGCTCCGCTCAGCAGCAGCCGCTTGCGGCCGATCCGGTCCCCGAGGCTGCCCATGGAAACCAGCAGACCGGCGATGACAAAGGAATAGACATCGCCGATCCACAGCAGCTGGGTGCCGGAGGGGCGCAGGTCCTCGCTGAGGAACGGGGTGGCCAGGCCCAGCACGGTGGCGTCCACCGCGATGAGCAGCACGGCCAGCACCAGGACGGCCAGCGCCAGCCAGCGGCCGGGCCGCGGCGCCTGCCGCTCCCCGGGGGTCCCGGCGGACGGCAGGATGATCTCGCTGCTCATCGCTCCATCCTCCGCTGGGCACCGCCGAGCAGCAGCTCGGCGACCATCCGGGTGCGGTCCTTGGCGGCCACCCGTCCGTCGTGCACCGCCCAGGCGCCCGCGCCGATCAGTCCGTAGAGCGCCTCGGTGAGCCAGGCCGCCGACAGATCCAGGCGGAACGTTCCCTCTTCCTGGCCGCGGCGGAACAGGGCCTGGACCCGGGCGTCCAGCCGGTTCCAGCCCTCGTTGATGCCGCCCTCATAGAGCTGGTTCTCGGTGAACAGGAAGGCCAGGATGCCGGCCACCGGCTCGGAGCCGGCGATCAGGCGGCGCACTGCCTCGGCCGCGTCGCCGTCCTCGGGACGGGCCTGGTCCAGGGCGTGCTCGAACTCGGCGATGCCCAGCTCCTCCAGGGCCCGGACCAGCGCGTCGCGTCCGGCGAAGTGCCGGTGCAGGGTGGCCCGGCCGATGCCCGCCGCCTTGGCGATCTCATCCATGGAGGCGGTCGCCTTGCGGGTGAGCAGGGCCGCGGCTGCTCTCAGTACCTGATCACGATCGACACTCATGAGACGACGATAACCCGAATGAGACACTGTTGTCTCACTCGGGTTATGCATGTCTCGCCATGCCTCGCCGGTTCAGCGCTTGGCCTCGGCCCACTCCCGCTGCTGCGCCAGGTCGGCCTTGACCTCGCCGAGCTGCACCGCCACCGCGGAGGGCGCGGTACCGCCCCGGCCGTTGCGCGCGGCCAGCGCCCCGCGCACATCGAGGACCGTACGGACCTCCGGCGTCAGATGCGGGGAGATGGCGGCGAACTGCTGGTCACTGAGCTGGTCCAGCTCGATGCCCCGCTGCTCGCACTCCTTGACGCACTCCCCCGCCACCTCGTGCGCCACCCGGAACGGCACACCCCGGCGCACCAGCCACTCGGCCACATCGGTGGCCAGCGAGAACCCGGCGGGCGCCAGCTCCTCCATCCGTTCCCGGTTGACGGTCAGCGTCGCCATCATCCCGGTGAAGGCGGGCAGCAGGATCTCCAGCTGGTCACAGGAGTCGAAGACCGGCTCCTTGTCCTCCTGGAGGTCGCGGTTGTAGGCCAGCGGCAGCGCCTTGAGGGTGGCCAGCAGCCCGGTGAGGTTGCCGATCAGCCGCCCGGATTTGCCGCGCGCCAGCTCGGCGATGTCCGGGTTCTTCTTCTGCGGCATGATCGAGGAGCCGGTGGAGAAGGCGTCATGCAGGGTGACAAAGGAGAACTCCTTGGTGTTCCAGATGATCACCTCCTCGGCGATCCGGGAGAGGTCGACGCCGATCATGGCCGTGATGAAGGCGAACTCGGCGACGAAGTCCCGTGCGGCGGTGCCGTCGATGGAGTTGCCCGCCGAGCCGCGTTCGAAGCCCAGATCGGCGGCCACCGCCTCCGGGTCCAGCCCCAGCGAGGACCCGGCCAGCGCACCCGAGCCATAGGGCGAGACCGCCGTGCGCTCGTCCCACTGCCGCAGCCGCTCCGCGTCCCGCGAGAGTGCCTGCACATGGGCCAGCACATGGTGCGCGAACAGCACCGGCTGGGCGTGCTGCAGATGGGTACGCCCCGGCATGGCCACGTCCGCATGCGCCTCGGCCAGCCCCACCAGCGCCTGCTGGAGGTCCGCCAGCAGCCCGCCGATGATCCGGGCGTGGTCCCGCAGGTACATCCGGAACAGGGTGGCCACCTGGTCGTTGCGGGACCGCCCGGCGCGCAGCTTGCCGCCCAGCTCGGGGCCCAGCCGCTCCAGCAGCCCGCGCTCCAGCGCGGTGTGCACATCCTCGTCGGCGATGGTGCCGGTGAAGGTGCCGGCCGCGACATCGGCCTCCAGCAGCCCCAGGCCCTCGGTCATCCGCCGGAGCTCGTCGTCCGTGAGCAGCCCGGCCTTGTGCAGCACCCGGGCATGGGCCCGGGACCCGGCGATGTCATAGGGTGCCAGCCGCCAGTCGAAGTGCACCGAGGCGGAGAGCTTGGCCAGGGCCTCGGCCGGTCCGTCGGCGAACCGGCCGCCCCACAGCCTTACGTCCTGCCGGCCGTTCTGGTCACTCTGATCGCTCATACCAGGTCCCGCTTGGCGGCGATCTTGCTCGACAGGCCGAAGATCTCGATAAAGCCCTTGGACATCGACTGGTCGAAGGTGTCGCCGGTGTCATAGGTGGCGAGGTTGAAGTCGTAGAGCGACTGGGCCGACTTCCGTCCGGTGACCACCGCCCGGCCGCCGTGCAGGGTCATCCGGATGTCGCCGGAGACATGCCGGTTGGCCTCGGCGATAAAGCCGTCCAGCGCCCGCTTGAGCGGGGAGAACCACAGGCCGTCGTAGACCAACTCACTCCAGCGCTGCTCCACCTGCCGCTTGTAGCGGGCCAGTTCGCGCTCGACGGTGACGTTCTCCAGCTCCTGGTGCGCGGTGATCAGCGCGATGGCGCCCGGCGCCTCGTAGATCTCCCGGGACTTGATGCCCACCAGCCGGTCCTCGACCATGTCGATCCGGCCCACGCCCTGGGCGCCCGCCCGGTCGTTGAGCTGCTGGATCGCCTGGAGCACGGTGACCGGCTGACCGTCGATCGCCACCGGGACGCCCTGCTCGAAGGTGATGACCACCTCGTCGGCCTCCCGGGGGGTGGCCGGGTTGGCGGTGTAGTCGTAGACGTCCTCGATGGGGGCGTTCCAGATGTCCTCCAGGAAGCCCGTCTCCACGGCCCGGCCGAAGACGTTCTGGTCGATGGAGTACGGGGACTTCTTGGTGGTGGCGATGGGCAGGCCCTTGGCCTCGCAGAAGGCGATGGCCTTGTCCCTGGTCATGGCGTAGTCCCGGACCGGGGCGATGCACTTCAGCTCCGGGGCCAGCGAGGAGATGCCCGCCTCGAAGCGCACCTGGTCGTTGCCCTTGCCGGTGCAGCCATGGGCGACGGTGGTGGCGCCGTGCTTCTTGGCCGCGGCCACCAGGTGCTTGACGATGGCTGGCCGGGAGAGGGCGGAGACCAGCGGGTAGCGGTCCATGTACAGGGCGTTGGCCTTGATCGCGGGGAGGCAGTAGTCCTCGGCGAACTCGTCCTTGGCGTCCGCCACCTCCGCCTCGACCGCACCGCAGGCGAGCGCGCGCTTGCGGATGACGTCCAGGTCCTCGCCACCCTGGCCGACGTCCACGGCGACGGCGATGACCTCGGCGCCCGTCTCCTCGGCGATCCAGCCGATGGCGACGGAGGTGTCCAGGCCGCCCGAGTAGGCGAGTACGACGCGCTCGGTCACGGGATTCTCCTTACGGTGCGCAATGCGGTGATGGGCATAAGTATGCGTGACTCCGTATGGTTCGTCAATGGCTCGTAGGGGTGAATCAATCAGGAGTGGGCGTCGGCAAGGCGTTCTACGATGCGACTATCCGGGAGTTCGAGCAGGGGAGGTTCGTCATGACCGTGCAGGACGACTTCTTGCAGTACGCCATGGAGCGCGCCGCGTCGGTGATCGAGGGCTTCAAGATCGAGATCGTGGGGGACCGGATCATCATGACGCCGCAGAGCAGCGTCCAGAGCTGGACGATTCACCGCGTCCAGACCGCCGCCGAGACCAGCGGCATCCCCGGGGAACGCCTCCTGTCCGACGTACTGATCCAGTTCCCGGGAGAGCCCCCGCGCTGCCCCGATGTCGCGATCGTCGAGGAGGGCGCCACCGCCCCCTACTCGCACGATGACGTACTGGCCGCCATCGAGATCGTCTCGTCCAAGAACGACAGGAACGATTACGCACTCAAGGTGCAGCAGTACGCCCGCTACGGAGTTCCCATCTGCTTGATCATCGATCCCTTCCGGGGCCAGTGCAGCCTGCTGACCGAACCAGGGGACGACGCCTACGCCTCCTGCGCGGAGTACAAGTACGGCGACACCGTCACACTCCACCTGCGAGACGACAGCCGGGTCGAGATCCCGACGCACACCTTCAAGCGCAGGACCTGACCCCCCGATTTTGGATCACGCCCCCGAACAGGGTATTTTCTTCTTGTACGCCCCGCCGGGAATACCCGGAGGGAAACGACACCGGGACGTGGCGCAGCTTGGTAGCGCACTTGACTGGGGGTCAAGGGGTCGTGGGTTCAAATCCCGCCGTCCCGACGGTTGACACAGGGGCCCTGCTTCGGATGACGAAGCAGGGCCCCTGGTCGTTTTTCCGCTAGCGCTTCACGGCCGGGACGGAGAACAGCGCGCGGAAGTAGGAGGGGTCCGCCTCCTCCTCCACCATGCGTCCCTCCGCCTCCACCCAGGCATGTGCGGCGAACGGCGGGCGGGCCCGTACCCCGACGGCCCAGGCGGGCCAGGTGCCCTGTGCCCGGCACAGCAGCACCGTGGCCAGTGAACGGGGCAGACAGCCCTGGTCCCCGGCGCAGTGCAGGCTGACCGCCACCACGGTCCGCCGGGCGGCGCGGGCCTGGGCGTAGGTGGCCGGGCGGGCGCCCCGGCTCAGCCGGGCCAGGATGGCGCGGATCCGGGCCGGGGGCTTGCGGGCCAGCCGCCGGGCGACGGCCACGGCGAGCAGCGCGAGCAGGCGCCGGCCGGGCGACAGCCGGACCCGGGCGCGGTGCGGGACGACCCCGCTCATGCCTCCACCACCCTGGCGGCGCGCAGCCGGGCCACCAGCCGCTCCACATCGCCGCGCGCCTGTGACTCCTCGACGTCATAGACGGCCGTCAGCTGCTGGGCGGCCTGTTCGACCGTGCTGCCGTCCAGCAGGGCCCGAAAGGCCGCGGAGGCGGTGGCGTTGAGCTGCCAGTAGCGGCCGTCGGCGCCGTCCAGCAGCACCGTTCCGTACTCGGTGTCGACCGTTGAGACGTCGCCCCGCAGTCTGAGTGTCATCGTTCTCTCCTGGTCTGCTGTCCGCCGCCGGTGGCGGCCGTCGCCGTCCGGGCGGCCCGGGCCCACAGTTCACCGGCGAGCGCCGTCTGCGCGGCTCCTTCGTGGAGCCGCCCGGTGTAGGGAAGCCGGAAGAGCCGGCGCAGCGGCTCCGGGTCGATCAGGCCGAGTTCGGCGAGCCGGGAGGTGTCCCAGAGCTCGGCGAGTTCCCGGCGGTGCCGCTCGAAGCCTTCGGCGGCGATGGTGGTGCCGTCCGCCTTGGTGCGGCGGGTCAGTACCGTGGGCGGCAGGACGTCCGCCATGGCGGCCTTGATGAGCGGCTTGAACTCCCATGGGGTGACGCGCCGTTCGGGCCGTACGGACAGACAGGCGTCGATCACCCGGTCGTCCAGGAAGGGCGAGGTCCGGGTGAAGCCGGCCGTGTCGGACAGCTGGTGGCACTGCCGGACCATCCGTCCGGCGTCCTGGATGGCCAGCAGGTCGTTGTGCCGGCCCCGGGTGGGTGCCAGTGGGCTCACCGTGCCCGCCGTCTCGCGCAGGGTACGGGTCACCAGGCGCACCGCCTCGGGAGTGAGCCAGCCGGGCAGGCCGGGAACGCCGCCCCAGTCGAAGGCGACATGGCGCGGGCGGCGGGTGCGGCCGGCGGCCAGGGCGCCGGCCTCGGCGGCGAACCAGCGGCGGTAGGAGGCGCCGTCCAGCAGGGTGCGCACCGAGGCGTCCAGCGGGAGCCCGGCGAGCTTGTGCAGGACGCGCAGCCGGTTGAGGGCGATCACCGGGCGGCTGCGCAGCAGGTCGTGGTGGTAGGCGGGGTGGCCGGACAGCAGCTGGTCGCCACCGAGTCCGTCCAGGTGCAGGCGCGAGCCGTGGGCGACCGCCTTCTCCCGTACGGCATGCAGCCGGGGTGCGCTCAGCAGGGCCGTGGAGGGCTCGTCGGGAATGTCGTCCAGGGCGGCCAGTCCGCCGAAGAACAGGGGGAGTTCACGGCCGGGGTAGCGGATGTGGTGGAGCCCCGGCACCGCGGCGGCGGCCTGCCGGGCCCAGTGGGCGTCATCGTCGGCCTGGTCGTCGTTCTCCATGGTGAACGCGGTGAGCGAGGGCCGCTCCCGGGCGGCCAGCAGGGTGATGCTGGTGGAGTCCATGCCGCCGGACAGGTCGGTGGTCACGGCCACGGTGCCGCGGGTGCGTACCCGTACGGCCTCTTCCAGCGCTGCGCGGAGTGCTCCGGCCCCTTCGGCCAGCGAGAGCACCGGTTCCGGTGCCTGCCACCAGCGTCCGACGGTGTGGCCGCGGCCGTCCGGGGAGAGGGTGAGGTGGGAGCCCGGTGGCACTGCCGAGACGTTGTGCCAGGCCGGCCGGTCGCCCAGCGGGTGCGGCAGGGCGTCCAGCAGGCGCAGGGCGAGGACGGCCGGGTCGAGCGGAGCGTGCAGCAGGGCGGCCAGGATGTCCGCGCGGTCCGCGGCGAGGACGGCCGTGCCGAGGCGGCCGTGGAAGACCCGGCGCAGTCCGGAGGCGGTGCCCTGGACGCGCAGCCGGCCGTTGACCGAGGCCAGCAGGTGGTAGCTGCCGGCCCAGGCGGTGCCCAGCCGGTCGAGCCGTGCCGGGTCGCCGATCGTGGCGGCCGCCGTGGCGAGTTGGGCCGGTGTGGCCGAGCACTGGCCGATGACGGCGAGCCGGTTGGCGCCGTGCTCGGCGACCAGGATCGTTTCTTCGGCCAGCCGGCCGGCCACCCAGGGCCGGCCGGACCGGTGCGTCAGGATGTGCGTGGCGTCCGGCGGGAGCCGTCCGGCGGCGGGGGCCGCGGTTTCGTCGTCCGGCAGAACCACGAAGTACTGCTTTCCCGCACCGACCATGAGGAACATCCTTACCGGACCCGGCACACCGGGCGCCGACTAGTACAGCTTGTCGTAGAAGTGGAAAAGCGACTCGTATCCGGTGAGGCCGAAGTAGCCGGTGTCCTCCTGGAAGGAACCGCACTCGATCATCTCCGGGGCCTCGTAGGCCTGGAGCTCGAGGCCCTCCATGAGCTCGTTGCTCTGCATCACACATTCACCTCCCTATCGCCTGACATGGCAGCGCGGGGGCCGCGACGGACGGCCGGTGAAGCGTTTACCAAGCATCAACTGCCCGTCGGAGAAGTGGAGTTAAGCCCCACCCCCCCTGCGCTTGATCAGACAGTAACCACGCCGGATCAAGCTGATCAAGGGCTGCAATGACCCACCCTGCCGCGGGGATTCCGGAATGTTCCATGCCACTTACGCCACAACTTCCCCTTCACTCACGCGCGTTATCCGACATCAAAGACATTGCCCAGCCCCATGCGGAAGCGGATCTCGTCCTGCCATTTGATCCCCTCCAGCTCGGGTGCCCGGTACAGCGGGGTGACCGTGCAGCGTTCGGCGTCCGAACCCGCCTGCTCCAGCAGGGCGTTGACCGCGCTGCGCGCCGCGGCGTTGGCGCCCTCCATGGTCGCCAGGTCGATGTCGGTGGCCACATAGTCCCCGGCCAGGAAGAAGTTGGGGATGGCGGTGCGGGCCCCGGGACGGTCGTACCAGGTGCCGGTGGGGTGGATCAGCAGCTGTTCGTCGTTGGCGGGCCGAGGGCCGCCGAGTTGCACGGCGGGGTCCAGGAACCAGGAGTGCAGGGCGGCGTCACTGAGCACCGTGCGGCCGGTGTCGTTGAGTCCGGCTTTCATCTGCGCCCACACCTCGCGGATGACTTCCTCGCGGCCGCACTGCTTGGCCGTCCTGCCATAGAGGATGCCGGGCTTGTTCCACTCGGAGATGTCCACCGACAGGCAGTCCGCGGCCATGCCGTCCCCGTAGTCGGCCCTGAAGTCGCGCCCGGACCAGAACTGCGCCTGACTCACCGCGGTCAGGGACCAGGGCGTGTCGATGTGGTTGACATGCCCGTGCACGATGGGGGTGGGCTGGGTGAGGTAGAACTGCACACCGGTCATCCAGTCCGTCTGCAGCCGGTCGCAGCGCGCCAGTTGGGGGTCAGCCGCGCGGACCCGCTCGTTCCAGGTGGTCCGGGCGTGTTCCACCGGCATGGCGGAGACAAAGTAGTCGGCGGTCACCGACTGCCGGCCGCCGCCGGCGTCCTGGATCACCGCCTCGGTGATCCGGTCGCCGTCCAGGGTGAGGTCGCGTACCTCGTGGCCCAGGTGGAACCGCACACCCAGGGAGCGCAGATGGTTCACCCAGGGGTCGATCCAGGCCTCGTTGGTGGGGGCGTTGAGCACCCGGTCGGGCTGGCCGTCGGCGCCCCGGCCCAGCAGGTTGAACAGAAACGCCTCGGCGCAGGTGCCGACCGTCTTGGTGCTGGCCACCTCGGCCTTGGTGGCGATGATGTTGCGGGTGATGCCGATGGCGAGCAGCCGCTGGTAGTCCGGTGACATCCGGTTGGCCCGGGTGAAGTCGAACCAGGGCACGCGCTCCCACTGCTCGGTCCGCCGCCGGTCGCAGCTGGTGAACCAGACCAGCAGCCGGCCGGCGAAGTAGGCGATCTCATGGGCGGGCAGGTTGGCGAAGGTGCCCAGCAGTCCCCGCACGGCGCGCAGGAAGGCGTCGGGGGTGAGGACGGGCGGCGGGGTGCCGACGACACCGAAGGGGACCCGGATGTCCTCGCGGCCGATACGGGCGATCAGCACCTCGGTGGCGGGCACCAGATTGTCGTGGCAGCCACCCGGGTTGCCGGGGAAGGGGATGCGGCGCAGGGTGTCCGGCAGGTTCCGGTAGATGCCGGGGATGAAGCGGAAGCCGTGCTCGCCGGGCAGCGGTTTGCGGCCGCCCCGGGCGCTGTCCGGGACGTCCATGCTGCGCGCCTTGCCACCCAGGGCGGATTTGCGTTCATGGACGGTGACCTCGAAGCCCCGTTCGGCCAGTTCCTGAGCGGCCGTCAGGCCGGCCACTCCCCCGCCGAGCACGGCGACGCTCCGTCCGCCGGTCCGCCTGCCCGTCCGTCTGCCCCGGGTCTGCCGGGGTTCGGCCGCGGCCCGGGTCGCCGTGGCGCCCAGCGCGGCCGTGGCCGTGGCCGTGGCACCCCCGAGGAAGGCCCTGCGTGTGCTGTGCACCGTACGCCCTGTCATGACCCAGCCCCCTACCGCCGGTAACTTGTCATGGTCGGCGCAGGAGCATAGGGGGCTCTCCCCTGTCCCGGAAGACCACTGCGGGCGCACCGGTGCGCTCTGCACACCATGGCGGAATAGCACTGTGCGGCGTCAGAGAGCCATACAGCGTCACACCGGCCCCATGGGCTCCCCGGGAAGGCCGTACGGTGCCGGGAACGCCGAACGGCTCACGCGCCGGAGCGGGCGTGAGCCGTATCGGGCCGGGTGCGGGTCAGCGGTCCTTCTGCGCCAGCCTCAGCAGGTGGTCCGCCAGCGCCTGGCCGCCGACCGGGTCACGGCTGATGAGCAGCACCGTGTCATCGCCGGCGATGGTGCCGATGATCTCGTGCACCCCGGCCTGGTCGATGGCCGAGGCGAAGAACTGGGCGGCGCCCGGCGGGGTGCGCAGCACCACCAGGTTGGCCGAGGCCTCGGCGGAGATCAGCAGTTCGGCGGCCAGCCGGCCCATCCGGGCCTCGGTCGCCGATTCGCCGAGCGGGGCCCGTGGGGTGCGATCACCGCCCTCCGAGGGCACCGCGTAGATCAGCTCGCCACCGGTGTTGCGGATCTTGACGGCGCCCAGTTCGTCGAGGTCGCGGGAGAGCGTGGCCTGGGTGACCGAAAGGCCATCGTCGGCGAGCAGCCGGGCCAGCTGGCTCTGCGACCGGACGGCGTGCCGGCTGAGGATGTCCACGATCCGTCGGTGGCGTGCGGTGCGGGTCTGCGGCACGGCCTGCCCGCCGTGCAGCGGCTCGGTCTCCTGCGCCTCGGTCATCGTCTCCTCAGTCTCCGGATCATCGTCGTACCCCGCCGGCCGGTTCGGCCGGGTGCGCCCCTGCCCCGGCCGCGGCGGCGTCGAGGACACCGGGGAGCGCCTGAAGGAACGTCACCGCTTCATCTTCCGTGATGATCAGCGGAGGGGCCAGCCGCACCACATCGGGTGCGACCGCGTTCACCAGGAGACCGGCTTCCTGTGCTGCCTGCTGCACCGTGGGCGCGAGGGGCTCGGCAAGGACAATACCCAGCAGCAGTCCGGCGCCACGGACGTGGTCGACCAGTGGGTGGTCCAGCGCCGCGATCCCGTCACGCAGGAGAGTGCCGATCCGGCGGACATGGCCCAGCGCCCCGTCGGCGGCGAGGGTGTCCAGGACAGCCAGCGCGGCGGCGCAGGCGACCGGGTTGCCGCCGAAGGTGGAGCCGTGCTGACCGGGAGTCAGCAGGTCGGCGGCGTCACCGAAGGCCAGGGTGGCGCCGATGGGCAGCCCGCCGCCCAGTCCCTTGGCGAGGGTGACCACATCCGGTTCGACGCCCTGTGCCTGGTGCTCGAACCAGTGCCCGGTGCGGCCGATACCTGTCTGGATCTCATCCATGACCAGCAGGGTGCCGGTGGCCCGGGTGATCACGCGGGCGGCGGCCAGATAGCCGGGCGGGGGCACCACCACGCCGTTCTCGCCCTGTACCGGTTCCAGGATGAGCAGCGCGGTGTCGGTGGTGACGGTCCGGCGCAGCGCCTCGATGTCGCCATAGGGGACATGGCTGACCTCGCCGGGCAGGGGCAGGAAGGGCTGCTGTTTCGCCGGTTGTCCGGTGAGGGCCAGGGCGCCCATGGTGCGGCCGTGGAAGCCGCCGGCGGCCGAGACCATATGGCTACGGCCGGTGCGCCGGCCGATCTTGACGGCGGCCTCCACGGCTTCCGCGCCGGAGTTGCCGAAGTAGACACGGCCGGGGCGGCCGGCCAGGGCCAGCAGCCGCTCGGCCAGGTTCACGGTGGGTTCGGCGGTGAAGAGGTTGGAGATATGGCCGAGGGTGGCGATCTGGTCGGTGACCGCCCGGACCACGGCGGGGTGGGCATGGCCCAGGGCGTTGACCGCGATGCCGCCGACCAGGTCGAGGTAGGCCCTGCCGTCCGCGTCCCAGACGGTGCTGCCCTCGCCGCGCACCAGCGGGATGCGCGGGGTGCCGTAGTTGTCCATCAGGGCGCTCTGCCAGCGCCGGGTGAGCTCCTGGTTGGTCACTGGGCCACCTCGTCCGGGACGACCATGGTCCCTATCCCTTCGTCCGTGAAGATCTCCAGCAGGATGGAGTGCTGCACCCGCCCGTCGATCACCCGGGCGGTGGCGACGCCATTGCGCACCGCGTACAGGCAGCCCTCCATCTTGGGCACCATGCCGCTGGCCAACTCGGGCAGCAGCACCTCCAGTTCACTGGCGGTCAGCCGGCTGATGACATCGTCGCTGTGCGGCCAGTCCGCGTAGAGGCCCTCGACATCGGTGAGCACCATCAGCGTCTCGGCGCCCAGCCCGGCGGCCAGCGCGGCCGCGGCGGTGTCGGCGTTGACGTTGTAGACATGGCCGTCGTCGGCGCTGCGGGCGATGGAGGAGACCACCGGGATGCGGCCGTCGTCCAGCAGGGCCCGGATGGCGCCGGTGTCGATCTCGGTGATCTCGCCGACCCGTCCGAGGTCCACCTCCTCGCCGGCGATCCGGGCGTAGTGCTTGACGGCGGTCATGGTGTGGGCGTCCTCGCCGGTGAGGCCGACGGCCAGCGGGCCATGCCGGTTGAGCAGGCCGACCAGCTCGCGCTGTACCTGTCCGGCCAGGACCATCCGCACCACGTCCATGGCCTCGGGCGAGGTGACCCGCAGCCCGGCCTTGAACTCCGACTCCAGGCCCAGCCGGTCCAGTTGGGCGTTGATCTGTGGTCCCCCGCCGTGCACCACCACCGGGTGCAGTCCGGCGTGCCGCAGGAAGACCACATCCTGGGCGAAGGCGGCCTTGAGGTCCTCGTCCACCATGGCGTTGCCGCCGAACTTGATCACCACGGTCTTGCCGTGGTGCCGGGTGAGCCAGGGCAGGGCCTCGACCAGGGTGCGGGCCTTGGGCAGGGCGGTGTGTTTGCGGGTGGCAGGACTTTGTCCATCTGCGTGATTGACCGTCATGACCGACTTTCGGAAGGTTTTGAATCAGCCGCCGGGCGGGCGGTTATGGCCTGTGGAGGCGACACACGACCTGCCCCGGATGCCTCCGGGCAGCCAGGCGGGCCCGTCAGGAGGAGTAGGCGCTGTTCTCGTGCACATAGTCGGCCGTGAGGTCGTTCGCCCAGATCACCGCGGACTCGGCGCCTGCCGAGAGGTCAGCCGTGATGGTGACCTCGCGGTAGCGCATATCGACAAGATTGCGGTCCTCGCCGACGGAGCCATTGCGGCACACCCAGACGCCGTTGATGGCCACATTGAGCCGGTCCGGGTCGAAGGTGGCGGAGGTGGTGCCGATGGCGGAGAGCACCCGGCCCCAGTTGGGGTCCTCGCCGTGGATGGCGCACTTGAGGAGGTTGTTACGGGCGATGGAGCGGCCGACCTCCACCGCGTCGTCCTCGGTGGCCGCGCCCATGACCTCGATACGGATGTCCTTGCTGGCGCCCTCGGCGTCACCGATCAGCTGACGGGCGAGGTCGTCGCAGACGGTCCGTACCGTCTCGGCGAAGACATCCGGGGCCGGAGTGACTCCGGAGGCGCCGGAGGCCAGCAGCAGCACGGTGTCATTGGTGGACATACAGCCGTCGGAATCCACCCGGTCGAAGGTGGTGCGGGTGGCCGCGCGCAGCGCGTCGTCCAGGGCGGCGGCGTCCAGGTCGGCGTCGGTGGTGAGCACCACCAGCATGGTGGCCAGGCCGGGGGCGAGCATTCCGGCACCCTTGGCCATGCCGCCGACGGTGAAGCCCTCGCCCTGGGCGACGGCGGTCTTGTGCACGGTGTCGGTGGTCTTGATGGCGATGGCCGCCTTCTCCCCGCCGTGCGCGGAGAGTTGGGCGGCGGCCTTCTCGACGCCGGGCAGCAGCCGGTCCATCGGCAGCCGGACGCCGATCAGTCCGGTGGAGGCGACGGCCACCTCGGCGGCGCTGACGCCCAGTACCTCGGCGGCCTTCTCGGCGGTGGCATGGGTGTCCTGGAAGCCCAGCGGACCCGTACAGGCGTTGGCGCCACCGGAGTTGAGGACCACCGCGGCCACCTGGCCGCCCTTGAGGACCTGTTGGGACCACAGCACCGGGGCCGCCTTGACGCGGTTGGCGGTGAAGACGCCGGCCGCGGCCAGCCGGGGTCCCTGGTTGACCACCAGGGCCAGGTCGGGGCTGCCGCTCTCCTTGATCCCGGCGGCGATCCCCGCCGCCGTGAAACCCTTTGCCGCAGTGACGCTCACGGTGTCCTCTCCTTGTCCGTCCCGCCGGTCGGGCGACTGTCGATCACGGATATCTCCATCACGGATGTGCCGCTCTCCGGCACTTGGCCGCAGGGCACGGTGCGGGCCAGCAGGGCGGCCAGCGCCCGGCGCAGCTGCGCGGCCGGCCCCCGGTACGGGCTCATGGCGCGATCCCGGCGGTGGGCAGCCCCAGGGTCTCCGGAAGGCCGAGGGCGATGTTCATGCTCTGCACGGCGCCGCCGGCGGTGCCCTTGGCGAGGTTGTCGATGGCGCTGACAGCCACGATGCGGTGTGCCGCCTCGTCCAGGGTGACCTGCACCAGCGCGGTGTTGGCCCCATACACCGAGGCGGTGGCGGGCCACTGCCCCTCAGGCAGCAGAGTGGTGAAGGGTTCGTCGCGGTACGCCTTCTCATAGGCGGCCCGCAGGCTCGCGGCCGTGACTCCGGGCCGGGCCTTGGCGGTGCAGGTGGCCAGGATGCCGCGGGGCATCGGCGCCAGGGTCGGGGTGAAGGAGACGGTGACCGGCTCGCCCGCCACCGCGGACAGGTTCTGCGCCATCTCCGGGGTGTGCCGGTGGACGCCGCCGACCCCGTACGGGCTCATCGAGCCCATGACCTCGCTGCCCAGCAGATGCGGTTTGGCCGCCTTGCCCGCGCCCGAGGTGCCGGACGCGGCCACGATGACCGCCTCCGGTTCGGCGAACCCGGCCGCGTACGCCGGGTAGAGGGCCAGTGACGCGGCGGTCGGATAGCAGCCCGGCACCGCGATCCGCCGGGCCCCGCGCAGCGCCTCACGCGCGCCGGGCAGCTCCGGCAGCCCATAGGGCCAGGTGCCCGCGTGCGGCGATCCATAGAACCGCTCCCAGGCGGCCGCGTCCCGCAGCCGGAAGTCGGCCCCGCAGTCGACGACCAGCGTCCGCTCACCCAACTGCCCGGCCAGGGCGGCCGATTGACCGTGCGGCAGCGCGAGGAACACCACATCATGCCCGGCCAGCATCTCGGCCGTGGTCGCCACCAGCTCCCGCTGGGCGAGCGCGGGCAGGTGCGGCTGCACCGTGCCCAGCGGCCGGCCGGCGCTGGAGTTCCCGGTCAGCGCGCCGATACGGACCTCGGGATGCCCGAGCAGCAGCCGGAGCACTTCCCCGCCCGCGTATCCGCTCGCTCCGGCGACCGCCGCGTGTATTGCCATGGATCCTCCCTACCGATGGCATGACTATACGGAGGGTAGTAGCTTTATGCAATAGCCTTGGCGTGACTCCGGGTGGCCGGAGAACGGGCCCGGCTTCGCCGGGATGGCGCCGCACGGAGCCCTGTCCGGTCCGACGGGACGTCCGGCATAAGTGAGGATTCCGGCACACTCACCGCATATACCAGTAAAGCGTTACCCGGCCCTCGGACGCCGGGGCGCGGATCCCGGCGGCCGGGCCACCGGCGGCGCGGCACCGGAATGACCGACAGCCGTCTCCGGATGGCACCGGTCCCGGCAGCGGGGGCGGGCATTCCGGCGTATGAGTGGGTAGCCCCTGGTGGTGGACGCGGACCGGGCCGGTGCGAGCCGCCCGGCCAGGGGATCCGCGCTCCGTTTCCTGGGGGGATGGTGGGACGGTGAGCGAACAGAAGGCCCTGAACGTCGGCTCGTCCGGCATTGAGATGGCCTATGAACGGTTCGGTGATCCCGGCGCGCCGCCGGTGCTCCTGATCATGGGCGGCGGGGCTCAGATGATCAATTGGCCGGAAGGGTTCTGCGCCCTGCTGGCCGGGCACGGGCTGCAGTTGATCCGCTTCGACAACCGCGACAGCGGCCGGTCCTCGCACTTCCACGACGGGCCGGCACCCGATCTGCAGGCGGCGCTGGCCGGTGACTTCTCATCGGCGTCCTACACCCTGTCGGACCTGGCCGCCGATGCCGTGGGCCTGCTGGACGCACTGGGGCTGGACAGCGCCCACCTGGTCGGCGCCTCCCTGGGCGGGATGATCGCCCAGATGATGGCGATCGAGCACCCCGGCCGGGTCCGGTCGCTGACCTCGATGATGTCCACCACCGGAGACCTCGGCGTGGGCCGGCCGGACTTCGCGAAGCTGGCCCGGCTGGGTCCGCCGCCGCCGGACCGGCGGGGCTTCGTCGACTGGCAGGTCCGCGCCTTCCGGGTGATCGGATCACCCGGCTTCCCGCTGGACGAGGCCGCGGTGGCCGAACGGGCCGGACGGGCCTACGACCGGGGCCACGACCCCGAGGGCGTGATGCGGCAGTCGGTCGCCGTCCTGGCCTCCGGGGACCGTACGGAGCGGCTGCGCTCACTGAAGGTGCCCACCCTGGTGATCCATGGCGCCGAGGACGTCATGTGCGACATCAGCGGCGGCCGGGCCACGGCTGCCGCGATCCCCGGCGCGGAGCTGGTGGTCATCAAGGGCCTGGGCCACAACCTCCCCCGTGAGCTGTGGCCCAGGATCTCCACGCTGATCGCCGGCCTGGTGCGGCGCGCCGAGGGCACCTCGCACAACGCCTGACGAGGCACAACGCCTGACGAGAGGCCGGTCCGGCTGCGGCCGGGTTGCCGGACCGGCAACATTCCTTGCCGATTCCGGGCACGGGCGCGCACGGTGCTCTCCGAGCCACCAGTCCACGAAGGAGCGTGCCGCCATGACCGATGTCATCACCCCCACCCGGCAGTACTGGGAGGACTTCTACCGGAACCCGGACCGTACCCACAGTCCGGTCGGCAAGCTCAACGCCCTGCTGGTGGCGGAGGCCGGCACGCTGACACCCGGCACCGCGCTGGACCTCGGCTGCGCCGAGGGTTCCGACTCGATCTGGCTGGCCCGGCAGGGCTGGCGGGTCACCGCCGTCGATGTCTCCGCCACGGCACTGGGCCGGGCGGCCGCCCGCGCGGCCGAGGAAGGGGTCGCGGACCGGATCGACTGGCAGCGGCACGACCTGCCCCAGTCCTTCCCCGCCGGTGAATTCGACCTGGTATCGGCCCAGTTCCTGCACTCTCCCGATGACCAGGGCGGCACGCGGGAGGCAATCCTGCGGCGGGCGGCCGAGGCGGTGGCACCGGGCGGGGCACTGCTGATCAGCGGCCACGCCGGCTGGCCGACCTGGCGGCATGAGCCGCCGCAGGGCATCCATCTGCCCTCCACCGCCGAGGTATTGGCCTCGCTCCGCCTGGCGCCCGGCCGGTGGCAGGTGGAACGCGACGAGCTGCTGGTCCGTGAATCGGCCGGTCCGGACGGGGAGGTGGGCACCCGCGAGGACAACATCCTGCGGATCCGCCGCCTCCGCCGGGACGTCTCCTAAGGCTGCTCGGGCCGCCACATCGCCGGGCGCGGGTGCGCCTGTTGAGGCAGCCGGCACCTCGTGAGGCGCACCACGTCCGACATGGCCCGGTCCCCCAAGCCGAGTTGCGCCCCCACCGGGCCCCGGACTCCCCACAGCCCGGCCAAGCTTCACTGCTGGAGCCATCCGGCGGGCAGCGGGGGCAGGTCCGCGTGGCGGACCGTGAAGCCGCCCTTGGTCACCGGGGCGAACGGTGCCGGGGCCATACAGGTGCCGATGCGCGGGGCGACCGCCTTGCCCTTGTCGCTGTCGACATTGCTCACGCCCCAGTGGAATCCGAACCGGCCCTTGCCGGGGCCGCCTTCGCGGACGCTGAAGCCCATCCGCTCACCGATCTCCTTGGGATCCTGCGACTTGGTCACCACGGCGGTGAATGTGGCCGTGTCCCCGGCGGTGACCAGACAGTCCACGGCCGCCTCGGACCGCCTGGTCTCCTTCTTCGCCGGTACATAGTGGGAGAAGGTGACCTTGCCCCGTGCGTCGGTGGGCATTCCGTGCGGCAGGGAGCCCAGGGGGCGGGTGAAGGGCGCGGCCTGGGCGTCCACCGCGAACCGGATGTCGTCCTTCGGGGAGTAGGCGTAGAAGATGCGCCCCTGGCCGGAGACCCGGGCGGGCGCCGGAGCGGAGGCGGAGGCGGAGGCGGAATCAGAAGCAGAGGCGGAGCCGGAGGCCGAGGCGGACGCGCAGGACAGGGCGGTCAGGGCTGCGAAGGCGCTCGCGGCGGCGACGGCTGTGGCCACGGTCCGGCGTCCGCGGAACGGACGGAACGAGCGGAGCGAGCGGGTGGTGCGCTGCATGGTGAACTCCTTTGGCAGGAAGGCGATCTCGTTGGGCACCAATCTCCTTCGGAACACCGGCCCGCGACCATCTGCCGGCCGGGAGATCTCCCGGCCGGCGCGCCTGGGCTGCCTCTGCCGATCGGCAGAGGCAGGCCGGGCGCGCCCCTCCGTAAGATCAAGAACGTGGAAAACGCACCGGGCTTGAGACGTGGGGATCTGGTGGTGGCCATACCCCTGGCCGCCGCCGCGGTCGCGGTGGCGGCGGGCATGGTGGTGGCCAGGGCCGTCTGGTACGGCGCGGTACCGGCCGTCGCCGCCACCGCGCTGCTGCTGTGGGCACTGGCCTGCTGGCCACGCTCGCGTGGCCGGCTGGGCCGCCCGCTGACGTTGGTGGCGGCGCTGTCGCTGGCCGGCACGGCGTTCACCGACCCGCATGGCGCCAGCGGGCGTTCCTGGCCCCAACTCCTGGCGGTGGCCCTGCTGGTGGTGCTGCTGGTGGCCGTGGTGCGCTGGTCGCCGCCGCATGAGGCGGTGGCGGCGGGCGCGGTCACGGCGCTGGCGGTCGCGGTCTGGTCGCTGCCGCTGGTGCCGCAGGCGTCCGTGCTGTCCCTGACCGGCGCGGCCGTGTTCTGGACGCTGCCGGCGCTGGGGGCGGTCGTCATCGGCGGATACCCACGGCTGATGGAACACCGCCGGGAGCAGTCGGTCCTCGCCACCCGCCAGGACCAGCGGCTCCGGATCGCCCGCGATCTGCATGACTTTGTGGCCCATGACATCAGCGGGATCGTGGCACAGGCCCAGGCCGCCCGCTTTGTGGCCGCGTCTGACCCGGACCAGGCCGTCCCCGCGCTGGAGCGCATCGAGCGGGCCGGACTGAACGCGCTGGCTTCGATGGACCGGATGGTGGGGATGCTCAGCGAACCGGATCAGGAGGGGCAGGAGGGGCAGGAGGGAGCGGAGGCGGTGCAGCCGCTGCCGGGGGTGTCCCAACTCCCCGCTCTCCTGGAACGTTTCTCCACCGAGGGTGGGCCCACGGCCGGGCTCACCGTGGATGCCACGGTGGTGGACCGGCTGTCCCGTGACGCCGGCTCCACCGCGTACCGGATGGTCGTGGAGGCGCTGACCAATGTGCGCCGGCACGCCCGGCGCGCCCCATCGGTGTCGGTGAGCCTTGGCACGGCGCGTACCCCCGGGGGCGCGGAGGCGGTTGAGGTCCGGGTGGTCAACGGCCCGTCGCCGGCCGACGGACCGGGTCCGCGGATGGAGCGGTACGGGCAGGGCGGCCGGGGCCTGGCGGGCATGCGGGAACGGGTGCATGCCACCGGTGGCACGCTGTCCTTCGGGCCGTACCAGGGCGGCTGGCAGGTGACCGCCGTCCTCCCGCTGGCGGCGGCCCCGGCGGGACGGGCGTCATGAGCGGCGGCCCGACCAGGATCCTGCTGGCCGACGACCAGGACGACGTCCGCAGCGGCTTCCGTCTGGTGCTGGACTCACAGCCGGATATGACGGTGGTGGGCGAGGCCGCGGACGGCGCCCATGCCCTGGAACTCGCCCGCGAGCTAAGGCCGGACGTGGTGCTGGCCGACATCCGGATGCCCCGGCTGGACGGGCTGGAGCTGACCCGCCTCCTAGCCGGACCGGAAGCGGAGCATCCGGTCCGGGTGGTCGTGGTCACCACCTTCGATCTGGACGACTATGTCCACACCGCGCTGGCCAACGGCGCCTGCGGCTTTCTGCTGAAACGTTCCGGACCCGCCCTGCTGATCGAAGGGGTGCGAGCCGCGATGGCCGGTGACGCACTGATCAGCCCTCAGATCACGGTGCGGTTGCTGCGCGGCCTGTCGGCACCGCCGCCGGCCCGGAGGCATATGCCCGATCCGCTCACCGAACGCGAGCGGGAGATCGTCCGCCTGGTCGCCCGGGGCTGCACCAACGCCGAGATCGGGGCGGAGCTGTTTATCTCGCCGGGGACCGCCAAGACCCATGTGGCCAACATCCAGGGCAAGTTGGGGGTGCGCAACCGGGTGGGCATAGCGTCCTGGGCGTGGGAGACGGGACTGGTCCGGGCGGAGGGCTGAGGGCACCGGCGGTTGCCGGCCGCGCTCACCGTGGGCGCCCCCGTAAGGGGCGCGGGACGACGCGCTCATGCGGCTCCGCCGCGTGGGCGCGACCAGCCCCGAACGGCCCGCACCGGAAACGCGCCCCGGCCGGCCATGGCGCGGCCCAGGGTCCGTCAGACGCAACCTAGCCGGTGACACCGGCCCGTTGGCGGCGCGGCGCCGGACGCCGTACCGCATCGCCCGCGCCACGGGGCAGCCGCAGCGCGCCGGCCACGGCGCCCAGGGTGACCAGGGCGATCAGACAGAAGGCCACCGCGTGGACGGTCACCGGGCCGGCCGGTGAGCCGGTGAGGTGCTCGCCGAGCGGCCCGCCGGCCCGCAGGGCGACGGTGGCGGCGGCCACGCCCAGGCCGGCGGCGGCCTGTTGGGTGGTGGCCTGCAGGGTGCTGGCGTGGGCCACCCGCTCCTGCGGCAGGTCGGCGAAGGCGATCACCTGGTAGCAGGTCAGCCCCAGGGAACGGGCCGCTCCGCTGATGACGGCGACCACGGCGATCAGCGCCACCGGCGTGCCGGCGGTGAACAGCGCGCAGGCCGCGGTGGACAGGGCGACGCCCACCGTGGCGGCCAGCAGCAGCGGGCGGAAGCCGAAACGGTTCAGCAGCCGGTTGGCGAGCGGCTTGATGGCGATGTTGCCCACAAACACCCAGAGCACCACGGCCCCCGACTTCACCGCGCTCCAGCCGAAGGCGTCCTGGAAGAGCAGCGGCAGCATAAAGGGCACGGCGCTCACCACGATCCAGAACAGTGTGCCGCCGCCGACCGAGGCCCGGAAGGTGCGGGTGCGCAGGGTGCGCAGATCCACCAACGGGTGGGCGGTGCGCCGCAGATGGACCACGGCCGCGGTGAGCAGTACCGCGCTGAGTACGGCCACCGCCGGCGGCGCGCTGCCCAGCGGGCCGGGCCGGGAGAGCAGATGGGCGGTCCAGGTCAGGGCGCCCAGGCCGGTGGAGGTGAGCAGGGCGCCCGGCCGGTCCAGGGGCGGGGCGGTGGTGGTGGGCGGCAGGGCCGGCAGCAGGCGGGTGGCCACGGTGAACGCGATCGCGCCCAGCGGGATGTTGATCAGGAACAGCCAGCGCCAGTCGGCATGGGTGGTGATCAGCCCGCCCAGCAGGGGTGCCAGCACCGGGGCCAGCAGGCCGGGCCAGACCACATAGGCCACCAGCCGGGGAATGTCGGTCTTCTCGGCGCCGGAGACCACCATCAGTCTGCCGACCGGCACCATCATGGCGCCACCGGCGCCCTGCAGCACCCGCATGGCCACCAGTTGGCCGAGGCTGTCGCTGAGCGCGCAGCCCAGTGAGGCGGTGGTGAACACGGCGATGGCGGTGAGGAACACCCGGCGGGCGCCGAACCGGGCTACCAGCCAGCCGCTGAGCGGTATCAGCACCGCCAGGGTGACCAGGTAGGCGGTGACCACCAGGCCGATCGCGGCCGGGGCGACGCCCAGCGCGGGGCCCATGCGCGGGGCCGAGGTGGACACGATGGTGCCGTCCAGGTACTCCATGAAGAAGCAACCCGCCGCCAGGAGTGCGGTGTTGCGGTGCCGAGCGTCGATCATCCCTGCCCTCTCCGTTTCGGTTCGCTCCATCCTGGGATCGCCTGATCATTGACCACAAGTTCCCAGTGGTTCAGGTAGGTTCTCTCGCCCTGCAACTGCCGGACATGAATCTGCTGCCCGCCCTCAACGCCCTGCTGCGCGAGGGAAGTGTGACCGGGGCCGCCCGCCGAGATGCGGGTCTCGGTGTCCGCGATGAGCCGGACCATGGGCCGGCTGCGGCGGGTGGTGGGCGATCCGTTGCTGCTCCCGGCGGGGCGGGGGATGGCCCTCACGCCCCGGGCGCTGGAGCTGCGGCCTCAGGTTCAGCGTGCGCCGGCCGGGGCGCTGGCCGCGTTGCGGCCGCCACGACCGGTGGAACTGGCGCGCCTGGAACGGCGGTTCACCCTGCGCGCCAATGACGCCCATGCCCCATGAGATTCCGCTGCCCCGGCCGTCGGTCACCACGGTGATGGCCTGGCACGCGCGGCATGACGCGGATCCCGGGCACCGGTGGCTGCGCCGGACGCCGGCCGGGCTGTCCGCCGAAAGCGCCCCGGGCAGGGGCGCGGGGCGGCTGTGTCATACGGCTCCGCCGCGGGGCGCGACCGGCCCGCACCCGGGAACGGCCTAACCGCCCATGCTCTCCAGCGCGGTCCGCAACCGCCGTACCCCCTCGGCCAGTTCGGCCGTTCCCGCGGCGGCCGCGCAGCACACGCGCAGATAGGGGGCGGGCGGTTCGGCCGCGTAGTACGCGCGGCCGGGGGCGACCGCCACCCCGGCGCGCAGCGCGGCGTTGGCCAGGGCGCCGTCATCGGTGCCATCGGGCAGGCGCAGCCAGAGGTGGAAGCCGCCGGGCGGCACGAACTCCACGTCGCAGGCGGGGAGTTCGGTGCGCAGCGCGGTGAGCAGGGCCGCGCTGCGGGTGCGCAGTTCGGCGGCCACCGTGCGCCGGTGGCGGTCCCAGGCCGGGGAGCCGACCAGTTCGAGCGCGGTCTCCTGCAGTGGCCGGGGGACGAAGAAGGTGTCCACGACCTGGATGGCGCGCAGCCGTTGCAGCACCGGCCCCCGGGCGGCCAGCGCGCCCACCCGCAGGCTGGGCGAGGTGAATTTGGTCAGTGAGCAGACGTGCACCACCACTCCGTCGGGGTCGTCCGCGACCAGTGGCGGCGGCAGTGCGGGGCCCCCTTCGTGGGCCAGCCGGCGGGCGAAGTCGTCCTCGATGACAAAGGCCCCGGCCCGGCGGGCGATGGCCAGCACCTCGCGCCGCCGGGTCTCGTCCAGGACCGTCCCGGTGGGGTTCTGGAAGAGCGGCTGGCAGACGAAGACCCGGGCGCCGCTGGCCCGGAACGCCTCGGCGAGCAGGTCGGTGCGTACTCCGCCGGCGTCCACCGGCACCGGGACCGGGCGCAGTCCGGAGGCGCGGGCGGCGGCCAGGGTGCCGGGGTAGGCGGGCGATTCGACCAGCACCGGCGCGCCGGGCGGGGCCAGCGCGCGCAGGGCGGTGGTCAGGGCACTCTGTCCGCCGGCGGTGATCAGCACCTCGGAGGGGGCCAGGGTGCCGGCCGGGCCGCCGATCTCGCGGGCGAACCAGGCACGCAGTTCGCCCACGCCCTCCAGCGGCGGGCGGCCCCAGGCGCCGGGGCGGCGCCCGGCCCGGGCCAGCGCGGCGGCCAGCGCCCGTTCCGGCTGCAGGCCGGGGTACAGATATCCGCCGCTGAGGTCGATCACATCGGAGGGCGCCTGGGTGAGGGTGGCCAGCACCCCGGTGGCGTCCACCGACCGGGGCACCGCCTCCTCGCCGCTCTCGGCGCTGAGCGCGACCTGCTGCCAGGAGGTGTCCGAGGGACGGGTGCGCTCGGCGCGCGGCTGGGCCCGGAACGCTCCGGCGCCGGGCCGGGTGACCACCAGGCCCTCGGCGGCGAGCACGGCCAGCGCCCGGGAGACGGTGACCGGGCTGACTCGGAAGCGGTCGATCAGGGCTCGACTGGACGGCAGCTTCTCACCCGGCGAGTAGCGCTTCAGCTCGCTTCGCAGGGCACTGGCCAGTTCGGCCACACTGTTACGCTCGTGCATGACAGCACAAGATAGCGCTACTGCCCGCACTTCGATAGCGGTGAGCGGGGGCACCCTGCTCGCCGGACTCGCGGTGCTGATGTTCTCCATGACCTTCCCGGCGACCGTCTGGGCCCTGGACGGGCTGGGCCCCTGGTCGGTGGTCACCTGCCGGATGGTGCTGGCGGGGCTGGTCGCCGGCGGCTGTCTGCTGGCCGGGCGGGCCCGGCTGCCCGCCCGGCGGCTGTGGGGCGGGCTGCTGGTGGTCTCGCTGGGCTGCATCGTGGGCTTCCCGCTGCTCACCACGCTGGCCCTGCGCACCTCCTCCACCTCGCACGCGGCCGTGGTGGTGGGTCTGCTGCCGGCGACCACCGCCGCGTACTCGGCGCTGCGCACCGGGACCCGGCACTCCCCCGCCTTCTGGGCGGCGGCCCTGGCCGGGGCCGCCGTGGTGATCGGCTTCGCGGTGGCCCAGAGCGGCGGCCGCCCGACCCTGGGCGATCTGTATCTGTTCGCGGCCCTGGTGGTCTGTGCGGCCGGCTACGCCGAGGGCGGTCTGCTGGCCCGCACCCTGCCGGGCTGGCAGGTGATCGGCTGGGCCCTGGTGTTCTCCCTGCCGGCGGGACTGGCCGGAGCGGTCTGGGCGCTGGGCACCGAACCGGTGCACCTGGGCGCCAAGGCGCTGGCCGGGCTGCTGTGGCTGGGTGCCGTCTCCCAGTTCGCCAGCATGTGGCTGTGGTACCGCGGCATGGCCGCCATCGGCGTCGGCCGGGCCAGCCAGTTGCAGCTGGCCCAGCCCCTGCTCACCCTGGTCTGGTCGGTGGCGCTGCTGGGCGAGCGTCTGACGCCCGCCGCTCCGCTGGCCGCCGTCGCGGTGCTGGTCTGTATCGCGGTGACCCAGCGCCGCTGAACCGGCCGCCGGATCCGGCCCCGGAACCCGTCCTCCCGGCCGGCGCCCGATTGCCCCGTAACACAAGCCGTGTGAGGCCGGTCACCCTAGACTGGGAGGCATCCCGTAGAGCACGTGTCCGGCCTCCTAATCAGAAGGGACACCGCCGATGCATGCGAGCAAGGGCGACCGGTTGGTCGTACACGGCAGGACCGTCGGGCAGCACGACCACACCGTGGAGATCGTGGAGGTCCTGGGCCCCAAGGGCAACCCGCCGTACCGCGTCCGCGACGACAAGGGCCACGAGACGATCATGTCCCCGGGCCCGGACTCCGTGGTGGACCACCGCGGGGCCACGGACCTGGGGTAGTCCTCAGCGCGGCGGGCGCGCGCGGTGCGGGTAGTGGTCCCGCACCACGCGCGCCATCGCCCCGACCGGGTCGGTGACCACCTGGGTCGCCGAGAAGTAGACATTGCCGGACACCTCGCGATGGCGGCGGTCCAGGGTGAGGTGCCGGGAGAGTTCGGCCGGGTCCTGCCAGGGCGCGGGCTGGCCGGCGGCGCCCTGGCGGTAGAGGGCCTCGCCGATGTAGAGCTGGACGCCGGTGCCCCGGACCGTCCGCGCCCACCAGGGCACCAGCACCGCGTAGTCGGCGGCCGCGTTGCCGATGTGCCAGTAGATCTGGGGGACGATGTAGTCGATCCACCCCTTGCGCACCCAGCCCCGGGTGTCGGCGTAGAGGTCGTCATAAGTCTGCACCCCGGCACGGGTGTTGGAGCCCCGGGGATCGGTGGTCCGGTTGCGCCACACCGCGAACGGGCTGACGCCGAACCGCACTTCGGGCTTGAGGGCCTTGATGCGCCGGTGCATCTCATGGACCAGCCGGTCGATGTTGTCCCGCCGCCAGGCCGCCCGGCCGGGGAACCCCCGGCCGTGCCGCCGGTACGCCTCGGCGTCCGCGAACTCCTGCCCGGCCACCGGATAGGGGTAGAAGTAGTCGTCGAAGTGGACGCCGTCCAGGTCGTAGCGGCGCACCGCGTCCAGCATGGCGTCCTCGACGAAGTGCCGGACCTCGGGCAGTCCGGGGTTGTAGTAGAGCTTCCCGCCGTAGGGCACGGCCCAGTCAGGGTGCCTGCGGACCGGATGGCCGGGCGCCAGGCGGGAGGGGTCGGTGTGGTTGGCCACCCGGTAGGGGTTGAACCAGCCGTGCAGTTGCAGGCCGTGGTGGTGTGCCTCGCGCACCGCGAAGGCCAGCGGGTCCCAGCCCGGGTCCCGACCCTGAGTGCCGGTCAGGTATTCCGACCATGGCTCATGGCGGGATGGCCAGAAGGCGTCCGCGGTGGGGCGGATCTGCAGCAGGACGGCGTTCAGCCGGCGGTCCAGCGCGGCCCGGTACAGGGCGAGCAGTTCGGCCCGTTGCCGGTCCGGGGCCAGGCCGGGCCTGGACGGCCAGTCGATATTGGCCACGGTGGCCGCCCACATGCCCCGGAACTCCCGCTTGCGATGACTTTCGGCCTCGGCCCGGGCGGCCGTCGGCTCCAAGGCCGCCGCCGTCAGCGCGCCCGCTGCGGCCGCGGTGAACACTCTTCGCGTCATACGCCCCATATGCCGCTCACTCCTTGTCGGATGTGTCACATCGCTCCCGCACAGCATGCCCTCCCCGGCCCCACCGGTACCCGAGCGCTCGGAGTACCGTTTCCAGCGAGGCGGGAGCCATGGACACCCCAGGGCCCCGCCGGTCGACTAGATCTGCGAAAGGCACGTTTGTGAGCGACGCACGTACGGCCACCGGCCCGCAGTCGGATGGGGGGACTCTGTGAGTGACATCCAGCGCGTCGGAGTGGTCGGCTGCGGCCAGATGGGCGCCGGCATCGCCGAGGTGTGTGCCCGGGCCGGACTGGACGTCAAGGTCGCCGAGACCACCGGCGAGGCACTGGAGCTGGGCCGCACCCGGCTGACCAACTCGCTCGGCAAGGCCGCCGAACGCGGCAAGATCACCGAGGAGGAGCGGGACGCCACCCTGGCGCGGCTCGGCTTCACCACGGACCTCGGCGAGTTCGCCGACCGCGATCTGGTGATCGAGGCCGTGGTGGAGAACGAGCAGGTCAAGACCGAGATCTTCCAGGTCCTGGACCAGGTGGTCACCCGCCCCGACGCCATCCTGGCCTCCAACACCTCCTCCATTCCCCTGGTCAAGCTGGCCGTGGCCACCTCGCGTCCGGACCGGGTCATCGGCATCCACTTCTTCAACCCGGCTCCGGTGCAGAAGCTGGTAGAGCTGATCCCGGCGCTCACCACCAGCGAGGAGACCATCAAGCGGGCCGACGGCCTGGTGAGCCAGGTGCTGGGCAAGCACGCCATCCGCGCCCAGGACCGCTCCGGCTTTATCGTCAACGCGCTGCTGATCCCCTATCTGCTCTCCGCCATCCGGATGTTCGAGTCCGGTATCGCCAGCCGCGAGGACATCGACAACGGCATGGAGCTGGGCTGCGCCCACCCCATGGGCCCGCTGAAACTCTCCGACCTGATCGGTCTGGACACCGTGGCCTCGGTGGCGGACAGCATGTACGCCGAGTACAAGGAGCCGCTGTACGCCGCTCCCCCGCTGCTCCAGCGCATGGTGGACGCGGGGCGGCTCGGACGGAAGTCCGGGGCGGGGTTCTACACCTACGAGTGAGACCCGGCGGGCGCGTGCCAAGGGCCTGTGCGGGGCCGCTGCGGCCCCGCACAGGCCCTGGTGTGTTCAGCGCTGGGAATGCGCAATGCGCTCAGGCGTGGGGAACGAGGTTCTCCTCGGTGCCCAGGTGGTCCATGGCGGTGTCGATGTACATCGTCGTCTCGCCGTCGGACCAGCGGACGACAAGGTCGTCGGTGCGGCCGTTGGCGGTGAAGTTACCGGTGGTCATCACGGTGTTGTGGGTCCACAGCGAGTTGGCGTTCTGGATGCGCGCCTCGCTGCCGAGGCCGGCGGTGGTGGTGCCGACGTAGTTGTCGAGCTCACCGTCCGACCACTGCACCATCAGGTCCCACTTCTGGTTGCCGGAGAACTCGCCGGCGGTGAGCAGAGTGGCGTGCTGCCAGGTGATGTTGGAGTCCTTGAGCTTGTTCTCCTGGCCGAAGGAGCCGGCGCCCACATTGGTGTAGAGGGTGAGCTCACCGTCGGACCAGCGCACCATCAGGTCGGTGACGTACTGGGCGGCGTTGAAGCGGCCGGCCGCGATCTGGGTGGCGTGCTTCCAGGTCTCGTTGGGGCCGATCATCTGGGTGCCGGACACATTGAGGCCGTTGGAGCCGACGTCTCCGAAGAGGGTGACCTCGCCATCGGACCAGCGCACCATCAGGTCGAACTGGCTGGAGCCGGTGAAGTCGCCCGCGGTCATGGTCTCGGCGTGGGTCCAGGTCGAGTTGGACGGCATCAGCTGGCGTTCGGAGGTGAAGTGACCGTTGCGGTCGCTGTAGTACATGGTGACCTCGCCGTCGGTCCACACCACGATCATGTCGCTGTGGCCATTGCCGTTGAAGTCACCGGAAGCCATCAGCTTGGCGTGCTTCCAGGTGTCACCGCTGCCCATGGAGTAGGGCAGGCTGGGCTGCTGGTAGGGCCCATGATCGGGGTGACGGCCGTTCTGGGCGTCGTCGTAGTCCTGGAAGAACCGGTCACCGTGCAGCGGGCTGTAGGTGATCCGGTTGTACAGCGGGTTGCTGGCCGGCACATCGGGGCCGCCCTGCATAAAGCCGCCCACATTGCCGACGATCACGCCGGTCTGGCCGGACGGGTCGAACGAGGAGAACCACGGTCCGCCGGAGACCCCGCCCCACATGCCCGCACAGTCGATCTGCATCTGGTTGTAGCCGGGCAGCGCGGTCGTCTGGGCGTCGGGGCAGCGGAACGCGACATCCGCCGGGTCGTACTTGTCCATCGGGTAGCCGATGACGGTCAGCTTGTTGTTGAACCCGGGGGTGCGGGCGAGGGTGTTGGCGCCCACCACGTCCTCGACGGACCGGCCGCCGTTGTCCTTCACGCTGGCGAAGGCGAAGTCCAGGTCGGAGTTGGCGCTCTTGTCCGACGCGTACTCATGGTCGCGGAACCACTCCTTGACCGGCCACACCCCGTACGGCTGGTTGTCCGCCCCCCGGTTCTTGTTGTACTGGGGCACGAACACCGCGTTGTCGCCGACGCAGTGCCCGGCGGTGAGGATGAGGTTGTGCCCGGCACTGCGCACCACGCTGGCCGAGCAGTAGTGGGCCTTCATGCCCTTGTCCGTGTGGAAGAGCACGCCGACGGACTTGATGCCGCCGAAGTGCTCGCCGGTGATTCCGGCGGCGGCGGACGGAGTCTTGTGCGATGCCGTCCAGCCCTTGGGCCGGGCGACCCGGCCCGAGGGGTCGGTCGCCGAGGCCATGCGCTCGGGTGTCCAGAACCGGATGGCGTCCTGGACCGTCCAGTTGCCCTTGTTGCCCGGCAATGGCGTGCTGGACGCCCGGGGCTTGGGGGCGGGGGTGGCCTTGCCGGTGGGTGCCGGCTTGGCTGCCGTGGATCTCGTGGGAGTGGGGGCCGGGGTCGCCGCCATGGCGGCTCCCGCGTTCCCGGCCAGCAGCGTGCCGCACAGTGCGGCGGCGGCCAACAGGCCTATTCGTGATTGACGCAAGGAAGGTTCTCCTGGGAGTGAAGAGCCCACGGTTCGGGGCTCGTTGCAGCACGCCGGCGGCCTGACGGGCCGTCCGGTGCCGTGCTGGTGACGGCCGTCGCGAAGGCGAGGCCGAGGTCTTCGCCGCTATGAAGCCGGAGTTACGAAGTCAGGGTGCTGATCAGCCCGCGGCCGGCCCGCGGCGCCGGCGCACCGTGATCACAAGGACGGCGACCAGCGCGAGGGACGCCGCGCCGCCCGCCGTCGCCCATAGCGGCCAGTCGTCGGACGACTTGGCCGCATCGCGGGTGACGGTGATCTTCTGGGTGCTGGTGTTGCCGCCGTGGTGGCTGACGACCGTCACCGGGTAGGTGTCCGCGGCGAGGCCGGACGCCACGGTGGCGTGGCCGGAGTACAGGGTGTCCGAACCGTCCGCGCTCTGGCAGGCGTTGTCGTCGGCGCTGTCGGCGGTGAGCTTCACCGGTCCGTCGAACGCCGGTGATGTCGCGGTGAGCGACTTCTCGTCCGGCGCGGCCTGCTCATCGATGAGGCAGAGCGTCACCCGGGAGCCGGGGTGCTTGGCCTTCGGCCATGCCTCGAAGCTGTTGATCCGCGCCTTGGCCTGCGCGGTGACCGTCAGATCCGTGACGGCGACGGTGCGGCCGTGGGACGCGGCCGTGAGCCGGTAGCTGCCTGGCCTGAGGTCGGCGCGCAAGCGCTGCATCTGCTCGGGGCCGTAGACCTCCGTGGAGTCCGGGGACCCCGCGCTCTTGGGCGTCAGGCGCGCCGTCCGTTGCAGCGCCGGGGAGGTCACGGTGACCTCGTCCCAGGGCGACGGCATGCCCAGGACACGCAGTCCGATGCTGCCGCCCGCCGGGGCGCCGGCGTTGTCGTTGAAGAACACCAGCCGGGGCCCCGAGAGGGTCGCGTCGGCGGGCGCCACCGGGCGGGCGGAAACAGCGGTATCCGCCTGGGCGGGCGCCATCGCGCCGGCTGCTCCCCAGGCCGCGAGCCCGACGACCAGCCCCATACAGGCCGTCCGGCGCGGCGCCCGTCTTGTGCGGGCAGGTGTGGACATCCCCCATGTCCTGGTCCGAATCACGGTGCACTTCCCCCGATGCGATCCCCCGTGCCGCCGCCAGGCGGCTTCCAGCCCGACCGTGGCCGGCGGTCGTTGTCATGATCATCTCATGGTCCGGGCCGGTGCGTACACCCCGGACGGGGCGGGTAAATCGCTGGCGTTCACCGGCCGTTGACCGTTGGATACCGGTATGACCAGTCCCATCCTGGACAGACTCGAGGCGTACTACGACGCCGTGCCCCGCTCCGGGGCACGGGCCGAGGACTTCGGCCCGCTGACCCTGTTCGTCCGGGACGGCGGGGCCGGGTATCCGTACTACGCCCGTCCGGCACGGGGCTTCAGCGGGCCCGTCCAGGCATCCGATGTGGACCGGGTGCGCGCCCGCCAGCGCCAACTGGGCCTGCCGGAGAGCTTCGAGTGGGTCGCCGGGACAACTCCCGCCCTACGGGCCGCCGTCGAGCGGTCCGGGCGGACCTTGGTGGCCGCCGCGGTGGTGGACGGATCGGTGCTCGGCTCGGGCCAGCACCAGCCGGTCGGGGCGGTGAGCGAAATCGTCGGCGTGGGAACCCTCCCCTCGGCCCGGCGGCAGGGCCTGGCGGCGGCGGTCACGGCGGAGTTGGTGCGTGATGCCGGTGCCCGGCGGGGGGTGGCCACGGTCTTCCTGAGCGCCGGTGATGAGGACATCGCCCGCCTCTATGCCCGGCTGGGGTTCCGCCGGGTGGGCACGGCGCTGATCGCCGAACCACCCTGCTAGCGGCCCGCGTTCGGCGGTGCTGACGGCCCATGGGACCCTTTGGCAAAGTCAGTACCACCGGACACAGGAGTAATGGATGAGCACGGCAACGCCCCCGGCCCGCACGGCAGATCGCCGCGTCTGGCTGATCACCGGCGCCACCTCGGGATTCGGCCTGGAGATCGTCAAGGCGGCACTGGCGGCCGGCGACACGGTGGTGGCCGCGGCGCGGCGGCCCGAGGCGCTTCAGGACCTGGCGGCCGCATCCGGCGGCCGGCTGGTGCCGGTGGCCCTGGACGTCACCGACCAGGGCCGGATCGCCGAGGTGGTGGCCGAGTTGGTGGAGCGGCACGGGCGGATCGACGTACTGGTCAACAACGCGGGACGCGGGGTGATCGGGGCGGTGGAGGAGACCACCGACCGGGAGCTACGCGATCTGATGGAGCTGCACCTGTTCGGGCCCGCCGCGCTCACCAGAGCGGTGCTTCCGCAGATGCGGCAGCAGGGATCCGGTGCGGTGGTGCAGATGAGCAGCATGGGTGGCCGGTTCTCGTTCCCCGGGGTGGGCGCCTATTCGGCCACCAAGTTCGCCCTGGAGGGGCTGTCGGAGGCGCTGGCCCTGGAGGTGGCCCCGCATGGCATCAAGGTGCTGATCGTCGAACCGGGCTCGTTCCGCACCTCCTTCGCCGGGGGCGGCGCGCTACAGCAGTCGGCGCCCAATCCCGCGTACCAGGAGACCGTCGGACAGGTACGGGAGCAGCTGCCGGCCTCCGACGGCAAGCAGCCGGGCGATCCGGCCAAGGCGGCCGCGGCCATTCTGGCCGCACTGGCGGACGAACACCCGCCGCTGCGGCTGGCCTTGGGCAAGGACGCGGCCGAGGGGATCGGCGCGTACCTGGACGCGGCCAAGGCCGAGCTGATGGCCTGGCAGAAGGTCAGCCTGAGCACCGACTTCGACTGATCCGGGCCAGGGGCCGCCGCCGCACCGGGCGGCGGCCCCCGTACCGTCAGAACGTCACTTCCACATGTGGTGGCGGACGTCCCACTTCTGGCTCCTGCCATGGAAGTTGCGCTTCCAGCAGCGCTCACGCTCGTCCCAGCGCGCATAGCCGCGCGACTCGGCGTCCCAGCGCGTCCAGCACTTCAGGCGCTTGTCAAAGCGGTCGTGCTTCTTGTCCACGGCCCTGTCCCAGGAACGGTCCTGGTGGCCGCCCTTGCCCAGGTGGACGTGGCCGGCCGGGTGGTGGTGCCCGGCGGGGGCGGCAGCGGCCGCGCCTGCGGCGGCACCGGAGACCAGCACCACGGAGACCGCGACCGCCGCGAGGCGGCGCATGACGGCACGAGACATCTCTGTGCTCCTTGCTCAGGGCTCGCGGGACGGGACAACCGCCGTGCGAGCCACGGTCGTTGCTACGGAGCGACATCCTGGCGCCGCCCGGGTGGGAAACCGGGGGCATTCCGGCGGAATCCACCCTTCGGACGGTTGTCGGGTGGCCGGACCGGTTGCGGACGGTGACCGCCGCGGCCCGCTCCCCAACGGGGCGGGGGCACCGGTCGAGCGCCGGTTCCGGCCCCGCACACCGGTGTTCGCACGGGGCGCGTACCCGCTACCCGTACTCACCCTCCGCACACGCTCCCCGCCCGGGCCACTGCGCGGTTGACTCATGCTCATCGCAACTTCCCACCGCACGGGGGCCCTTCCCGGAAGGAGTACGGACCGTGACCATCCATCCCGAGCACGCCGCCAAGGCGGGTGAGCTCGCGGAGCTCAGGCGCCGGGTCGATGTCGGAGTCGTCCGCATCGACGGTCATCTCGCCCTGCTCACCCAGCGCAGCGACCAGACGGAGCGTGAGATCAGCGAAGTGACCGAGCGGATCAGGGCCCTGGAGCACGGCCGCTGGCCGCTGCCTTCGGTGGCCGCGCTCACCGGCCTGGCCGCCCTGGTGCTCGCCGTGTGGCAGGCGACGATGGGCCGGTGAGCGCGGATGGAGCGGGGAGCGCCGGCGGCACCGGCTCACAGGGGATCAACAGCCGGGCCACCGAGGGCCGTTCAACCGAGCCGCAGATGGTGCAGCAGCAGCAGCGCGGCCGCCATATTGGCGGCCGGCACCTCGCCGCGGGCGATCAGATCGGGCACCAGCTTCAAGGGCACCCACTCACGGCGGTCCGACTCGAATCCGTCCTCGGGGTCGCCGAGGTACTCGGCCCGGTCCGTCCAGTAGATGTGATGCCGGGCGTCGGTGAGGCCGTTGGACGGCTCCACCGTCATCAGATGCCGCAGCGGGCCCGGCCGCCAGCCGGTCTCCTCCTCCATCTCACGGGCCGCCGCGGCGGCGATGTCCTCGCCGTCCTCGACCACGCCCGCCGCCAGTTCCCAGCCCCAGGCGTCCGTGATGAACCGGTGCCGCCACAGCAGCAGGACCTCGTTGGCCGCGTTGACCACCGTGGCCACGGCCACCGGCCGCAGCCGGATCAGGAAGTGGTCCAGGTGCCGGCCGTCGGGGAGTTCGACATCCGCGAGATTGACCTGGAACCAGCGGTTCTCGTAGACGGTCGACTCCTTGAGATTCTTCCAACGCACGTGATTGCCACCTTCCGCCGAGGTGGCCACCTACCCGGGCGCTGCCCTTACAAGGGTCGTCACAGGGGCACGCGCAGCGCCCCGTCGATCATCTCGGCGGCCTCGGCCGTGGCGGCGCACCCGCTTTCGATCAGGTGCTCGCGAACCGCCCGGAGCCGGTCGCGCAGACGCTGCGATTCCATGCCCCTCGCCTGCTCGGTCATCTGCTGAGCGGTGGCCACCGCCTTGTCCGCGTCTCCTTGACGCAGCTCGATGTGCGTGAGCATGGCGAGCCGGTGGACACGGCCCCGGTCATGGGCGGGGGTGTCAACGGCCCGGTCGGCGTGCTCACGGGCGGGTCTGAGATCTCCGAGGCTGAGCAGCGCCTCCGCCACCTGCACATTGACCAGACCGGGCTGTACATAGCCGGTCTCGGCGGGTTCCCGGCCGGGGTGGATGCGCTCGGCGGCGGTCTCCGCCCGGCGGATGCAGGCCAGCGCCCCGGCACCGTCGCCAAGCCGGGCATATGCCTTGGCCTGCATGGCATAGAGGTCGGCGGCCAGCGCCTGGGTCAGCTCGGCACCGGCGGAGCGCAGCGCCGACTCGGCGAAGGCCACCGCCTGGCGGTACTCCCCCATGAACAGGGCCTGGTTGACCAGGAGGGCTATCACATAGGCGCCAAGTCCCCGGTCACCGCTGGCCTTGGCCAGCCGCAGCGCCTGGTGGAAGTAGCGCTGGGCCAGGCCGTGCGCGTCGGAGTCATAGGCACAGATTCCGGCCACCGCCACCAATCCCCCGGTGGCGCGGTGCAGTTGGCGGCCGGCGGCGTCGGAGTAGCTGCCGCGCAGCAGCGGGGCGGCCTCGGCGTTGAGGAAGCCGACCACCCGGGCGCGGGTGGCGATGCCGCCGGCCTTGCGGTACATCGACTCGTAGTGGGTGCGGGCGGCGCGCAGCATCTCGATGTCGTCCATGGAGACCCGGGTCAGTCCGCGCCGGGACACATCGGCGTCCTCCGGCGGGTTCTCCCACTCCCACACCGGCATCACGGCATGGGTGCCGGTGACGGCGGGGGCCCGCACCACGTGTTCCCGCTGCTGTTCGTCGGAGCGCCACAGCGCGGTGGCCCGTTCCACAAAGCCGGACAGCGGGGTGCCGGGGGCGCGGGCGGCGCCGGGGCGGCCCAGACCTATGTCGTCCAGGGTGAGCGCGCGGTGCAGGCGCCCGCCGAGGACCTCACAGATCAGATCGGGCACCTGGCCACGCGGGCGCTGGCCCTTCAACCAGCGGGCCACCGCGGTGTGTTCGTAACGCAACGCCAGTCCCCGGGCCCGTCCGGCCGCGTTGACGTGGGCGGCCAGTCCGGCATGTGAGATGCCCGCCTCGTCCAGGATGGCGTCGAGCAGTGTGTTGGGCTCCATGCCGCCCTCCGTTGCGCTCGGTGAACTCAGCGTAGTGGAACCGTGCGCACACGGGGTGTGAACGGCCGCCCGGGGCCGGCCACTCAGGGGCGGGGGCCGCTGCGGGCCAGGGGCGTGGGGGTCATGGGGAGCGCGACCGGCTGGTGGTGCAGCACCAGCAGGGCCACATCATCGGTGAGCGGGCCGCCGGTGTGGCGCAGCAGGGCGGCCTGGACGCGCTCGACGACGGCGCCGGGGACAAGGCGCTCGTCCCGGGCGGCCTCGGTCAGGGCGCGGGCGAGTGGAAAGAACCGGCCGCCGGGGTCGCGGGCGTCCTCGGCGCCGTCGGTGTGCAGCACCAGGGCCTCGCCGGGCCGCAGCGGGGACAGCCGCTGGGGTGGCAGCCGGGCCGGGAGCGGGAACATGCCGAGCGGCGGCAGGGGTTCGCCGGGTGCCTCGGCCAGGGCGCAGCGGCCGCCGGTGACCGAGGGGGTGAGCCGGTGCGGCCAGGGGTGGCCGCAGTTGAGCGCCAGGACCTCGTGCCGGGGCCGGATCTCCAGCAGCAGGACGGTGGCGAACTCCTCGCCGCCGGCGGGGTTCTCGCCGCCGGACACGTGGTCACCGTGGTCGGCGGCGGCCAGATGGCGTCGCAGGGAGCGCTCCAGCCGGCGCAGTACGTCCGGGAGTTCGGCCTCGTCATGGGCGGCGTCGCGGAAGCTGCCCAGCAGGGCGGCGACGGTGGCCAGGGCGGGCAGGCCATGGCCTCGGACATCGCCGATGACCACCCGCACCCCGTGCGGGGTGGCCAGTGCCTCATAGAGGTCGCCGCCCAGCAGGGCACCCCGGGTGGCGCTCAGATGGCCGCCGGCCAGGGCGAGTTGGGCCAGGCGGGGCGGCACCGGGCGGAGCAGGGCGCGCTGGGTGGTGGCGGCGATCTCCTTGAACCATTCCAGTTCGCCGAGCAGCCGGTGGCGGCGGCCGGAGGTCAGATAGCTGGCGGCGACCACGGCGAGGATGGCGCCGCAGGTGCCCAGCCGGGTGGCGGCGGGGGCGTCATGGCCGCCGACGGGCAGCAGGGCGACCAGCGCACAGCCGCCGCCCAGCAGGACGCACTGGCGGCGGCCGGTGCCGGCGCAGGCGATGGCGGGGGCGGCGGCGAGCAGCTCGATGAACTGGGTGCCCAGGGGACTGAGGAGTTCCCAGAGCACCACGGCCAGGACCCAGAGTCCGGGCAGCACAAACACCAGGCCCCGCCTCCAGCACACGGCCCCCGTACGGCTCATGCCATCCGCTCCCAACGCAGCAGTGCCGCATACGATTTTGGCGAGCTTTGGCCCCCGGAGCGGCGGACCACCCTCCATTTCCACCCTATTGAGTGATATTCGGAAGGTGCGCCGCTGACCGAGCGCGGGTACGCGCGAGGGGCGCCCCGGAGACCCGGGACGCCCCTCAACCGGCTTGCGCCACAAGGCGGTTACGCGCCTCGCAGCACCGCCCCGGTACGCTCCACGGCCGAGCGGACCGCGGCCTCGCGGGCGGCGGACGCCTCCTCGGCGGTCAGCGTGCGGTCGGCGGCGCGGAAGCGCAGGGCGTAGGCCAGCGACTTCTTGCCCTCGCCCAGCTGTTCGCCGGTGAAGACATCGAACAGCCGCAGCGACTCCAGGAGTTCGCCCGCGCCGGTGCGCAGCGCGGCCTCGACCTCGGCGGCGGGCACCGAGGCGTCCACGACCAGGGCGACATCCTGGGTGGCCACCGGGAAGGCGGAGATCCGCGGGGCCGTCAGCACACCGGTGGCGGCGCGCTCCAGACGGTCCAGGTCGATCTCCATGGCGCAGCTGCGCTCCGGCAGGCCGAACGCCTTGATGACCCGCGGGTGCAGCTCACCGGCGTTGCCGACCAGCATCTCCTGGCCGTCCACGACGGCCAGCAGCGCGGCGCAGCGGCCGGGGTGGAACGGCGCCTGCTGGTCCTGGCGGACGATCAGCTCCACGCCCGCCTGGCCGGCCACGATGCGGCCGGCCTCCACGGCGTCCGCCCAGGTGGACGGGCGGCCCTGGCCCCACCAGCCGGCGTGCTCGCGGGCCCCGGCGAGGACCACGGCGGCCCGGCGCGGCTGCGCGGGCAGCGCGGCGTCCAGCTCGGCGATCTCCTCGCCGGTGGGGCGGCGGTCGACCGGCAGGCGCAGCGCGGGGCGCTCGTCACCGGTGGGGTGGAAGACCAGGCCGGTCTCGAACAGCGCCAGGTCGTGCTCGCCCCGGCTGTCGTTGCGGCGCAGCGCGGCGAACAGCCCCGGCAGCAGGGTGGTGCGCAGCGCGGGCTCGGCCTCGGAGAGGGGGTTGAGCAGGCGGACGGTCAGCCGGCGCGGGTCGTCGGCCTCCAGGCCCAGGTGGTCCAGCGCCCAGTCGCCGATGAACGGGTAGTTGGGCGCCTCGACATAGCCGGCCCCGGCCAGCGCCCGGCCGACCCGGCGGTGCAGGCGCTGACGCTCGGTCAGGCCGCGCCCGGCGGGCGGCTGCGGGAGGGTGGCGGGCAGATTCTCGTAGCCCTCCAGCCGGATGACCTCTTCGGCGAGGTCATTGGGGTCGGTCAGGTCGGGCCGCCAGCTGGGCACGGTGACGATCAGCTCGTCCTGCCCGTAGACGTCGCAGCCCACCTGCTGCAGGCGGCGCACCACGGTCTCCCGGCCGTAGTCGACGCCTGCCACCCGGTCGGGGTGGTCGGCGCTCAGCGCGATGGTACGCGGGGCGCCGGGGGCCTCGAACTCGGTGACGCCGGCCTCGGGGGTGCCGCCGGCGAGCAGCACCAGCAGGTCGACGGTGCGCTGGGCGGCGGCGGAGGTGGCGGCCGGGTCGACGCCGCGCTCGAAGCGCTTGGACGCCTCGGAGGACAGCTTGTGCCGGCGGGCGGTGCGGGCGATGGAGACCGCGTCGAAGTGCGCGGCCTCGATGACCACCTCGGTGCTGCCGCCCTCTTCCAGGCCGGCGATCTCGGTGTTGGCGCCGCCCATCACCCCGGCGAGCCCGATGGGGCCGCTGTTGTCGGTGATGACCAGGTCCTCGGCGTCCAGCACCCGCTTGGTGCCGTCCAGGGTGGTGAGCTTCTCGCCCCGCTCGGCGCGGCGCACCCCGATCGGCCCGTCCAGGCGGGAGCGGTCATAGGCGTGCAGCGGCTGGCCCAGCTCGAGCATCACATAGTTGGTGACGTCCACGGCCAGCGAGACGGTGCGCATCCCGGCCTTCTGCAGCCGGCGCTGCAGCCAGATCGGGGAGCGGGCCTCGGGGTCCAGACCGGTGACGGTGCGGGCGGTGAAGCGGTCGCAGCCCACCGGGTCGGAGACCTGGACCGGGTAGCCATGGGCGTTGGGCGCGGGCACGTCCAGCAGGGCCGGGTCGCGCAGCGGCAGGCCGTAGGCGGTGGCCACCTCGCGGGCGATGCCACGCAGGGACAGGCAGTAGCCGCGGTCGGGGGTGACCGCGATGTCCAGGACCTCGTCGCGCAGCTGGAGCAGCTCGATGGCGTCGGTGCCCACTTCGTGCTCGGGGGTGAGCACGATGATGCCGTGGCTGCCGTCGTCGCCCATGCCCAGCTCGTCGCCGGAGCAGATCATGCCGCGGGACACCTTGCCGTAGGTCTTGCGCTCGGCGATGGCGAAGTCGCCGGGCAGGACGGCGCCGGGCAGGGCCACCACGACCTTGTCGCCGACGGCGAAGTTGCGGGCGCCGCAGACGATCTCCTGCGGCTCACCGGTGCCATTGGCCTGCCCGACGTCCACGGTGCAGAAGCGGATCGGCTTGCGGAAGCCCTCCAGCTCCTCGATGGTGAGGACCTGGCCGACGGCCAGCGGACCGGTCAGATCGTTGCCGAGCTGCTCGACCCGCTCGACCTCCAGGCCGGCGGCGATCAGCTTGGCCTGGACGTCGCGGCCGGTGGTGCCGGCCGGCAGGTCGACGTATTCCCGCAGCCAGGAAAGCGGGGCGCGCATCAGATCTCCATCCCGAACGGCCGGGTGAAGCGCACGTCACCTTCGACCATGTCTCGCATGTCCTCGACGTTGTGGCGGAACATCAGCATTCGCTCGATGCCGAACCCGAAGGCGAAGCCGCTGTACTTCTCCGGGTCGATCCCGGCGGCCACCAGCACCCGGGGGTTGACCATGCCGCAGCCGCCCAGCTCGATCCAGCCCTCGCTGGAGCAGGTGCGGCAGGGGTTCTCGGGGTCGCCCACCGAGGCGCCGCGGCAGACATAGCACTGCATGTCCAGCTCGGCGGACGGCTCGGTGAACGGGAAGTAGTTGGGGCGCAGCCGGGTGGTCAGGCCCTCGCCGAACAGCGAGCGGACCATGTGCTCGATGGTGCCCTTGAGGTCGGCCATGGTCAGGCCCTCGTCAATGGCGAGCAGCTCGACCTGGTGGAAGACCGGGGTGTGGGTGGCGTCCAGCTCGTCGGTGCGGTAGACGCGGCCGGGGCAGACCACATAGATGGGCGGCTCGCGGTCCAGCATGGAGCGGACCTGCACCGGGGAGGTGTGGGTGCGCAGCACGACGCCGGTCTCCTGCCCGGGCTTGGCGCCCGCGACGAAGAAGGTGTCCTGCATGGCTCGGGCCGGGTGGTCGGGCTCGAAGTTCAGGGCGTCGAAGTTGAACCACTCGGCCTCGGCCTCGGGGCCCTCGGCGACCTCGTAGCCCATGGCGACGAAGACGTCCTCGACCCGCTCCATGAAGGTGGTCAGCGGGTGGCGGGCGCCGGCGCGGGCACGGTCGTAGGGCAGCGTGACATCCACCGCCTCCTCGACCAGCACCCGGGCGTCGCGCTCGGCCTCCAGCTCCGTCTGGCGGGCGCCGAACGCCTTGTTCACGGCACCGCGGGCCATGCCCACGCGCTTGCCGGCCTCGGCCTTGGCCTGCGGCGGCAGGGCGCCGATCTCGCGGTTGGCGAGCGCCAGCGGGGAGCGGTCGCCCATGTGGGCGGCCTTCGCCTCGCGCAGCGCGTCGAGGTCGGCGGCGGCGGCGAAGGCGGCCAGCGCCTCGTCCCGCATCCGCTCGATCTCTTCCGGTTTCAGTGCCTCGACCTCAACAGGGTCGTACGACTTATTGGGTGCCGACATCTCTTCCCGTATTTCCGATTGTCCCCCAGCTACCGCTGGGCGGTGCCCCCAGGCTTCGCTGCGCCCGACAGCCTCGAGTAAAGGGTTTGGTGCCAAAAAGGTGCCAAAGGTCGAGTCTACGGGGCACCTGGGTCCTGCTGAGCCCGTGGGCTGGCGCTTCAGCCCTGGGTGAGGAAGGCCGGCGCGCCCACGGGCAGGGTAAATCGGAACTGGGCGCCGCCGCGGGCGGCCCGGCCGACCGTGATGGTGCCGCCGTGGGCCTCCACGATTCCCTTGACGATATACAGGCCAAGGCCGGTGCCGCCGCGCTTGCTGCCCCGCCAGAAGCGGGTGAAGACGCGGGTCATGGCCTCGTCCGGGATGCCGGGGCCCTCATCGCTCACGGTGACCGCCGTTCCCTCCGTGCGAGCGGGCGTCAGTGCGGGTGCGACCTCTATGGTGACCGTTCCCTCGCCGTGCCGCACCGCGTTTTCCAGCAGGTTGCCCAGCACCTGGTCGATCTTGTCGGGGTCGGCCCACAGCGGCGGCAGCGACTCGGCGGCCTTGATCACAAACCGGTCCGGCCGCTGGCCCCGGGCCAGGTGGGCCTGGACGTGCCGGTGCACCGCGGCGGTGATGTCCAGCGGCTGGCGGCGCACCTCCAGCCGCCCGGAGTCGATCCGGGAGATGTCCAGCAGCTCGGCGATCAGCCGGGTGACCCGGTCCGCGTCGGCGTCCACGGTCTGCAGCATCAGCCGCTTCTGGTCGTCGGTGAACCGTTCCCATTTGGCCAGCAGGGTGGCGGTGAAGCCCTTGACCGAGGTCAGCGGGGAGCGCAGCTCATGGGCCACGGTGGCGATCAGCTCCGCGTGGCTGCGTTCGGTGCGGCGGCGGGCCTCGGTGCCGCGCAGCTGGACCACCAGCCGCACCACCTTCCCGCAGGGCCGTTCGCGCACATAGCGGGCGGAGACCAGCACCTCCCGGCCGCCGGGCAGCAGCAGGTTGCGTTCCGGCTGGCCGGCCCGGGTGGACAGCCCGCCATAGGGGTCGGTCAGCGTCCACCAGCGGCGGCCGTCCAGGTCCTCCAGTGGCAGGACGAGCTCCAGCGGGCGGCCCACCGCCTGCCCGGCGGGCACCGCGGTGATCTTGGCGGCGGCGGCGTTGAAGCAGGTCACCCGGCCGTCGGCATCGGCGACCACCAGGCCGTCCGGCAGGTCATCGGCGGCCAGCCCACCGGTGGCGGTGCCGTCCTCGAACGCGGCGGCCACGCTCCCGGACGACGTTCCAACGCTCACCCCACACCCCCTCGCGAGCCCCCGCCCGGCACACCCTACTAGCTGGAGGTCACGGAGCGGCACCCTCCGGGCGCGCGCTGCGCACGGGCCGAGGCATAGAGGCAGACGGCGGCGGCGGTGGCCAGGTTGAGGCTCTCGGCCTTGCCGTGGATGGGCACCCGCACCACCTCGTCGGCCAGCGCCCGGGTCTCCTCGGGCAGGCCCCAGGCCTCATTGCCGAAGATCCAGGCGGTGGGCCCGCCCATGGCGCCGCGGTCCAGCTCGCCGTCCAGGTCGCGCTCGCCCGCCCCGTCGGCGGCCAGCAGGCGCACGCCGGCGCCGCGCAGTCCGCGCACCACCTGCTCCACCGGGACGCCCACCGCGACCGGCAGGTGGAACAGGGAGCCCACCGAGGCCCGTACCGACTTGGGGTTGTAGAGGTCCACCGAGGCGTCGGTGAGCACCACCGCGTCGGCTCCGGCGGCGTCCGCGCAGCGCAGCACGGTGCCGGCGTTGCCGGGGTCGCGGACATGCGCCAGCACGGCGACCAGGCGGGGGCGGGCGGCGAGGATTTCCTCGAAGGGGGTGTCCAGGAAGCCGCAGACGCCGACCAGACCCTGCGGGGTGACGGTCTGGGAGATGTCGGCCAGCACCGTGTCGGCGGCGTGGTGTACCCGGACCCCGGCGGCGTGCGCGGCCTGGATGATCTCCGTGTGCCGCTCGGCCGCCTCGACGGTGGCGAACAGCTCGATCAGGGTGGGCTGCCCCGCGCTGCGGTGCTCGATCGCCTCCCGCACGGCCTGCGGGCCCTCGGCGATAAACCGCCGCTCCTTGACCCGGAAGCTGCGCTTGGCCAGCCGCCGGGCGGCGATGACGCGGGGGGAGCGCGGGGAGATCAGCTCGGGGGTGCCCATGGGCGGCGGCTCACTTCTGGTTGTGGGTCGGTCCGGAAAAGCAACGGACCCGCAGGCCGCGGGGCCTGCGGGTCCGCTTTCAGCAAGCGCGGCGCCTGGATCAGGCGGCGGCCTTCGGCGCGTTGACGTCGGCCGGCAGCGCCTTCTGGGCCACCTCGACCAGCGCGGCGAACGCGTTCATGTCGTTGACCGCGAGCTCGGCGAGCATCTTGCGGTCCACCTCGACATTGGCGGCCTTCAGGCCCTGGATGAGGCGGTTGTAGGTCATGCCGTTCTGGCGGGCAGCGGCGTTGATGCGCTGGATCCACAGCTGACGGAAGTCGCCCTTGCGCTTCTTGCGGTCGTTGTAGTTGTAGACCAGGGAGTGGGTGACCTGCTCCTTGGCCTTGCGGTACAGACGCGACCGCTGGCCGCGGTAGCCGCTGGCCTGCTCGAGGATCGCCCGGCGCTTCTTGTGCGCGTTGACTGCGCGCTTGACGCGTGCCACTTGTTAACTCCTTGTAGCGGGGCCGCGGTCTGTTCTCACGCGGCCCGGAAACGATTGGGTCCCGGTCGTTGACGCGCACCCCTGGCTCTGACGAGCGGGGTGCCCGGCGTCACTTGCCGAGAAGCTTCTTGATCTTCTTGGCGTCGCCCGGGGCCATCTCGGCGTTGCCGGTGAGGCGACGCGTCAGCTTGGACGACTTGTGCTCGAGCAGGTGGCGCTTGCCGGCGCGCTCACGCAGCACCTTGCCGGAGCCCGTGATCTTGAAGCGCTTGCTGGCACCGCTGTGCGTCTTGTTCTTCGGCATCGCGCCGTATCTCCTCGTCGGTGGCGCTCCCCGCGCCCGGCGACGGGCGCGGGGGGAGCGTCAGCTGTGTTCGATTGCTGTCCGAGGCCGCACTGCAGCCCCGGAGTGACCCGGGGCACGGCCCCGGGATCACGCCTCTGCGGATTCCTCGCCGGCGGCGTCCGCGTCCACGACGGAGCCACCCTGACGCTCCGCCTTGCGAGCGGCCTGCGCCTCGCGGGCTTCGGCCATCGCCTCGGTCTTCTTCTTGTGCGGACCGAGAACCATGATCATGTTCCGGCCGTCCTGCTTGGGGTTGGACTCGACGAAGCCCAGCTCCTGGACGTCCTCCGCGAGCCGCTGCAGCAGTCGGTAGCCCAGCTCGGGGCGGGACTGCTCGCGACCACGGAACATGATCGTGATCTTGACCTTGTCGCCCTGCTTGAGGAACCGGACGACGTGACCCTTCTTGGTGTCATAGTCGTGCGGGTCGATCTTCGGCCGGAGCTTCATCTCCTTGATGACCGTGTGCGCCTGGTTCTTGCGCGCCTCACGGGCCTTCATGGCCGACTCGTACTTGAACTTCCCGTAGTCCATGAGCTTGCAGACCGGCGGGCGTGCGTTTGCCGCCACCTCGACCAGGTCGAGGTCGTACTCCTGCGCAAGCTCCAGGGCCTTGGCAAGCGGCACGATGCCGACCTGCTCGCCGCTGGGACCGACAAGTCGCACCTCGGGAACGCGAATCCGGTCGTTGATGCGGGGCTCGGCGCTGATGGATCCTCCTCGGTAGCACCACACGACAGCCTGGATGACTGCCGCGTAACGTCTTTCAGTGAGACCTACCGCGCCGGCACACGAAAAATGCCCCGGACGGGAACACAGGCGGGGCTCCATAAACCGGAACACCGCCACGGTGAACCCGCGGGGCGCTTTCAACGGCTCCATCGTCCGTACGGAACGATGGGCACCGTCTGACCGGAGACCTGCCAGCCTTCAGGCCGGGCGAGGTGGGAGTTCGGAGCCTCCACTTGTGGGTCGGACACACTGGTGACCGACCGGTCGCAGTCCAGCATACCAGCGCCCGGGGGTGGTGGCCGCCCGAGCGGCGGCGGGCCCTAGGCTGAGCACCGGACCGGCGCCAACACCAGCGCGGTCACCAAGCGCGATCACCAGCGCAATCACGCCAGCGGAAGAGCAGCAACGATGAGCGACGCCCCCGAGCCGGCCGGCAGCCCGGCCTTCGACGACCTGACCCGCGATATCGCGGATGTGCCCGCCGTCGAGGTGATCACCACGGTCGCCGTGCACCTGATGAGCGCGGCCGCCGTCAACCTCGGCCTGGCCGAGGACGGCGCGGACCACAAGGACCTGGACGAGGCCCGGAAGCTGATCACCGCGCTGGCCGGCCTGGTCACCGCCGGGGCCACCGAGATCAGCAACTTCCACGCCGGCCCGCTGCGCGACGGTCTGAAGTCGCTCCAGCTCGCCTTCCGGGAGGCCTCCGTGGTGCCGGACGAGCCCGGCCAGGGCCCCGGCGAGAAGTTCACCGGCCCGGTCTTCGGCTGAGTCCGTTCTTCAGCCGAGTCCGTTCTTCGGCTGAGGGCGACCGGCCGGCTGTCAGCCGCGCCGGGTCCGGCCGCCGGGGCCCTCCGGCCGGTCGGACTCGCCGGGCTGGGCCACATCCCCGGGCCGGTGACCGGGCACCGCCCGCTCGTCCGCGACCAGCACCGGCGCGCCCCGGGGCTGGGTGATCTGGTGCGCGAAGCCGGCCAGGATGCCGCCGATCAGCGGCGCCACGATGAACAGCCACAGCTGGGACAGCGCGCCGCCGCCCGCGAAGAGCGCCGGGCCGATGCTGCGGGCCGGGTTGACCGAGGCGCCGGTCAGCGGGATGCCGATCAGCTGGATCGCGGCCAGCGCCATGCCGATGGGCAGTGCCCCGAAGCCCACCACCGCCACCTTGTGGGTCACCGCCAGCCAGACGAAGACCAGCAGGAAGGTCAGCACGATCTCGGCCAGGAAGGCGCCGCCGGTGCTGATGTGCACCGCGGAGCGGTAGGCGTAGCCATTGGTGCCGAAGGCACCGCTGGTCTTCAGCCCCGGTACCTGCTTGGCCAGCAGGAGCAGCAGTGCCGCGCCCACGATGGCGCCCAGCAGCTGGGCGATCCAGTACTCGATGGCGGTCCGGAGCATGATCCGGCCCTCCACCAGGAATCCCAGGGTGACCGCCGGGTTGAGGTGGCTGCCCGAGACGGGGCCGAGCGCGTAGATCAGGGCCACAAGAGTGAACCCGAAGGCCAGGGCGATGCCGAGCGCGCCGATGTAGTCGGCCGCCAGGACCGCGGAGCCCACCGCGAAGAAGACCAGCAGCAGGGTGCCGATGAACTCGGCCGCCACGGTCCGTGTCTCCACGGGGTCCAGCTTCCAGGTGTCCAGCTTCGGGTCCATGGCGTCCTCCCGGGAACTCGTGGACTGTCCTCGCATTGTCGGACGGTCCGGAGCGGGGCGCCTGTCGGCGGCGGTGCGGGGCCCTTTCAGGGGTACCCGGGCGCCCAGCCCTACCGCCGGAGCAGCGGCTCCCCCGGCACCCGGGCGCCCTCCGGCAGCAGCGCCAGGTCCAGCCCGCGCACCAGCCGGCCGCGCAGCACTTCATTGGTGGCCAGCGCCTGGGCCAGGCGCTGGAGCACCGACGCCGCCTCGCCCGGCTCCGCCAGGGCCAGCGCCAGCGTGCCGTCCGCGTCCCGGGCGGGGACCAGCTGCGCCAGGCGCACCGCCGGCTCGGCGGCCAGCACCTCGCGCAGGGCCTCGGCCACCGCCGGGTCGGCCAGCGGGTCGGCGCTGGTCCGGCCCTCGGCCAGGGCCAGCAGCGCCGCACCGGTCAGCGGGTAGGTGACCGGGCCGGCCAGGTCCAGCACGATGGTGTCGGCCTTCTCATGGGCCGCCGCCTGCAGGGCCTGGTGCAGCGGCACCGCCACCGGGCGGGCGTCGGCCCGCCAGCGGGCCAGGGTCTCCAGGGAGGTGAAGGCGGGCAGCGCCCGGCGCCCGTCGGGTGCCTGGAGCGTGGGGACCGCCATATCGCTGGTCTTCTCCCGCTTGAGGCCGTCCGGCCCCTCCTCCACCTCGCCGAGCACGGCGACCACCGGGACCAGCAGTCGCGCGCCGGTCAGGGCGGCCAGCACGCGCTCTTCCGCCGACCGGTCGCTCCGGTCGGCGGACCAGGCCGCCAGGGCCTGGGCCAGCGCGGGGTCGGCGGAGCCGTTGTCGTCGGAGAAGCCGGGGTCCGGGATGTTCTTGAGCGCCACGCCCCGAGGGTATCCAGGGCGTTCACCCCGGCCGGGACCCGGGGGCGGATCGCCGCCCGGAGCGCCGCAGCACCCCCGCGGCCAGCAGCAGGAGCAGTCCGGTGGCTCCGGTGGCCAGGGCGGCCGGTGCCGGGCGCCAGGGCCCGGCCGCGGGAGGGTCCGGCCGTGGCCCGCCGCCGAAGTAGCGCGGGGCCGCGACCTGGGCCAGGGTCCGCGGCACGCTGTGCGCGGCGCGGGCCACGGCCGCCGCCGGGTCCACCACGCCCGCGCCCAGCGCGTCGCTGTGGCCGCCCAGCGGGGTGTCCCGGGCGGTCTCGGTCAGCAGCCGCCGCACCTGGGACGGGCTCAGGCCCGGGTTGACGGCGCGGACCAGGGCGGCGGTCCCGGACACAAAGGCGGCGGCCGCGCTGGTGCCCCAGCCCTCGTAGTAGCGCCGGTCCGGGTCGGCGATCACCACGTCCACGCCGGGCGCGCTGAGCGTGGCGTACCAGCGGCGGGTGGAGAAGGGGGCCCGGCCGCCGAAGCGGTCCACCGCGGTCACCGCGATCACTCCGGGATAGGCGGCCGGGTACGAGGCGCGGTCGCCTCGTTCGCCGCCGTTGCCGGCGGAGGCCACCACCACCACGCCCTTGGCCAGGGCATAGCGGACGGCGGCGTCCTCGCCCGGGTCGGGGTGGGCGCTCTCGCTGTCGTCGCCCAGCGACAGGTTGATCACATCCGCGCCATGGTCGGCGGCCCAGCGGATGCCCTGTGCCAGTGCGCCCCCGCGCGCGCCGCGCTCCTTCTCCCGGGCGGGGTCGCCGTCCTCCAGGATCACCCGCACCGGCAGGATCCTGGCCTCCGGCGCCACCCCGATGACGCCATTGGTGTCGCCCGGCCCATGTCCCCGTCCGGCGATGATCCCGGCCATCGCGGTGCCGTGCCGGGCCCAGGTCCGCTGGCCGCGTCCGGCGCCGAAGCCGACCAGGTCGGTGCCGGGCAGGACCCGCCCGCGCAGGTCGGGATGGCCCGCGTCGACTCCGGTGTCCAGGACGGCGACGGTCACTCCGGCGCCCTTGCTGGTGCGCCAGGCGTCCTCGGTGTGCAGGGCGTCCAGGGCCCATTCCTGGGCCCTTATGGTGTCGGCCCGGGCCGGGACGGCGCCCAGGGCCGCCAGTACGGCGGTCACGGCGATCAGCCGGGGGGCGTGCGGGCGTCTCATCGTCCGCCCTCCGGTGTGTGTGCCGCCCGGCGGTAGCCGCGGGCGAGGACCTCGGTGAGCGCCATGGCGTCGTGTCCCAGTCCGGCCTGGGCCGGGGCGGTGGTGGCGCCGGGGGCGACCGCCTGGGCGGCGGCCTGCGGCCGGGTGCCGGTGCGGCCGTCGGCGAAGCCGGTCACCGCGTAGACCACGGCGGGCAGATCGGGCAGCACCTCGATCCGCCAGCTGGCGCGCTGGGCGTCGCCGAAGTGTTCGGCCACGGTCCCCGGCGGGGCGTAGGGGCGGGGCATCAAGTCGGGCCGTTCGTCCAGCCGTTGGGTGGCGAACCGTTTGCGCAGGACCCGCATCCCGTCCTCGGCGGCCTCGGTGACCAGCAGCCCCACCGTGGTGACGCTGGTGGCGGTGGCATCGGTGTAGGTGGCCCGCAGCAGCCGCCGGCAGCCGGCCGGGGCCAGTTCCCCGGCCAGCGGCGGGTCGAAGCCGGCGGCGCAGCCGCTCTCCGGGGCCACTCCGACGCGCTCCCAGTCGCGGTCGGCCCCGCCGGGGCCGGCGCCCGCGCCGTGCACGGTGCGCGGGAAGAGGTCGTCCACCGGCACCTGCTGCCAGCGGGTGGCGCCGCGTGCATAGGCCACCTGGGCGGCGGTGCGCTCGGGCGGGCCGGCGGTCAGCCAACTCCCGGCCGCCGCACCGGCGATCAGACCCAGGCCGAGCACCGCGCACACCGCCGAGGCCACCCGCCGGCGCGTGCCCCGGCGCGGGGCAGCAGCGAGCGCGGGAGCGTGTGCCGGGGGCACCGGGGTCGTGGGGGCATACGGTGGAGGCGGCGGTACGGTCACCGGCATGCGCTCCGCCTCGGTGCTCACCCTGCGCTCCCCCTTGTGCGCTCCTTCGACACCGCCCGATCGCCTTTCGGGGCAGGCCGGTTCGTATCTGGACATCCCGCCACGGCGCGAGTGATCCACGGCGTGCGCGCCACTCTACGGCCCGGACGGCGGACCGGCCATCCGCCCGCCGTCACACCCCTACCCCCGGGTAGTGCGCTCTGGCAAGCTGCGCCCATGTCGCCCGCGATAGCTCATGCCACCGGCCCCGCGAGGGACCGCATCCGCTACGACCGGGCCACCGCCGGGCTGGACGCGCCGCTGGCGGTGGTCGACCTCCATGCCTTTGACGCCAATGCCGCCGATCTGGTGCGCCGGGCGCATGGCAAGCCGGTGCGGGTGGCGACCAAGTCGGTGCGCTGCCGGGCCCTGTTGGAAAGGGTGCTGCGGCAGGACGGCTTCGCGGGTCTGATGAGCCACACCCTGGCCGAGTCGCTGTGGCTGGCCCGTTCCGGCTTCGAGGATGTCCTGCTGGCCTACCCCTCGGCCGACCGGGCCGGTTTCGCCGAGCTGACCGCCGATCCCAAGCTGGCCCGGGCGGTCACCGTCACCATTGACGATCCGGCCCAGCTGGCGCTGATCGATTCCGCCCGTACCGGGCGTGAAGTGGTCCGGGTATGCCTGGAGTTGGACACCTCATTACGTCTGCTGGGCGGCCGGGTACGGATCGGTGCCCTGCGCTCCCCGGTCCATGACCCCGCCCGGCTGGCGCAACTGGCCCGTGCGGTCAACCGCCGCCCGGGGTTCCGGGTGGTGGGCCTGATGGCCTATGAGGCCCATATCGCGGGGGTGGCCGACGCCCTGCCCCGCCGGCCGCTGCGCTCCACGGCGGTGCGGCTGGTGCAGTCGGCGGCCCGGCGGGAGCTGGCCGCCCGCCGGGCGGCGGCGGTGCGGGCGGTACGGGAGGTGGCGGAGCTGGAATTCGTCAACGGCGGTGGCACCGGCAGTGTGCAGCACACCGCCGCCGAGGCCGCGGTGACCGAGGTCGCCGCGGGTTCGGGCCTCTACCAGCCGCGGCTGTTCGACAACTACCGCTCCTACCAGGGCCGCCCGGCCGCGCTGTTCGCCCTGCCGGTGGTCCGCCGCCCGGGCCTGGGCATGGTGACCGTGCTGGGCGGCGGCTATCCCGCCTCCGGGACACCCGGCGCCGACCGTCTCCCTGTCCCCTGCTTCCCCGCCGGCCTGCGCCTGGCCCGGCAGGAGGGCGCGGGCGAGGTGCAGACGCCGCTGCTGGGCACGGTCGCCGACGACCTGCTGATCGGCGACCGGGTGTGGTTCCGGCACGCCAAGGCGGGCGAACTCTGCGAGCGCTTCGCGGCCTTGCACCTGGTGGAGGGTGAGCGGCTGGCGGGGACGGTGCCGACGTATCGCGGCGAGGGCCAAACGTTTCTTTGACATAGCGGCGCTGACGAGTTCGAGTGCGCCCCCTACGGGCACGCCCCTAGCCGAGCAGCCCCCGCAGCGAGCCGGCCATCGCCTGGGCGAACTCCTCCCGGGTCCGCTCGTCCAGCGCGTCCAGCGACAGATACGGGTTGAGGTCCTCCAACTCCACCAGCAGCAGCGCCCCTTCGGCGCTGCGACAGGCGTCCACCCGCTGGATGCCGTGCCGGATTCCGTTCCAGGCGATGAAGCGGCGCGCGAAGTCCAGGTCCTCGTCGGTGGGTTCATAGCGCACCAGCTCCCACCGGCGCGCCGGATCCGGGGCGTACAGGGCGTACTGGAAGTCGTCGTCCACAAAGTAGAAGGACACTTCATACCGGAAGTCGATCCGCGGCTGGACCAGCACCTCCCCGTACACCACCGCCGCCAGCCGCTCCCCGGGCAGGAACTCCATGCCGATGGAGTCCGCCCCCAGCTTGGGCTTGACCACATACTCGGCCGCCTCGGGCAGCCGGCCGATGTCCTCGGCCCGGTCGATGGTCGGTATCACCGGGTACCCGGCGGCGGTCAGCTCCAGCAGGTACCGCTTGCCCCGCATATCGGCCCGCCCGGTCAGCTCGTTGTAGACCGGCACCGCCAGCTGCTCCGCTCGCGCGCGGAACTCATCATACGCGGCCTGATAGTTGAGCACCGGCCCGCTGTTGCGCACCACCACGGCGTCGAAGCCCGCCATCAGCGCGGCCGCGTCCAGCGGGTGGCACAGCGCGATGTCGAACTCGGCGCGGAGCCGGGAGCTGAGGAAGATGTCCTCGTCACAGTAGCGGCGGCCCTTGGCGGGATAGGCGAGGTCCGTGACATAGAGGAGGCGGTGGCGGGTGGCTGGCATTGCGAGGTTTCTCCTGCTGATCGATTGATCAACAACCTACCTCCCTGCCGATGGCTGGTTCATACCTGCCGGGGCCCGGGGTGGCCCCGGCAGGATGCTGTCGCCCGACAAAACCCGGGGGGACCTCATGAAGGAATTCGATCGCCGGTTGTCGCGCCGTGCCGCGCTGAGATCCGCGGCGGGCGCCGCCCTTGCCGCCGGCGGGCTGGGCGCCGGTGCACTGACGGCGGCGACGCCGGCCGCCGCGGCCGGCGGCTTCCAGAGTGTGCGCCAGTTCCAGGGCACCTGGCGCGGCGCCCAGGACGGCCGCAACGCCACCTTCACCATCAGGGTGCTGCCGCAGCCGCCGAGCAACTTCTCCACGCTGCTGTTCACCTTCAACGACCTGGACCGGCACGAGACCTACACCGGCCACCAGGAGAACGTCTCCCAGGACACCTTCGACCTGCGGAACATCGTGCTGTCCAATGGCAGCGCCACCAAGGAGTGGGCCACGCTCAAGCTCCACACCTGGAACACGGACTACATCTCCGGCATCAGCCGCTGGAACGGCGGCATTTACCCCAACTGCTGGACACGGTCCAACGTGGCTCCGGCCTACGCCCCGGGGCCTGGTTTCAGCGACTACACCAGCTTTCTCAACAACGGCGGCCGGGCCGACTACATCGGGCACCACGACGGCCGCAACGCCAGGCTCAGCGTCTGGCGAAGCTCCGAGCTGGCCAATCCCAGGGATCCCTTCAGCAGTAAGCCCACCATCCGCTTCGAGATGTGGGACCTGGACCGGAACGAGGGCTACTACTACGAGATCTGGGAGGAGATCCTCCAGGCCGCCCGCCCTGGAGACATAGTGAACCCCTTCAACCACCCACCGGTCTACGATCCAAACGACACCGAAGGCTACTGGATGCCGCTGCGGCAGCTTCCCGCCCTGGGGATGGATCTGCCGTACCTCGCCTGGCACGGCTGGAACCGCAACTACGTTTCCGGCTACACCATCTGGAGCGACGGCAATCGTGTCTCCCGTACCTATGGCATCCAGTTCCAGCGGGTGTGACGCCCCGCTCCCCAGGGATCACGCACCCTACAGAGGTGTGACATAGGCCCCGGAAATACCGCCATCCACCAGGAACTCGGCGGCGTTGACAAAGGATGAGTCATCGCTGGCCAGGAAGGCCACCGCGGCCGCGATCTCCTCCGCCTCGGCGAACCGGCCCACCGGTACATGCACCAGCCGCCGGGCGGCCCGCTCCGGGTCCTTGGCGAACAGCTCTTTCAGCAAAGGGGTGTTGACCGGCCCGGGGCACAGGGCATTGACCCGGATGCCCTCCCGGGCGAACTGCACGCCCAGTTCCCGGGACATGGCCAGCACTCCGCCCTTGGAGGCGGTGTAGCTGATCTGTGAGGTGGCCGAGCCCAGCACGGCGACAAAGGAAGCGGTGTTGATGATGGAGCCCCTGCCCTGGCGGCGCATATAGGGAAGGGCGGCCTTGCAGCACAGATAGACGGAGGTGAGGTTGACCTCCTGGACCCGCTTCCAGGCGTCCAGCCCGGTGGTGAGGATGGAGTCGTCCTCGGGCGGGGAGATCCCGGCGTTGTTGAAGGCGACGTCCACCGAGCCATAGGTGTCATAAGCGGCCTTGAACAGGGCCTCCACCTGGTCGGAGTCGGTGACATCGGTGCGTACGAAGAGACCGCCGGCCTCCTCGGCGGCGGCCTTGCCCGCCTTCTCGTCGATGTCGGCGCAGACGAGATGGGCACCTTCGGAGGCCAGCCGGCGGACGGTGGCCAGGCCGATGCCGCCACCGGCCCCGGTGACCACGGCGGTACGGCCGACAAGCCGGCGGCAGACGGGCGTCCGGTCGGTCACTTCGCTCACTTAGCACTCCTCGCTGCTGATGAAGACGTTCTTGGTCTCGGTGAAGGCGGCCAGCGCATCGGGCCCCAGCTCCCGGCCCAGCCCGGACTGTTTGAAGCCGCCGAAGGGCGTCCAGTAGCGCACGCTGCTGTGGGAGTTGACGGACAGATTGCCCGCCGCCACGGCCCGGCAGACGCGCAGCGCCCGGGAGATGTCGCGGGTCCACAGCGAGCCGGACAGCCCGTAGTCGGTGGCGTTGGCCAGCCGTACCGCCTCCGCCTCGTCCTCGAAGGGGATGACCACGGCCACCGGCCCGAAGATCTCCTCCAGGGCGGTGCGGTCCGCGCCGGTGCCCTCCAGCACGGTGGCGGGGTACCAGAAGCCCTTGCCGTCGGGGGCCTCGCCGCGGATGGCGGCGGGGGCGGTCTCCGGGACATAGGACCGTACCCGCTCGCGCTGCGCGGCGGAGATCAACGGGCCCATGCCGGTGGCCGGATCGGCCGGGTCGCCGACGGTGACCGCGTGTACGGCCGGTTCCAGAAGTTCCATAAAACGGTCATAGATGCCGCGCTGGACCAGGATCCGGCTGCGGGCGCAGCAGTCCTGCCCGGTGTTGTCCAGGAAGGAGGCGGGGGCGGTGGCGGCGGCCCGTTCCAGGTCGGCGTCGGCGAAGACGACGTTGGGGCTCTTGCCGCCGAGTTCCAGGGTGACCCGCTTGACCTGCCGGGCGCACTTGGCCATGATCTGCCGGCCCACCGTGGTCGAGCCGGTGAAGACGACCTTGGCGACGCCGGGGTGTTCGACCAGGGCGTCGCCCGCGACCGGCCCGGTGCCGGGCAGGGCCTGGAGCAATCCCTCGGGAAGCCCCGCGGCCAGGGCGAGTTCGGCCAGCCGCAGGGCGGTGAGCGGGGTGGTCTCGGCGGGTTTGACCAGCACGGCGTTACCCGCGGCGAGGGCGGGGGCGAAGCCCCAGGCGGCGATGGGCATGGGGAAGTTCCAGGGCACGATCACGGCGATCACGCCCAGGGGTTCCTGGAAGGTGACGTCCAGACCGCCGGCCACCGGGATCTGGCGTCCGCCGAGCCGTTCCACTCCCCCGGCCGCATAGTCCAGCAGGTCGCGGACGTTGCCGGCCTCCCAGCGGGCGTTGCCGATGGGGTGGCCCGCCTCGCGGACCTCCAGGCGGGCGAGTTCTTCCAGGTGTTCGTCCACGGTGACGGCAAACCGGCGTAGCAGCCGGGCGCGTTCGCCGGGGGCCAGTGCGGCCCAGGTGTGCTGGGCGGTGGCGGCCCGCCGGACGGCGGCGTCCACGTCCTCGCGGGTGGCGGCGGTGACGGTGGCGATGACTTCTTCGGTGGCGGGGTTGAGGATGGTGAGCTGCTGCACTGCGGTAGGAGTCCTTACATGCGCTCGAAGGAGCGGAACCGCTCCCAGTCGGTCACCGCGGTGTCGTACGCCTGCTGTTCGACCCGCGCCATATTGAGGTAGTGCTCCACCACCTCGTCGCCGAAGGCGGCCCGGGCCAGTTCGCTGTGCTCCCACAGCTCGGCCGCCTCGCGCAGGGTGGCGGGTACATGCCGGGCGTCGCCCCGGTAGGCATTGCCGGTGCACACCTCGGGTAGCTCCAACTCCCGTTCCACCCCGTGCAGTCCGGCGGCGACCATGCCGGCGACGGCGAGGTAGGGGTTGACGTCGCCGCCCGGCAGGCGGTTCTCGAAGCGGTGGGAGGGGCCATGGCCGACCACCCGCAGGGCGCAGGTGCGGTTGTCCGGTCCCCAGGCCACCGCGGTCGGTGCGAAGGAGCCGGGCCGGAAGCGTTTATAGGAGTTGATGTTGGGTGCGTAGAGCAGGGTGAACTCGCGCAGTGCGGCCAGCTGCCCGGCCAGGAAGTGGCGCATGGTCCGGGACATCCCGTAGGGGCCGTCCTCATCGGCGAGCACCGGCCGTCCGGCCTCGTCGCGCAGCGAGAGATGGATATGGCAGGAGTTGCCCTCGCGCTCATTGAACTTGGCCATAAAGGTGAGCGCCATGTCCTCCTGGGCGGCGATCTCCTTGGCGCCGGTCTTGTAGAGGGCGTGCTGGTCGCAGGTAGTGAGCGCCTCGGCATAGCGGAAGGCGATCTCATGCTGGCCCAGGTTGCACTCGCCCTTGGCGGACTCCACGGTCATCCCGGCACCGGCCATCTCCCTGCGTATCCGGCGCAGCAGCGGCTCTATCCGGCCGGTGCCCAGGACCGAGTAGTCGCAGTTGTACTGGTTGGCGGGGGTGAGGTCGCGGTAGCCGGCGTTCCATGCCTGTTCATAGCTGTCGCGGAAGACAATGAACTCCAGCTCGGTGCCCACATACGCACTCCAGCCGCGCTCGGCCAGCCGGTCCAGCTGGCGGCGCAGGATCTGCCGGGGCGAGGCGAGCACCGGCGAACCGTCGTGCCAGGACAGGTCAGCGGTGAGCAGGGCGGTGCCGGGGTTCCAGGGGGTCCGGCGCAGGGTGGCCAGGTCGCCGTGCATGGCGAAGTCGCCATAGCCGCGCTCCCAGGAGGACATGGCATAGCCGTCCACGGTGTTCATCTCGGTGTCCACGGCGAGCAGGTAGTTGCATCCCTCGGTGCCGTGCTCCAGGACCTCGTCCAGGAAGAACCGGGCGGCGAACCGCTTGCCCTGCAGCCGTCCCTGCATATCGGTGAAGGCCAGGACGACGGTGTCGATCTCCCCGGAATCCACCAGCCGGCGCAGCTCGTCGACGGTGAGCGGGGGCGTGCGGTCAGCCACGTGAGGTGCCTCCCTGTCGGTACGACCGGAGGTTTTAAGGTATGCCGACAAACCATTGATTGGGAAGGGCCTCCGATGAACACGAGTGCGGTGGAACGGCTTTCACCGGTGCTGCGCCCGGTGCGGGCGGGCAATGGGTTTGAGGAGGCCCTGGAGCAGATACTCCAGATCATACGGCTCGGCCTGGTGGCCGATGGTGAACGACTGCCGTCCGAGCGGGAGTTGGCGGAACTGATGCGGATCAGCCGGGTGACGCTGCGCGAAGTGCTGAAAGCCCTTCAGGAACAGGGCCTGGTGGAGAGCCGCCGCGGCCGCTATGGCGGCACCTTTGTCCACTCCCGCCGGGCCGCCGTGGGCGCGGCCGAACTGCGTGAGCGGGTGGCCTCGGTGGATGTGGAGGACGTCCTGCGGTTCCGCGAGGTGCTGGAGGTGGGCGCGGCCGAGCTGTGTGCCGCACGGAAGTTGACGGTGGATCAGTCCCGGCGGCTGCGGGAGGCGCTGGCCGCCACCCATGACGCCCCGCTGGCCGACTACCGGCGGCTGGACACCCTGCTCCACCTCGCCCTGGCCGAACTGTCCGAGTCGCCCTCGCTGGCCGCGCATTACGCCGCCGTACGCGCGTCGGTCAATGAGCTGTTGGACTGCATTCCCCTGCTGGTCCGCAATCTGGAGCATTCTCAGCGGCAGCACACCGCGCTGGTGAAGGCGGTGCTGGACGGCGATGCGGACGGTGCCCGCGAGATGATGCGCGAACACTGCTCGGGTACCGCGGCACTACTGCGGGGCTTTCTGGGGTGACCGTCCGCGCCCAGCCAACCGGCAGGCCGACCCGCGGACTTGTGCCATGATCCCTCGGGCGGCAAAGGTAGCCCGGCAGACCATTGCCTCGCCATGCGGACCCGTCGCCGTCACACCAAGGGGGACCAGGACCTTGCCCAGTCAGCCGCTGATCGGCGTCACCACCTATCTCACCCGGGCTCGCTGGGGCGCCGCGTGGAATCTGCGCGCGGCACTGCTGCCCGCCGGCTATCCGCGCCATATCCAGGGCGCGGGCGGCCTGGCCGTGCTGCTGCCGCCGGACAACCCGGCCACCGCCGCCGCGCTGGTCGGGCGGCTGGACGGGCTGATCCTGGCGGGCGGCGAGGACCTGGACCCGGCGCTGTACGGAGCGGCCCCGCACCCTCGCACCGGTCCCCCGGCCCCCGAACGCGACCGCTGGGAACTGGCCCTGCTGGACGCGGCGTTGCGGCAGGGCGTGGCGGTGCTGGGCATCTGCCGCGGCATGCAGCTGATGAATGTGCACGCCGGGGGCACGCTCAACCAGCACCTGCCGGAGACGGTCGGGCACAAGGATCACAACCCCCGCGTCGGCACCTTCTCCCACCATCGGGTGGAACCGGTGGCCTGGACCCGCACCGGTCAACTGCTGTCCGCCCCCGTCCAGGTGGCGACCCACCACCATCAGGGAGTCTCCCGGCTGGGCGCGGGCCTGATCGCCTCGGCACACGCCGAGGACGGCACCATCGAGGCGATCGAGTACCCCGGCGACCGCTTCCGGGTGGGGGTGCAGTGGCACCCGGAGGCCGGGGAGGATCTACGGGTGATCACCGGCTTGATCCACGCAGCGATCGAGGGCGCCCCCTAGGGGGCGCGGCCGGGCCTCCCGGACCGCTCAACCCCCACCCCGGGTGAGCCCCAGCAGCTGACGAGCCGGCCCCACCGGCCGGTGCCCCTGCGGCCACACGGCCCGCAGATCGCGCCGCAGCCGCACCCCGGCGACCGGGATCTCCACCAGGCGATGCGCCGCCAGCTCCTCCCCCACGGCCAGTTCACTGAGCACCGACGGCCCGGCCCCGCTGACCACCGCGGCCTTGGCCGCCGTGGTGGAGGCCAGCTCCAGCAGCGGCCGGGCCGGACCACCCTGCGCGGCCAGCGCCGCGTCCAGCACCTGTCGGGTCCCGGACCCCCGCTCCCGCAGGATCAGCGGCGCCGCCGCCAGCTCCCCCGGGTCCAGCGGCCCGCGCCGCCGGGACCAGGGGTGGCCGGGCGCGGTGACCACCACCAGCCGGTCATGGCCGATCACCGCACCGTCCAGACCGGCCGGCACCTCCAGCCCCTCCACAAAGCCCAGGTCCGCTTCCCCGGCCAGCAGCCGTGCGGCGACCGCGGCGGAGTTCCCGGCGAACAGCGACACCGCCGTGCCCGGCAGCTCGGTACGCAGCGCCACCAGCCAGCCCGGCAGCAGGTACTCGGCGATGGTCATGCTGGCCGCCACCCGCAGCCGCGAGTCCCGCCGGGTACGCAGCGCCTGGGCACCGGCGTCCAGCGCCTCGGCCGCCTCCACGACCCGCCGCGCCCAGTCGGTGACCAGCACCCCGGCGTCGGTGAGCCGGGAGCCGCGTGGTGAGCGCTCGACCAGGGCGACGCCCAGCAACCGCTCCATGCTGCGGATCCGGCCACTGGCGGCGGGCTGGGTGATGCCCAGCTCGCGTGCCGCCCGGCCCAGGCTGCCCAGTCGGGCGACCGCCAGCAGCAGCTCCAGCGCGCCCAGGTCGGGCACCCGATGCGCCAGCGGGGTGGTGACCGGCCGCTCCTCGCTCATAAGCCCAGGTTATGCCGTCATAGGGAGGAAGGTCCTGGTGAGGGGGCTGGGACCGGGGAGACGCTGGATTCATGACCACCCTTGCCCAACCCCGCACCACCCCTCTGCCCCGGACCGGGGAAACGCTTCGGCACTTCGGCCCCAACTGGTACGCCACCGTGATGGGCACCGCCATCGTGGCGGCCGCCGGCGCGGCGCTGCCGACGCGGCCACCGGAGGGCGTGCTGCGGGTGGTCTGGGCGCTGTCGGCCCTGGTGCTGCTCGGGGTGCTGGCAGCCCGCGCCGGGCACTGGGCGCGCCATCGCGACCAGGGTGTCCGGCACCTGGCCGACCCGGCCGTCGCCCCGTTCTACGGCTGTCTGGCGATGGCCCTGCTCGCGGTGGGCGGGGCGACGCTCTCGGTGGGCTCCGGGGTGATCGGCCAGGGAGCGGCAGTGGCCGCCGACGGTGTGCTGTGGGTGACGGGCACGGTTCTGGGCCTGGCCACGGCGGCGGGCATCCCCTATCTGATGGTGACCCGGCACCGTATCGAAGCGGGCAGCGCCTCCCCCGCGTGGCTGCTGCCGGTGGTGGCGCCCATGGTGTCCGCCGCGCTGGGCCCGGCCCTGGTCCAGCACCTGCCGGCCGGGCAGTGGCGGGAGGCGATGCTGCTGGGCTGCTATGCCCTGTTCGGCATGAGCCTGCTGCTGACCCTGCTGATCCTCCCGGCGGTCTTCTCCCGGCTGATCCATCACGGCCCGCTGCCGCTGGCCATGACCCCGGCCATGTTCCTGGTGCTCGGCCCGCTGGGGCAGTCCACCACGGCGGTGGGCAACCTGGCCGACGCGGCGCACTACGCGGCCGTGGGACCGTACCGGTCGGCGATGGCGTCCTTCGCGGTGCTCTATGGCGTGCCGGTGCTGGGATTCGCCCTGATCTGGCTGGTGTTGGCCACCGCGATGGTGGTGCGGGCGGCGCGTCACGGCATGGGCTTCTCCATGACCTGGTGGTCGTTCACCTTCCCCATCGGCACCTGTGTCACCGGTGCGGCCGGGCTCTCCCGCCACACCGGTCTGCATGCCTTCACCTGGCTGGCGGTCGGGCTGTACGGACTGCTGGTGGCGGCCTGGGCCATCGCCTCGGCCCGTACCCTGGCCGGGCTGGTCAGCGGACGGCTGCTCGCAGCGCCGCGCCCAGCACCTGTGGTGCCCGCGCCAGCGACGGCCCGTACCAGGTGAGATGACGGCCGCTGACCAGTGCCGACGGGATCCCGAGGAATGCCTCGGGCCCGTCGTCCCGGCTGAAGCGGTAGGGCTCGTCGGGCAGTACCACCAGCCCGGCGCCGGACGCGGTCAACTCCGGTAGCGGAACGCGGGGATAGCGTTCGGTGTGCCCGGCGTACACATTGGTCACACCGAGCCGGGCGAGGACATCGCCGGCGAAGGTGTCCCGGCCCAGGACCATCCAGGGGCGGCGCCACACCGGAACCAGGGCCCGCAGCGGCGGCACCACCGGCCGGACCTCCCGCCAGGCGTCACGCGCCTCCGCCAGCCAGGCGGGACGCGCCAGTCCACAGCCCTCCACCAGCACCCGTTCCAGCTCGCTGAACCCCTGTTCCAGGGACCGGACTTCGGTCACCAGGACCCGCAGACCGGCGGCGCGCAGCGCGGCCAGGTCGGCCGGGCGGTTCTCCTCCTCATTGGCCACCACCAGATCCGGGGCGAGCGCGACGATCCGCGCCACATCCGGGTTCTTGGTACCCCCGATACGCGGCACATCGAGCCCGGCCGGGTGCTCGCACCAGTCGGTGGCGGCGAGCAGCAGGCCGGGCTCGGTGATGGCGATCGCCTCGGTGAGGGAGGGGACCAGGGAGACGACTCGGCGGATGCTCATCTCCCCACGGTACGCAACCTTGCTGCTACCAGCCGCCGTTGCCGATCTCGGTGCGGTCGCCAAGACCGCCCTTGCCGGTGCCGGGGTAGAAGTAGAGCTTTCCGGTCTGACCCGGGTCGGACTCCACGGCCGCCAGATCGCCTATGCCATCGCCGTTGAAGTCACCGCCCGCGTAACCCGAGATGCCATTCCAGCCGCCATGACCGATCTCCACACGGTCGCCGAGGCCGTGGCCGGTGCCCGGGTAGAGGAACAGCTTGCCCGTGCTGGTCTCGGTGGCGATCAGATCGTCCTTGCCATCACCGTTCATGTCACCAGGGCTGACCAGCTTGTTCATGCCGTTCCAGCCGCCGTTGCCGATCTCCACACGGTCGCCGAGGGCACGGAGACTGTCGCGGTTGCCCCGCCCCGGGTAGAGATACAGCTTGCCGGTGGTGATGTCGGTTCCGCCGATGTCCTTCTTCCCATCGCCGTTGAAGTCGCCGGCGAACAGGTTCTTCAGACCGTTCCAGCCGCCACGGCCGATCTCAATACGGTCACCGATGCCGTTGCCCGTCCCCGGGTACATAAACAGCTTCCCGGTCTCCACTTCGGTGGCTATGAGGTCGTCCTTGCCGTCACCGTCGAGGTCGGTGGCGACCAGGTCCTTCATTCCGTTCCAGCCGCCGTTGCCGATCTCCACACGATCGCCGAGGTGACCGTTTCCGGTGCCCGGGTACATAAACAGCTTGCCGGTGCTGACCTCGACCGCGACCAGGTCCTTCTTGCCGTCACCGTTGAAGTCACCGGCGGTCAGGCTGGTCATTCCCGGATCGGTGGGCTCGGGCGGGAAGGGGTCGGCGTGGTCATCGGCGAGGTGCGCGTCGGAGGCACAGCCCCAGGCTTTCGGCCCCTGAACGGCGAGCACCTTCTCGGCGATCCGGATCTGCTGTTCCTTGGTGGCCAGGTCGGCGCGGGGTGCGTACTGCGTGCCGCCGAACTCCTCCCAGGTGCTCTGCTGGAACTGCAGGCCGCCATAGAGGTGGTCTCTGTAGTTGATGATGTGCCAGTCACCGGAACTCTCGCACTGGGCGACCTTGTCCCAGGTGGCTATCGAAGCGGCCTCAGCCGTACCGGAGTTGAGGAGAGTGAGGGCGGCGACCGGTGCCAGTGCGGCGGCGAGCAGCCCGGTACGCAGGCGTGCGGAAAGAGACATGCGTTACCTACTCATTGAGAAGTGGGGGTGGGCTGCTACCAGCCGCCGTTGCCGATCTCGGTGCGGTCGCCGAGACCGCCCTTGCCGGTGCCGGGGTAGAAGTAAAGCTTTCCGGTCTGCCCCGGGTCGGACTCCACGGCCGCCAGATCGCCTATGCCATCGCCGTTGAAGTCACCGCCCGCGTAACCCGAGATGCCATTCCAGCCGCCATGACCGATCTCCACACGGTCACCGAGACCACTGCCGGTACCCGGGTACAGGAACAGCTTGCCGGTGCTGGTCTCGGTGGCGATCAGATCGTCCTTGCCATCACCGTTCATGTCACCAGGGCTGACCAGCTTGTTCATGCCGTTCCAGCCACCGTTGCCGATCTCGACCGGGTCACCGAGGGCATAGAGACCATTGCGGTTGCCCCGGCCCGGGTAGAGGACCAGCTTGCCGGTGGTGATGTCGGTGGCACCGATGTCCTTCTTGCCATCGCCGTTGAAGTCACCCGCGAACAGGTTCTTCAGACCATTCCACCCACCACGACCAATCTCGATACGGTCGCCCAAGCCACTACCGGTTCCCGGGTACATGAAGAGCTTGCCCGTGCTCTTCTCCGTGGCGATCAGGTCATCCTTGCCGTCACCATCGAGGTCCGTGGCGACCAGGTCCTTCATCCCGTTCCAGCCACCGTTGCCGATCTCCACACGGTCACCGAGACGGCCATTGCCCTGCCCCGGATACATAAACAGCTTCCCGGTGCTGACCTCAACCGCGACCAGGTCCTTCTTCCGGTCACCGTTGAAGTCACCCGCCGTCAGGCTGGTCATGCCCGGGTCCGTCGGAGTAGCAGGGGCAACATCGACGGAGTCGTGATCGATTTGCAGGGTTACGCCACCATGCGTCTCGTACACGTTCTGGTCATACTGGCGAATGCGCTGATGGTCGGCCCAGTAGCCGGCCGGAACGTATGTGTCGTCCGTGCCGGGGACATCGTTGTAGTGGGCCACCCACACCACGTCCGGACGCCGGTAGGAGTCGGAGTTGTAGGCCGAGACCAGGTCACTGATGCCACTTCCTGCGGAGCTGTAGACGCCAGAGCGGTAGCCCAGTGCCTTGACTCGCTCGGTCCAGGCAGACAGATAGGTGAGCACCCGGGTGCTCAGGCCAGGGTCGCTATATCCCTCCATATCGGAGTACAGCACGGTGCCGGGAACGAAGCCCAGGTTGGTGGCCTTGTTCACGGCTACTTCGGCGTCGGCACGTCCTTGGCCGGCGGCATCATCAGAGGGGATGTTTTCGGCTGCCGACGGCACATAGATGGGCATCATGTGCCAGCCTGCTTGACTCTGCTCCGCGACCCATGAAGCGGAGAGGTTGGGCTGGGCGCAGTAGGGTGTGCCACCGATGTATATGCCGATACCGCGATACGGCGAATCAGCCGACCATTGCCTCATCGCGGATGATGACGGCGCGGCACAGGTGTCAAATGCCCTACCGGTGTATCCGGTTGAGGGCGCCGCAGCGGAGTCCGACGCCAGCGAACGACGGACCGCGGCCTTCGGGGGCTTGGGTGCGGGTGCCTTCGGGGGCTTGGGCGCGGCGGCCTTTCGGGCCACGGATCCGTCGATGACGGCTGAGGAAAGAATCTTCTGCACACCGGCAATCGAGGTACCGTAGCTGGCCCGGGCGTACAGCCCGGCGCCCTCGAATGCCAGGCGCACTTCCTGGCTCCTGTCGGCGGGCAGAGTGGGCGGTACGGGCTTGCCGGCGGGCACCTTGATGGTCGGCGCGTCCAGGTTTTCGGTGACACCCGAGAACGGTTCGATGACCAGCGCCTCGGTCTTCTTCCCGGCGATATGCGCCGGGCACTTCTGCTCGGCATTGGGGTGACCCAGATAGACGGCGTGCTGGTCGAAGCGTACGCACGTCTCCGGCTGCTTGGCCAGGTCAACGACCTTCCAGCCGCTGGGAATCCGGAGTTTGAGGCCCTGGTAGGAGATGGCGTTGGTACCGGTGGCAGCGGAAGCCTCGGGGGCGAGTTGCAGCGGGGTGGCCACAACCGCGGCGGCAGCTATGAGCGTGGCCAGACGGCGAATGTGCTGGGCAGGCATGGGTCTCTCTCGGGAGGGCGGCGACTTGGGGAGGGGTGGTGCCCGGGGCGGGCCGGACGGGGGACGACCCGCCCCGGGCGAACGCGTTTACTACCAGCCGCCGTTACCGATTTCGGTGCGGTCGCCAAGACCGCCCTTGACGCCGGGGTAGAAGTAGAGCTTTCCGGTCTTGCCCGGGTCGGACTCCACGGCAGCGAGGTCGCCGATGCCATCGCCGTTGAAGTCACCGCCCGCGTAACCGGAGATGCCGTTCCAGCCGCCGTGACCGATCTCCACACGGTCGCCGAGGCCGTGGCCGGTGCCCGGGTAGAGGAACAGCTTGCCCGTGCTGGTCTCAGTAGCGATCAGGTCGTCCTTGCCATCGCCGTTCATGTCACCGGGGCTGACGAGCTTGTTCATCTCGTTCCAACCGCCATTGCCGATCTCGACGGGGTCGCCGAGGGCATAGAGGCCATTGCGGTTGCCGCGGCCCGGGTAGAGGACCAGCTTGCCGGTGGCGATGTCGGTGGCACCGATGTCCTTCTTGCCATCGCCGTTGAAGTCACCCGCGAACAGGTTCTTCAGGCCATTCCAGCCACCACGACCGATCTCGATCCGGTCGCCCAAGCCACTACCGGTTCCCGGGTACATGAAGAGCTTCCCGGTGCTCTTCTCGGTGGCGATGAGGTCGTCCTTGCCGTCACCATCGAGGTCGGTGGCGACCAGGTCCTTCATGCCGTTCCAGCCACCGTTGCCCATCTCCACCCGGTCGCCAAGACGGCCGTTACCCTGCCCCGGATACATAAACAGCTTGCCCGAGTTGACCTCGACCGCGACCAGGTCCTTCTTCCCGTCACCGTTGAAGTCACCCGCCGTCAGGCTGGTCATGCCCGGGTCGGCAGGGGCGTCATCGACGATGGACATGTTACGGATCGGGTAGTAGCTGTCGGGGTCGTGCTCCGGAAAGTAGGCGTAGGGGATCGTACGGTGGTGCATACCGGTCCCCGAGAGCTCATAGCCGACATACGCGGTGTGCGCGTCGTTGGCCCACTTGTCGAAGATCACGATATGCCCGTCGTCGCCCGGCTTGGGGTTCAACAGGGCGTCGCCCGGCAGAAGTTCGTCCTTGCTGATCCGCTTGGCGACCGAGCCATCGAACTCAGGAGTGGTCAGCGCATCCCCAAGGTTCCAAGCCATGGAGACAAAACCCGAACAGTCCGTGCGATAGCCCTGGTACTTGGCTTGCTGGTTGTACGGCAGGTCCGCGTCCACCCAGGTCTGGGCGCGCCTGAGCACTTCGCTGCGGGTGATGGCGGGGGCCAGGTCACTGGCCCCGGGGGCCACCCGGGCCAGGCCCTTGGGCAGGTTGGAGACATGTCTGCCGGGGACGTGCATCCGCGGGCCCTGGCCGGGGTTGGCGTGCTTCTGGGCCGACGGTTTGGCCGACGCCTTGTGCGTGGGGGCCGGAGTGGCCGCCATCGCCGTCGTCGCGAGCGTACCGCCCGCCAGCGCACAGGCCAGGGCTATACCGATGGCGGACTTACGCAGATAGGTGTTACTGGGCACAGGGGTCTCCCGTTGAAATGGCATGCTGGCATGGCGAATTGGCCATTGCGCCAGAAAGGAATGCGGTGATCGGCTCAGCAGGCGATGCCCGCATTACACGCAGGGCTGTTCGCGAGCCGGGAACATGGGGAAGGCGGCACGTCCGCTAGGACGGGGTGCGGAACATCCGGGGTCGTACCTCCAAAAGCGAAGTGCCAATGCCCGCGGCCCTCATGAGGCCGCGCCGACACAGAACAGCTTGCGCTCTCGGCAGGGCCGGGAAAAGCGAATCGGGGTGGACCGAAGCGGCCTTGGCCGGATCAGTCCAGCCAGCAGTGGTCCAGCAACGGCACCTGGGCGCTGAGCAGTTCCCAGTCGGCCAGTTCCGGGGAACGCTCAATGGCGCGCCGGCATACCCGGGCCGCCCGTGACTCGGCGGTGCTCAACCGGTCGGCTCGCAGATAGAGTCCGAGCACGGGGTGCGGCTCGGCATGGGGATGGGCCACCACGTGCTCGACGCCGTCCTCCGGGCAGGCATGGGCCAGGACCAACTCCCGGGCATTGTCGGGGAGTTTCATGACCTGGGGACCGCACAGGCCGACGTGCACGAGATACATGGCATCAACCCTCGCAGCAGGAGAAAGGTCCCGCCAGCCAACAGGCGCGGAATGGTTCATTCCGTAACCGTTTCTGCCGGCAATCCGCACAGAGCCGGCCGGGACAAAGGAGGACCTGCCCCCTCCCCCCATGGCTATGCAATGATCACGTAACGTCCTGGTAAGAACTGACTCGATTTGGGGGGAAGCAGTGCTGGAGACGCTGGGACTTGATGCCACCTCGGAGCGCGTGTACCGGGGCATGCTGGCGATGCCTGGCGCAGGAGTGACCACCATGGCCTACTACCTCGGGATTCCGGAGTCCGAGGTGCGCCGAGGGCTGGATGTCCTGAGCGAGCTTGCCCTGGTGCGTCCGTCGACCGAGCGGCAGGGGCGTCCGAGCGCAGTGCCGCCGGACATCGGGCTGAGCATCCTGATCCACCGTCAGCAGGCTCAACTCGCCGCGCAGCAGCAGCATTTGGCCGAGACCCGGGCCGCGGCCGACCGTCTGATAGCCGAGTTCGCGGAGCAGTCTCCGTCCGCCACGGGCTTCTCAGGTGAGCAACTGACCGGGATGGAGGCGATCACGCACCGGCTGGCGGAACTGAGAAACGCCGCCCGCACCGAAATGCTGACCTTCTGCCCCGGTGACACCCAGGCCGAGGAGGAGTTCGAGGTGGTCCGCCCCTTCCACCAGGAGCTGCTGGAACGCGGTATCCGGCTGCGCCTGGTCCTCCTGGACAGCGTGCGCAACCACCCCGCCTGTGTGGAATACGCGCAATGGCTCACCGGCCTGGGCGGCCAGGTGCGCACCGTGCCCTCGCTGCCGACCCGCTTGATCATCATCGATGGAACCACCGCACTGCTGCCGGTCGACGATGAGGGGACGGAGGCGCGTTCGGTGGTGCTCACCGGCCAGGGCGTGCTCACCGCCCTGGGGGCGCTGTTCGACCGGGTCTGGGATGCCGGCCAGCCGCTGGGGTGTTCCTCCTACCGCGACGCCCTGGGGCTGACGGCTCAGGAGGCGGCCACCGTCGCCATGCTGGCGGAGGGCCGTACCGATGAGGCCATCGCCAAGCGGCTGGGGGTCTCCCAGCGCACCGCGCGGCGGATCGCCAGCGGACTGATGGAACGCCTGGGCGCCCGCAGCCGGTTCGAGGCCGGGGTGCTGGCGGTCCAGGCGGGCTGGCTGCCCTGGCAGCCCACGGACACCACCGCCATGACCGCCGGCACCCCGGCGGAGTGAACACGGCACGGCCGTGAGACACGGCACGGCTCCTCCCGGTGCGGGAAGAGCCGTGCGCGGATGCCGGGGCCGGGCCCGGGAACAGCGGATCAGCCGGTCACCGGCGCCAGCTTGTCGACCAGGCCGGGCCGGGAGTCGAGCCACTTGCGGGCAGACTCCTTCTCCTTGCCCTTGCCGCCCTGCTGGATGGCCGCCTCCAGCGAGGACAGGTCCTTCTCGGACATCTTGAAGTCCTTCACCCACTGGGCGACCTTGGGGAAGTCCTTGGCGAAGTCCTTCTTGCCGACGGCGTGGATCTGCTCGCCCTTGCCCCAGGCACCCTTGGGATCCTTGAGCTTCTTCAGGGGGTAGGTGCCATAGGCCCAGTGCGGCGACCACAGGGTGGTGACGATGGGCTCCTTCTTCTCGATGGCCCGGTGCAGTTCGGCCAGCATGGTGGCGGTGGAGGAGGAGACCACCTTGTACTCCCCGTCCAGGCCATATGCCTTGAGCACCTTGTCGTTGAGCTTGCCCATCATTCCGGCGCTGGCCTCGATGCCGACGATCTTCCCGCCGAACTGGCCGCTCTTGCCCTTGAGATCGGCGAGGGAGTCGATGCCCTTCACATAGGAGGGCACGGTCAGCTCCAGCGAGGTCGGCCCGTACCAGGCGCCCAGGTCGCTCAGCCGGGACCCGTAACGGTCCATGTACTGCTGGTGCGTGGTGGGCAGCCAGGAGTCGAACTGGACGTCCATCTGGCCCTGGGCCAGGGCGGTGTAGAGCGGACCGGGGTCCAGCTGCTTGACGTCCGGCTTATAGCCGCGCTGCTCCAGGATGTTCTCCCAGAGGTAGGTGGAGGCCACGGCCTCGTCCCAGGGGAAGTAACCGAGCTTGATCCGCTGGCCGTTGCCGACATTGGCGCCGGCCGCCACACTCTCCCGGTCCCCGCGGTCGGCCAGCCGCATCCCGCCCGCGACCAGCGCGAGCACCACAACGCCCACGGTGGCGACGGCGGTTCCGGGCCGGTACCGCAGGATGTTCACCGGACGGGCCGGGGCGCCCGCCCTGGCGGTGGCCCGGCGGCCGCGCGGGGAGACCCGCTTGCCCAGGGCGCCGGTCATCCGGTCCAGGTACATGGCCAGGACCACCACGGCGACACCGCTCTCCACACCGCCGCCGATGTCCACCTGGGTGACGGCCGAGTAGACGGCCTCGCCCAGGCCACCGGCACCGGCCATGCCCGCGATGACCACCATGGAAAGCGCCAGCATGATCACCTGGTTGACGCCGGCCATGATGGTGGGCAGCGCCAGCGGCAGCTGGACCCGGGTCAGGGTGTGGCGCGGCGTGGTGCCGAACGCCCGTGCCGCCTCGACGAGTTCACCGTCGACCTGGCGGATGCCCAGCTCGGTCATCCGCACCCCGGGCGGCATGGCGAAGACGATGGTGGCGATCAGTCCCGGGATGGGTCCGATCTTGAAGAACATCACGCCGGGGATGAGGTAGACGAAGGCGGGCATCGTCTGCATCACATCCAGCACCGGACGCAGCGCCCCGCTCACCCGCCGGTCGCGGGCCGCCCAGATGCCCAGCGGCACCGCCAGCAGCAGGGTGATCAGGCTGGCCACCAGTACCAGGGAGAGGGTGGCGGTGGCCTGGTCCCACAGGCCGAAGGAGTCGATCAGGGCCAGTCCCGCGAAGGCGGCCACCGCGGCCGGCAGGCCGCGCAGCCACCAGGCGATCACGGCCAGAATGCCGGCCATCAGCAGCGGCTGGGGCGCGCCGAGCACCGTGTGCACCGCGTCATAGGCCCCGGTCAGCACGGTATTGACGGCGTCGAAGAGCCAGGAGAGGTGGGCGTTGAGCCAGTTGACCGCGCTCTCCACCCACTTGCCGAGCTTGATCCTGGGCATCAGGCGGTCACCTCCGGGGTCGGCTGTTCGCCCAGGGCGGCCAGCAGCCGCTCCCGGGTGACGATCCCGGCGAGCTCGCCACGGTCGTCGGTGACGGCGACCGGCGCCGTGCTGTGGGCGAAGGGGGCGAAGAGCTCGGCCAGCGGGGTGCCGGCGGTCACGGTGGCGGCGTGCTCCGCGGTGCGGCCGTCCGGCTCCACCTTCGGCTTCTCCATGATCGAGCCGGCGGTGAGCACCCGGCTGCGGTCCACATCCTGGATGAAGGAGGCCACATAGTCGTTGGCCGGGCGGACCAGGATGTCCTCGGCGGTGCCGTTCTGGACGATCCGTCCGTCGCGCATCACCGCGATCCGGTCGCCCAGGCGCATGGCCTCATTGAGGTCGTGGGTGATGAAGACGATGGTCTTCTTCAGCCGCTTCTGCAGGTCCAGCAGCTGGTCCTGCATATCGCGGCGGATCAGCGGGTCCAGGGCGCTGAAGGACTCGTCCATCAGCAGCAGGTCGGCGTCGGTGGCCAGGGCGCGGGCCAGGCCGACGCGCTGCTGCATGCCACCGGAGAGTTCATCCGGCCAGGAGCGCTCCCAGCCGCCCAGCCCGGTCAGTTCCAGCGCCTCGGCGGCCCTCGCCTCGCGCTCGGCGCGCGGCATTCCGCGCACCTCCAGGCCGTAGGCGGCGTTCTCCAGCACGCTGCGGTGCGGGAACAGCGCGAAGTGCTGGAAGACCATGCTGATGTTCCGCGAACGCACCTCGCGCAGTTCCCGCGGGGTCAGCGCGGTCAGGTCGCGGCCGTCGTAGAGCACGCGTCCGGCGGTGGGATCCAGCAGTCCGTTGAGCATGCGCAGCAGCGTGGACTTGCCGGACCCGGACAGACCCATCACCACGAAGATCTCGCCGGCCCGCACCTCGAAGGAGGCGTCGATCACGGCCGCCGTGATGCCGTCGGCGCGCAGTTCCTCGCGGCCGGCGCCGTCCCGCAGTTGCCGGACGGCGGTTTCGGGTCGTCTGCCGAACACCTTGTACAGGTGCTCGGCTCTGAGCCTGGACACATAAACCTCTCGGGTCGAACTCACTACGGCCCCTCCCCCGTCGTGGGCCGTGGAGCGGTACGGCATCGGACCGCGTATCCGTCATGTCGGCTTTGGACGCAACGGCTCCACTCCGGCACCGCGCCTGCCCCGCCTTATTCAGGGCAAACGGCACAGTGAGCCACTTCACACCCGGGCGTCGCGCTGTCAGTGGGGTGCGGCATCATCGACCCCGTGACCCGACGCCTGATGCTCCTCGACACCGCCTCCCTGTACTTCCGCGCCTATTTCGGGGTGCCCGAGTCCGTCAAGGCCCCGGACGGCACCCCGGTGAACGCGGTACGCGGCCTGCTGGACTTCATCGCCCGCCTGGTCCAGGACCACCGGCCCGACGAGCTGGTGGCCTGCATGGACGCCGACTGGCGCCCCCAGTGGCGGGTGGAGCTGATCCCCTCCTACAAGGCACACCGGGTGGCCGAGGAGGTGGCGGACGAGGTGGACGAGGAAGAGGTCCCGGACACCCTCTCCCCCCAGGTCCCGGTGATCGAGGAGGTGCTGGATGCCATCGGCATCGCCCGGGTGGGCGCCACGGGGTACGAGGCGGACGATGTGATCGGCACCCTGGCCGGGCGCGCCACCGGCCCGGTGGATGTGGTCACCGGCGACCGTGATCTCTACCAGCTGGTGGACGACCGGCGCGGGGTACGGGTGCTCTACCCGGTCAAGGGTGTCGGCACCCTGCAGCCGGTGGACGAGGGCTGGCTGCGGGAGAAGTACGGGGTGGACGGTCCGGGGTACGCCGATCTGGCGCTGCTGCGCGGCGACCCCAGCGATGGACTGCCGGGGGTGCCGGGAATCGGCGAGAAGACAGCCGCAAAGCTGCTGGCCTCCTTCGGTGACCTGGCCGGGATCATGGCGGCGGTGGACGACCCCACGGCCCGGCTCACCCCGGCCCAGCGGAAGCGGCTGGCCGAGGCGCGGCCGTATCTGGCGGTGGCGCCCAAGGTGGTGCGGGTGGCCGGGGATGTCCCGCTGGCGCCGTTCGACGCCGCGCTGCCGTCGGCGCCCCGGGACCCCCAGGCGCTGCGGGCCCTTTCGGACCGCTGGGGTCTGGGCGGTTCGCTGCAGCGCCTGCTGTCCGCACTGCCGGGATAAATGTTAGGTTAGGCAGCCCTTACTTCTTGTCCTTCTGGGGGGAACCGTCATGACCGAACGTCCCGTCCGCAACAAGAACCGGGTCACCCGGGCCCATGTGGTGCGCACCGAGCGGCTGACCCCGCATATGACGCGGGTGGTGCTGGGCGGCGAGGACCTGGCGGAGTTCGGGTCCGGCGCGCACACGGACCACTACGTCAAGCTGCTGTTCCCGGTGCCGGGGGCCGTCCATCCCGAGCCCTTCGACATCGAGGCCATCCGCCGGGACCTGCCGCGGGATCAGTGGCCCCGGACCCGTACCTACACGGTGCGGTCCTTCGACCGGGAGGCGCGGGAGCTGACCCTGGACTTCGTGGTCCACGGCGACCAGGGCCTGGCCGGCCCCTGGGCGCTGCGGGCCCGGCCGGGCGAGGAGATCCACTTCCTGGGCCCCGGTGGTGCGTACTCCCCCGACCTCACGGCGGACTGGCATCTGCTGGCCGGTGACGAGAGCGCGCTGCCCGCCATCGCCGCCTCGCTGGAGCGGATTCCCGCAGGCGCCACGGTACGGGCGTTTGTCGAGATCGCCGGTGAACAGGAGCGGCAGAAGCTGGAGTTGGCGCCCGGCATCGAGGTGGTCTGGCTGCACCGTGAGAACCGCCCGGTGGGTGAGGCCTTGATCGAGGCGGTGCGCGCGCTGGAGTTCCCGCCCGGTGAGGTCCATGCCTTCGTCCATGGCGAGGCCGGTTTCGTCAAGGAACTGCGCCGCCATCTGCGCCTGGAGCGCGGCATTCCGCGAGAGCGGCTGTCCATCTCCGGCTACTGGCGCCGGGGCCATGACGAGGATGGCTGGCAGGCGTCCAAGCGGGAGTGGAACCAGCGGGTGGAGACCGAGCAGGAGGGCTCGGCGGCGTAGGCGCCGGGTGCGCTCGGTGCCATCTCGGGGGCGGGGTGCGCCCGTTGTGCTTCAGTGCGGGTCGTCGGTGGCTGGTCGCGCAGTTCCCCGCGCCTCTGATGGGGCGCGCTGAAGCGGGTATCGTCACCGAATGCGTCATATCCGAATACCCGTGGCCACTCTGGCCGTTACCACCGCCCTCGTCCTGGGCTGTGCCGGTTTAGCGTCCGGCGCGCCGGTCGACGACGACGGCGAACACATCGAGGTGGGTACCGACGACGAGGCGGCGCCCCGGGGCGGTGACATCCAGTTCAGAGCGGACATCCCATGGGGAGTGGACAAGCCCCGCCGCGTCGTCTTCGAGTCACCGGCCCTGCCGCACGGCTACCCGGTTGACCAGAAGCACTTCGGCGCGTCCAAGGATGACGACGCGATTCCGGAGGTGCTGGTGCATCTGCCCTGTGACATCAAGCCGGGCACCTATCCGGTGACCGTGCGGACCAGCGGCCGCAAGAGACCCACCGACCCGGGCAAGTTCCGAGTGACTTCCGATATCGCGCCCCGCTGCAAGGACAGGACGGGCTCGGACACCGAACGCCTCGCCCCCGGCGTGGCGGTGGAGCTCTCCCACAAGGCTCCCCAGGATCCACAGCGTGGATCCTGGGTGACTTTCACCATCAGAGCCGACCTGCGCACCCTGCGGCTGGACGACTACCTCATCCTGCGGTCGCCCGCCTTCGTCAGGCCGGTGCGACGCAAGACATCCGGCTTCCGGACCCTGCCGGGACAGCTGGCCAGCCCGATCGAGGCACTGGTGGACTGCGCCACCAAACCGGGCAGTTACCTGGTGGAGGTGGTGCGCGAGCACGGCGGCGGCAAACCGCTGGCCGCCACCGTGTTCACCGTGCCGGAGCGGATGGACCAGTCCCACCGCGACTACTGCGCCAAGCCCCGGAAGTACCCCGAGCCCGTGGAGCGCACCAGCGAGGAAGATCCGCAGGAAGACCCCCCGCCGGTCCACGGCCTGGGCCCCGGTGCCGTGGCCGGGATCGCCGCGGGTTCGACCCTGCTGGGCGCGGCGGGCGGCGCCTGGCTGATGGCGTGGCGCCGCCGCCGCGCCCAACGCGCTGATGAACCCCGCTAGTTACACCGACCGCTGATAGGCGCGGAAGGTCCGGGTGGACAGCCACACCGCCACCACCGCGGCCAGCAGCAGCGCCCCGCCCCGCCCGAGCACCACGCCCCAGTCCGGGTCGGCGGACATCGCCGAACGGCCCGCCACCAGCGCCCAGTCGAGCGGGTTGAACTCGGCGATATGCCGCATCCAGGACGGCATCAGCACCGGCTTCATAAAGGCCGAGGAGAGGAAGGTCAGCGGGAGCAGCAGAAAGGTGTTGATCCCGATGATCGACTCCCGCTGGCGCACCAGCATCCCCAGGGCGTTGGAGCCCGCTCCGATCAGGGTGCCCAGCAGCACCGAGGCGGCCACCAGGACGGCCAGTCCGGCCACGCCGCCGGGGTAGTCGGCGCCCCCCGCCTTGCCCAGCAGCACAATGATCACCGATTGCACGGCGGTGCTCAGCCCCTGCTGGACCACATTGGCGTTCATCAGCGCGCTACGGCTGACCGGAGTGGTCAGGAAGCGGTTGAGTGTGCCGCGCTCGATCTCCTCCAGGGTGCCCATGCCCGCCCACATGGCGCTGGACAGGGCGCTCATGGCGACCACTCCGGGCACCAGGTAGTCCAGGTAACTGCCGCCGAAGCCGGGCAGTTCCACCACCTTGCGGAACAGGGCCCCGAAGAGGAACAGCCAGATCACCGGCTGGATGAGGGTGATCAGCAGAAAGGCCGGCTGCCGGAGCAGCGCGGTCAGCTGACGCTGGGTCATATACCAGGTCTGGCGCAGGGTCTCGGTCACTTGGCACCTCCGGCCGGCGTCAGGACGGCGTTGGCCTCGGCGAAGCGGCGGCCCGCGTGGCGCAGATAGACATCGTCCAGGGACGGGCGGGCGACGGTGACCGCGGCGGCCCGGGCGCCCTCGCGCTGCAGTACGGCCAGTACCGCGGGCACCGCGGTGCCCCCGTCATCGGCCCGGGCGCTCAGCTGTCGGCCGTCGAAGGCGACCTCGCGCACTCCGGCGAACTCCCCGAGCGCGGTGGCCAGCAGCCGGGCCTCGACCTCGCCCGGGGCCTCGTCCAGCTCGATCTGGACGGCATCGCCGCGCAGTTCGGCCTTGAGCTCGTCGGGGGTGCCGGTGGTGACCACCTGGCCGCGGTCCACGATGGCGATGCGTTCCGCCAGGCGGTCCGCCTCTTCCAGATAGTGCGTGGTGAGCACGATGGTCAGGCCCTCGTCACCGGCCAGCCGGCCGATCTCCTCCCACATGGCGGTGCGGGCCTCGGGGTCCAGGCCGGTGGTGGGCTCGTCGAGGAAGAGCACCTGGGGCCGGTGCACCAGGCCCAGTGCCACATCCAGACGGCGCTGCATACCGCCCGAGTAGGTCTTCACCGGGCGCCCGGCGGCGTCCGTCAGCGCGAAGCGGTCCAGCAACTCCCGGACCCGTTCGGCCAGTCGGGCGCCGCGCAGGCCGTAGAGCCGGCCCTGGAGCAGCAGGTTCTCCCGGCCGGTGGCCACCGGGTCGGCGCCGGAGCGCTGGGCCACCACCCCGATGGCCCGCCGCACCCGGTCCGGGTGGCGCAGCACATCATGACCGGCCACGGTGGCGGTGCCGGAGTCGGGCCGGGCCAGGGTGGTGAGGATCTTGACGGTGGTGGACTTGCCGGCGCCATTGGGCCCCAGCAGGCCGAAGACGGTGCCGGGCCGCACTGTGAGGCTCAGCCCGTCCAGGGCGGTGACCCCGCCGGGATAGGTCTTGGTCAGGGCGCTCGCCTCGACAGCGGGCGGGGCTGTGTTCATGGGGGATGGGCTCATCGCTGAGCGACCTCCGTGATCTCGGTGTTCGGTGTAGGCCGAACCGATCTACGGAGCGGAGCCGGGCTATTGTGGGTGTGCCGCACCTCGGGCGCCCGGCCTGCCTCACCGCAGGTCCGTTCGGGGTCATAGGGACCCCGGCGGGGCTGTTGGCGCAGCGCCGCCGGGGTCCGGTTTACTGGTCGGTGGTCTGGTCGGTGGTCTCCTCCAGGTCCCGCAGGGCGTCGGGGATCTTGCCGGTCTCGCTGATCTCGCGCCAGACCTCGGCCCCGCTGAGGGTGCCCTGGTCCAGTTCCTCCCGGAAGCCCTGGATCCAGGCGATCTCCGCCTCGATCATGTGCAGTTGGTACTCCGTCTCGATCAGCACCACCCTGGGCAGGGTGTCCGTGAAGCCCCTGAGGCCCTCGCGGATCGCGGCGGTCTGGGCCTGGCGGGCGGCCAGCCGCTGGTCGAGAAGCTCCCGGGCCTCGTCGATATGCAGGGCCAGGATCAGCGAGAGGGCCGTCTCGAAGAGCGGGAACTCATGCACCGGGACGGCCACCAGCTCGGCCAGCCAGTCATGCATCTCCCGGCGCCCTTCGGGGGTGAGCGCATAGACCGTGCGCTCGGGGCGATTGCCCTGCCGCTGGACGTCGGAGACCTCGATAAAGCCGTGCTTGTGCAGGTTGTGGACAACGGTGGAGAGCGAACCGTAATTGATCTTGATGCTGTGCTCCTTACCGCGTTCCCGCAGCAGGCGCGCGACCCCGTACTGATGCAGGGGCCGCTCCGACAGGATGGTCAGCACGGCCAGCGCCAGGGGGTTGCTCAGCTTGCGTTTGGCCGCCATTACGATTCCCCGCTTCCGTATACCCGTGGACGAGCATATCGCGAGCTTCCGGCGGGCGTCCAGGTCGCGATGCATCGCGTCCTGGTAACGAAAAGAGCCCGCCCCCTCTCCAGGGGGCGGGCTCCGCACACCGGGGGCTCAGCCCACCGAGGAGTAGGCCACCACGCCGCGCAGCAGGCCGTCCACCGCCTTGCGGGCGCTGCGCGCCACCGTGCTGCCGGGCGGGGCCGCCGCCGCGATCTGACCCAGCACATCGATCAGTTGCTTGCACCAGCGGACGAAGTCACCGGCCGGCAGCTCTATTTCCCGGAGCACCTCATCCAGGCTGCCGCCGGAGGCCCAGCGGTGCGCGGCCCAGGCGAAGCCCAGGTCCGGCTCGCGCTGGCCGACCCCCTCCGCCTGATTGATCTTGTGCTCCTCCTCCAGGGCGTCCAGCCGGCCCCAGATGCGCACCATCTCACCGAGCGCGGCCCGGGCCGGGCCCGAGGGCGCCTTGGGTGCCATGGTGTCATCGGTCTGCCGGGACTCGTACACCAACGCCGAGGCACAGGCGGCCAGATCGGCCGGGTCCAGCCCCTCCCAGATGCCCTCGCGCAGGCACTCCGAGGCCAGCAGGTCCAACTCGCCATAGAGCCGGGCCAGTCGGTGACCGTGCTCGGTCACCTCCTCGCCCCGCAGATAGTCCAGATCGGTCAGCAGACGGCAGATCCGGTCGAAGGTACGGGCGATGGTGTTGGTACGGCCCTCGATACGCCGCTCCAACTGGCGGGTGTCGCGCTGCAGTCGGTGGTAGCGCTCGGACCAGCGGGCGTGGTCCTCCCGCTCGTCACAGCCATGGCAGGGGTGCGCCCGCAGCTCGGCGCGCAGCCGGGTGATCTCGGTGTCATCGGCGGCCGCGGCCCGGGGGCGGCGGTGCCGCTCGGGGACCAGGTGCCCGGCCTTGGTGCGCAGCGCGGAGGCCAGGTCGCGGCGCGACTGGGGGCTGCGCGGGTTGAAGGTCCGCGGGATGCGCATCCGTTCCAGCGGCTCCACGGGGACCGGGAAGTCCATCGCGGCCAGCCGTTTGACCTGCCGTTCGGCGGTGAGCACCAGCGGGCGCGGGCCGTCGAAGGAGTCATAGCCGCGGTGCCGGTCACTGCGGCCGGGCAGGCCCGGGTCCAGCACCAGCGCCAGTCCGGCGTACTTGCCGGTGGGCACGTGGATGATGTCGCCCGGCTTGAGGCGCTCCAGCGCGGCCGCGGCCTGCGCCCGGCGCTGGCTGGCACCCTGCTTGGCCAGCTCGTTCTCGCGCTCCTTGAGCTCGCGGCGCAGCCGCATGTACTCCTCGAAGTCGCCCAGGTGACACTGGATGGCCTCGCGGTAGCCGGCCAGGCCCTCCTCGTTGCGCTGCACCTGGCGGGAGATGCCCACCACCGACTTGTCCGCCTGGAACTGGGCGAAGGAGGTCTCCAGCAGCTCCCGCGAGCGGTGCCGGCCGAACTGGGCGACCAGGTTGACCGCCATGTTGTACGAGGGCTTGAAGCTGGAGCGCAGCGGGTAGGTGCGGGTGCCGGCCAGGCCGGCCAGCGCCGCCGGGTCCATGGCGCGCTGCCAGAGCACCACGGCGTGGCCCTCGACATCGATGCCGCGCCGTCCGGCCCGTCCGGTCAGCTGGGTGTATTCGCCGGGGGTGATGTCGGCGTGGGTCTCGCCGTTCCACTTGACCAGCTTCTCCAACACCACCGAGCGGGCGGGCATGTTGATGCCCAGTGCCAGGGTCTCGGTGGCGAACACCGCCTTGACCAGGCCCTGGACGAACAGCTCCTCCACCACCTCCTTGAAGGTGGGCAGCATGCCCGCGTGGTGCGCGGCGATGCCCCGCTCCAGGCCCTCCAGCCACTCGAAGTAGCCCAGCACATGGAGGTCTTCACGGGGGATGGAGGCGGTGCGCTCCTCCACGATCTCCCGGACCCGGTGGCGCGCCTCCTCGTCATTGAGCCGCAGGCCGGAGTAGAGGCACTGCTGGACGGCCGATTCACAGCCGGCCCGGCTGAAGATGAAGGTGATGGCGGGCAACAGGCCCTCGGCGTCGAGCCGTTCGATGACCTCCACCCGGCTGGGCGTCCAGATCCGGCTGCGCTGGCGGCGCTCGCGTTCCCGGTCGGCATCGCGCATATTGCGCCGCCGGTCCCGGCCCAGCGGGCGGCTGTTCTCCATCCGGGCCAGGCGCACCAGGTCGGGGTTGACCTCGCGCCGGGTGCCCTGCCGGCCTTCCTTCTCCTCGAAGAGGTCGTACATCCGCCGCCCGGCCAGCACATGCTGCCACAGCGGCACCGGGCGGTGCTCGGAGACGATCACCTGGGTGTCACCGCGCACCGTGTCCAGCCAGTCGCCGAACTCCTCGGCGTTGGAGACGGTGGCGGACAGGGAGACCAGGGTCACCGACTCCGGGAGGTGGATGATGACCTCCTCCCAGACGGCGCCGCGGAAGCGGTCGGAGAGGTAGTGCACCTCGTCCATCACCACATGGCCCAGGCCGTTGAGCGCCTGTGAGCCGGCGTAGAGCATGTTGCGCAGCACTTCGGTGGTCATCACCAGCACCGGGGCGTCGCCGTTGATGCTGTTGTCACCGGTGAGCAGGCCGACCTGCTGGGCGCCGTAGCGGGCCACCAGGTCGTTGTACTTCTGGTTGGAGAGGGCCTTGATGGGTGTGGTGTAGAAGCATTTACGGCCTTGGGTGAGGGCCAGGTGGACGGCGAACTCGCCGACGATGGTCTTTCCGGAGCCGGTCGGCGCGGCGACCAGCACTCCCTTCCCGGCCTCCAGGGCCTTGCAGGCCTCTATCTGGAAGGGGTCGAGCTCGAATTCGTACATCTCGCGGAACGGGGCCAGAGCGGTGGCCTGCTCCGCGGCGCGCTGCCGGGCCAGGGCATAGCGCTCAGCAGGGGACATGTCCTCGGTCATCTTGCTTACGAGCCTACCGGCGGCCTCGGACATCCACCGGATCTTTATCCGGCTCCCAGCAGCCGCACCGCGCCCGGCACGGTTTCGGCCGTCAGCGGCAGCGGTCCCAGCGGCTCGCCGTCCGCGTAGCCGGTGACCGCCCCGGCGGCCAGCGTGACGCGGGCCGCGCGGTGCACGGTGACCTTGGGGTGGCCAAGGTGGCTGCCCCGGTAGACCCGGGGGAAGACGCCGAGCAGGGTGCTGCGGCGGCACGGGCCGACCACGGTGATGTCGAACAGCCCGTCGTCCAGCCGGGCATCGGCGCAGATGCGCATGCCGCCGCCGTAGGAGGATCCGTTGCCCACCGCCACCAGGGTCGCCTCCAGCTGGAGCTCGGGGCCGTCGTCCAGGCGGATGCGGTACGGGATCGGGCGCAGCGCGGCCAGCTCGGCCAGCAGTGCCAGGTCATAGCGCAGCCGGCCGCGGGGGAAACGCATCCGGTTGCCGCGGTCGTTGACCCTGGAGTCCAGGCCGGAGGCGAGGACGGTGCCGAACCAGGTGCCGGAGCCGGTGAGCCGGCCCAGGTCGCGCGGGCGGCCGCCGTTCTCCTTGAGGGAGGCGGCGATCAGGCGGGCCGCCGCCTCGCCGTCGCGCACCGGCAGGCCGTTGGCGCGGGCGAAGTCATTGCCGGTGCCCACCGCCACCACGCCCAGCGGGGTGTCGGTGCCGGCCACGGCCTGCAGGGCCAGGGAGACCATGCCGTCCCCGCCGACCGCGATCAGCGCGCCGGTGCCGGCGGCCACCGCCTCCCGGGCCCGCCGCAGCGCGTCGGGGGCGTCCATGCCCAGGACGGTACGGACCGAGTAGCCGGCCCGGCGCAGCACCCGGGCGGCGGGCAGGGCGGCGCGGGCGCCCCGGCCGCGGCCCGCCGTGGGATTGACGAAGAGCGTGAGATCGCTGGTCACCCGCCGGACCTTATCGGCAACCGTGCGATTGCGGGGCCGGGGGGTTCGGCGGGCGGGCCGGATCAGGTCACGTCGTCGTAGCCGCGGTGGGCGGTACGGTCCTCGGACTGCTCGGGCAGCACCGGCAGCGGCTCCACATCACCGATGCTCTGCGGGGTCAGGTCCAGGCGCGAGGCCTCGTCCTCGGACAGGCCCGCGTCCGGGTCGGCGTTGCGCCGGCGCCTGTCGTTGAGCAGGGCGATGCCCACCGCGATGAAGTAGAGCGCCACGATCGGGCCGGCCAGGGCGAACATCGAGAACGGGTCGGCGGTGGGCATGGCGAACGCCGCGAAGACGGTGACGCCCATGACCATGCCGCGCCACCAGCCCAGCATCCGGCGGCCGGTGAGCACCCCGCCGAAGTTGAGCATCATCAGCACCAGTGGCAGCTCGAAGGAGAGGCCGAAGACCACGACCAGGCGCACCACCAGGTCGATCACCTCGTCCAGCGGCAGCAGGTTGGTGACCCCGCCGGGGGTGAAGTCGATCAGCATCCGGGCCGCGGAGGGCAGGATCAGATAGGCGAACCAGCCGCCGGCGGCGAACAGCGGCACACCGGCCGCGACAAAGCCCAGCGCGTACTTCTTCTCGTGCCGGTGCAGGCCGGGCGCCAGGAACGCCCACAGCTGGTAGAGCCAGACCGGGCTGGCCAGCACCAGGCCGGACATCAGGGAGACCTTCACCGCCAGGGAGAAGGGCTTCATCAGGCCGGACATGGTGATGTTGCCGCAGGGCTTGTGGTCGCCCTTGTGACTCAGCTGCGACAGGTCGACATCACACTGCACCGCCTTCTGGATGGGGTGCTGGAAGATCTGGATGATGTCCTTGTAGAAGAAGGCCGCGATGATGGCCACGACGGCGATCGCCAGGACGGACTTCGCCAGCCGGTTGCGCAGCTCGCGAAGGTGCTCCACGAGCGGCATCCGCCCCTCGGGGTCCTTCTCCATCTTGCGGGCGGACTTCAGCAACCCACATCCCTATCTCGTGCGGCAGACGGTGACCGGAGACGGCCGTCTGGTCGTTCTGGTCAGCCCTGGGTGGAACGGTCGGCGTGCTGGTGCACCGGGCGCGAGGTCACTTCACCGGGAGCCGCCTTGATCGTAGCGGCGCCGGGCGATCGTAACGCGCGGCGGTGAACGCCTGGCAATCCCTTGACGTACACCGAGTGCCGCCCGCCCGGTCCAGGGTAACCGGCGGGCGCCGGGATCAGTCCTGACGCGGGGTATGAGCGGTCCGGGCGGCCAGCGGGATGGCGGCGCGTTCCAGTTCCTCGGTGGCGCGGGTGATCCGCCGGGAGCTCTCGGCGACCTCGTGGGCCAGCCGGCGCACCTGGACCAGCACCCGGGCGGTGAGCAGGCCGAGCACGGCGATGCCGCAGAAGCCGAGGGCGATGGCGGTCATGGGCCAGAACATGGGGTGAACCTATCGGGGCCGGGCGGTGGGGTGCGTCAGAGGGTGGAGTGCAGCCGCAGGGTGCGCACCCCGCCGCCGGTGAGCAGTTCGACGATGCGCTCGCCGGCCGGCTTGCGCACCGCCGCACCGCAGTCGGGGCAGGTGAAGGAGTAGAAGGTGGTACGGCGGCTGGCGCCGATGGCCAGCCGCAGCGCCGTGGCGTCCAGTTCGAAGCGGCCCCGGCAGTCGGGGCAGGCGGCCTTGAAGACAGCGATGTCGGTGACGTCCACGGCCGCCCTCATTCCCCGTAGGCAGCCAGCGCCGCCCGGGCCGCCTCCCGGGCCCGCTCCGCGAGGTCCGGCGGGGAGACGATCCGGCCGTCCCGGCCCAGACGCAGCGCCAGCCGGCGCAGTGAGGCCGGGTCGGGGGTGCGCAGGGTGATGCGCAGGCCGCCGTCGGGCAGTTCCTCGGCGCTGTCGTGCGGGTAGTACTCGGCCACCCAGCGGCCGCCGGGGCCCGTTTCGATGACCACCTCGGGGTCCTCGGCGGCGGGCTGCACCAGTCCGGCGGACAGGTCGCGCAGTTCGACCGGCGGCGGGTCGGCGGTCTCGTCCAGCAGCCGGATCTCGGCCACCCGGTCCAGGCGGAAGGTGCGCCGGGCCTCGGAGAGGCGGCACCAGGCTTCCATATAGGTGTGGCCCACGGCGAACAGCCGGATGGGGTCGACCTCGCGCTCGGTGAGCTCGTCCCGGGCGGGTGAGTAGTAGCGCAGCCACAGCCGGCGGCGTTCGGAGATGGCCCGGTCCACATCGGCGAAGACCCCGCCCTCGGACTCGAAGCTGACCGACAGCCGGGAGCTGGCCCCGGCGGCCTCGCCGGCCGCGGCCTCGATCTTGGCGGTGGCCCGCAGCAGGGCCTGCCGGTCGCTCTCCCGCAGGCCGGGCAGGGTGGCCACGGCGCGGGCGGCCACCAGCAGGGCGGTGGCCTCGTCGGCGGCCAGCCGCAGCGGCTCGCCGGTGCTGGTGCCGGAGGCGTCCGGGTTGTGCCACCAGATGCGGTCGCCGTCGGTGTCGATGTCCAGCAGGTCGCCGCCGCGGAAGCTGGTGCCGCACATGGGCAGCACATCGAGGTCGCCGATCAGCTCGTCCTCGGTGATCCCGAAGGCGCGCGCCACATCGGCCACCCGGGCACCGGGGCGCTCGCGGAGATAGGTGACCAGCGACAGCATCCGCCGGGTCTGGTCAATGGCGTTCTGGGCCATGTGAAGTCGGTTCCGTTCCCTTCCTCTGGAGCCTGGGGCCGGTCAGCCCTTGGCCACGGCGCGCAGCCGGTCGATGACCTCGCCGCGCAGCTCGGCCGGTTCCAGTACCACCACATCCGGTCCGAACTCCACCAGCCAGGCGTCCAGCCCGTGCCCATAGGGGATCTCCAGCTCGTCCCAGCCCTCGTCCGCCGCGCGCACCGTGAGAGCGCGGGCGCGCAGCGGATAGCCATGGCCGGCCCGGACCTTGATACGGGCGGTGCCGGTGGCGGTCTCCCCCGCCCAGGTCTCCACCGTCTCGCGCACCGTGACATGGTCGGGGACGGGGGCGGTGAAGGGGAGGCTTCGGGAGCGGACCCGGCCGGTGATCCGGGAGAGCCGGAAGACGCGCTCGGCCCGGCGGTCGCGGTCCCAGCCGGCCAGGTACCAGTGGCCCCGCCAGCACTCCAGGGTCCAGGGCTCGACCTGGCGCTGCTCGGGGCGGGCGGCATTGGCCTTGCGATAGTCGAAGATCACCGGGCGGCGGTCGCGGGCGGCCAGCATCAGCGGCTCAAAGGCGGCCTCGTGCACCGGGATACGGGTCTCCAGGGCGCTCGTGGTGCCATAGGGGTCCTCCGCCAGCGGCATTCCGGCGGCGCGCAGCTTCTGCAGCGCCCCGCTGGCGGCGGCGGCCAGCCGGGCCTGCTGCCAGACCTTGGCGGCCAGACCGAGCGCGGCGGCCTCGGCCACATCCAGGGTGATGGGGGGCAGCCGGTTGCTGTCACGGCGGGCGAGATAGCCGGTCTCGCCGTCCACGCCCTCCACGGTCTCGATGATCAGACCGAGCTCGCGGAGGTCCTCCTTGTCCCGCTCGAACATGCGGTTGAAGGCATCGTCGCTGCCCTGGAGGGCGACGCCGGACCCGTTCACCGGACCGTTCCCCGGCCCGAAAGCCGCGCCATGGCCCGGCCCGAAGGCCTCGATGTAAGCCTCGATCGAACCGCGCAGCTCCCGCTTGCTCAGCGGGCGGCGCGTGCCCAGCAGGCACAGCGCCAGATTCATCAGCCGCTCGGCCTTGGCAATCGCCATCGACGCCCTCTCGCCCCGTCCTGGTGTTGTTTCAACCGATGACCGTACCGTCCACAGTACGCAGGGCAAAAGCCGAGGGCCCGCGCGGCTGCGCGGGCCCTCGGTCCGGGGTGCGGATCCTCAGACGCCCATCAGGTCGCAGACGAAGATCAGCGTCTCACCGGGGGCGATGACGCCGCCGCCGGCGCCGCGGTCGCCGTAGGCGAGGTGGGCCGGGATGGTCAGCTTGCGCCGGCCGCCCACCTTCATGCCCTGGATGCCCTTGTCCCAGCCCTGGATGACCTGGCCGGCCCCGAGCTTGAACTCCAGCGGGTTGCCACGGTTCCAGCTGGCGTCGAACTCCTCGCCGGTGGAGAAGGCCACGCCCACGTAGTGGACCTTGACGAAGTCTCCGGCCTTGGCGACCGGGCCGTCGCCCTCCCAGATCTCGACGATCTCCAGGTCGGTGGGAACCGGACCCTCCGGAAAGTCGATCTCCGGCTTCTCGATGTTCACCTAAGTGCTCCTAGGAAGGGGGTTCTGCGGATAACCGTGCAAGTTTCGCAGACGATCGATCAGACCTTGCCCACGATGTCCACCACAAACACCAGGGTGGCTCCCTTGGGGATCCCACTGGTCTGCGGCGGATTGTCGCCATAGGCGAGATTGGCGGGGATCACCAGCTCCACCCGGTCCCCCACATGCTTGCCGACCAGCCCCTTGTCCCAGCCGGGGATCACCGAACCCACCCCGATCTGGAAGGCGGTGGCACCGGGCGGACTGTGGTCCCAGGTGGAGTCGAACTTCTTGCCGTCGTCCCACTTGACCCCGGTGTACTGGGCGATCAGGCCGTCCCCGGCCTTCACCTCCGGGCCGCTGCCCTTGATCAGCACCTGCTGCTTGAGGTCGGCCGGCGGCTTCTCACCCTTGGGGATGGTGATGTCCGCCGGCTTCTGCGACTCCACCTTCACCATCGGCATGCCCGGCTGCGGCGCCTCCGGCTGCCCGCCGGCCTCGGCCTTGGGATCCACCTGCTGGGCCCCGACCACATCCAGGACCCACAGCAGACCGTCCTCCGGACTCAGCTGGCTCTGCCCGGCCTGGTCACCGAGCATCGCCTTGACCGTGCCCTCGACCCGGACCCGGGAACCGACCCGCTGCCCCTGCAGCGAGTCGATCACCTTGGGCGGCACCAGCTGGCCCGCCGGCTGACCCAGCTGCTGCACCGCCTGCCGACGCACCCCATTGCTCACCTGCGACTGCTGCGCCCAGGAACCGTCGAAGGTCTTGCCGTCCTTGAGCGTCGCGGCGGCATAGTCGGCCCGGACGAAGGCACCCTTGGCCACCACGGGCCCATTGCCCTGGGACACCACCGACACCGTGAGGGTGTCCTTCGCCTTGGCCCCCTTGGAGGTGGAGATCACCGGCTTCTCGCCGAACTTGCCCTCCACGCTCACCTTGCCGGACCCGTCGTCGGAGCCACAGGCCACGGCGGTGAACAGCAGCAGCGGGACGGCCAGCGCGCCAACCCGCCGGCGAATCCGCACGGAACTCCGCGGACTCGAACTCTTCGGACATGAACGAACAAGGGGGATGGACACCCCGGGGAATCGCAGCATCGGTCCAACTCGGGCTAGGCGGTGGCGGAACAGTGGCCGCCACTCTATGACCTGAGTCACAGCGAATTGCCGCGTTCGACACGGACATACGCCGGATCCGGCGAACCCGGCGCACACCCCGTCACATTCCGGCGATCAGCTTTTCCACCCGGTCGTCAACCGATCGGAAAGGGTCCTTGCACAACACGGTGCGCTGCGCCTGGTCGTTGAGCTTGAGATGCACCCAGTCGACGGTGAAGTCCCGCCGCTGCTCCTGCGCCCGCCGGATGAAATCCCCCCGCAGCCGGGCCCGGGTGGTCTGCGGCGGCACCGACTTACCCTCGAAGATCTTCAGGTCATTGCACACCCGGGCCGCCTGACCGCGCCGCTCCAGCAGGTAGTACAGACCACGGCGGCGGTGGATGTCGTGATAGGCCAGGTCTATCTGGGCCACCCGGGGATGCGACATGGTGATGTTGTTCTTCGCCCGGTAGCGCTCGATGAGCTGATACTTCATCACCCAGTCGATCTCGGTGGCGATCCGGTCCAGGTCCTCGTCCCGCACCGCCTCCAGCGACCGCCCCCACAGCTCCAGCACCCGCTCCACGGTGCCGGTGCGGATGCCCCGGCGCTCGCAGAAGTCCACGGCCTTCTCGTAGTACTCCTGCTGGATCTCCAGCGCCGATGCCTCCCGCCCGCTGGCCAGCCGCACCTTGCGCCGGCCCGTTATGTCATGGCTGACCTCACGGATGGCGCGGATGGGATTCTCCAGGGTCAGATCGCGCATCACCGTGCCGGCCTCGATCATGCGCAGCACCAGATCCGTGGAGCCCACCTTCAGCAAGGTGGTGGTCTCCGACATATTGGAGTCACCGACGATCACATGCAGCCGGCGATAACGCTCGGCGTCGGCATGCGGCTCGTCCCGGGTGTTGATGATCGGACGCGACCGGGTGGTCGCCGAGCTGACGCCCTCCCAGATGTGCTCGGCGCGCTGGCTGACGCAGTACACGGCACCGCGCGGGGTCTGCAGCACCTTCCCCGCACCGCACAGCAGCTGACGGGTCACCAGGAAGGGGATCAGGATGTCCGCCAGCCGGGAGAACTCCCCATGTCTCGCCACCAGATAGTTCTCATGGCAGCCGTAGGAGTTCCCGGCCGAATCGGTGTTGTTCTTGAAGAGATAGACGTCGCCCGCGATCCCCTCCTCATGCAGGCGGCGTTCGGCATCGACGAGCAGGCCCTCGAGAATGCGCTCCCCCGCCTTGTCATGGGTGACCAGTTCGATCACGTTGTCGCACTCCGGAGTTGCGTATTCCGGGTGCGAACCCACATCGAGGTAGAGCCGGGCGCCGTTGCGCAGGAAGACATTGCTGCTGCGCCCCCAGGAAACGACTCGGCGGAAGAGGTAGCGCGCCACTTCGTCAGGCGACAGCCGGCGCTGTCCCCTGAAGGTGCATGTGACGCCGTACTCGTTCTCCAGCCCGAAAATGCGGCGGTCCATGCCTGAACACTACGCCTGATGCCCTGCGCTGAAACCGGGTTCGACAGCAGCGTTCCGATCGTTTTCCGAACGCGCCACGACCTCCGAGCGGGACCGCGAAGCTGTCAGCACCCGCCGCCCCAGGATCAGCACCAGCAGGGCCGCGAAACCGCCGCCCACCGCCACGCCGAACCCCGCCGCGACTCCGCCGTGTTCGACCGCCGGACCCGCGAAGGCGGTACCCATGGACGCACCCACACCGAAGGAGGTCACCAGCCAGGAGAAGGCCTCGGTGACCGTGCCGCGCAGCGCATGCCGGTCCACCACCACAAACGCGCAGGCCAGCGAGGGCGCCAGGAACACACCGGCGACACCGGCCAGCACCGTCATCCACACCGCGCCGGGCACCAGCAGCAGCGGCAGATACCCCAGCGCCAGACCGGCGACCAGCACCCGCAGCCGCTGCTCGGGGCTGCCGGCCCACTGGCGGGCACCGTAGACGCTGCCGCCGATCAGCGCGCCCACGCCCAGCGCGGACAGCAGATAGCCGGCCACCGCGTCCCCGCCGTGCTCCCCGCCATAGGCCACCGCCGCCAGGGCTATGGAACCCAGCGCGCAGCCTATGCAGAAGAAGGCGCCCAGCAGCACCAGCAGCCCGCGTGAGCGCAGCGCGCCCAGCCAGTGCGCCTCACGCGGCTCGCTGCGCCACTGCCGCGAGGGCGGCGAGGTGACCACGGCCAGCGCGCCCAGGACGCCCAGCAGGCTGATGACACACAGCGCGGCGGCCGGCGACCGCAGGGCGACCAGACCGGTGATGATCAGCGGCCCGACCACGTACATCACTTCCTGGGCGATGGCGTCCAGGGAGTACGCGGCGTGGATGCGCCCCTCGTCCTTGAGGACGGCGGGCCACAGCGCGCGCAGCCCGCCCTCCAGCGGCGGGGTGAAGAAGCCGGCGACGATCATGGTGACGTAGGCCAGCGGCAGCGGGTCCAGGCCGAGCACGGCGAAGAGGGACATGCCCAGCGCCGCCAGCGCGGCCGAGGGCAGCATCACCCGGGGCTGGCCATAGAGATCCACGGCCCGGCCGAGCAGCGGCTGGCCCACCGCGTTGGCCACGCCGTAGACCGCCGAGAGGGCGCTGGCCAGGGCGAGACTGCCACCCTCGGCGCGCACGAAGAGGACGATCGCCAGGGCGGCCGTGGCATTGGGCAGTCGCCCCACCAGGGTGCCGGTGAGCAGTCGCGCCGCATGCCGCGTCCTGAGCATTTCGACGTATCCGCCGCCGCCCGCCATCGTTTTCCTCTCGGTTTTACGTATAACCTTCGACGTTATACGTACCATGACGGCAAGCTCACGGTCCAACCGTGGCAACAGGCGAACAGGGGCGGAGGGGCCGTGACCGAAGTCGGGCGTGCTGGGGAGCGCTGGCCCACGGTACGGGGCACCCGGGCCGCCCCCGCCCGGGCCACCAGCCGGGATGTGGCTCGCGCGGCCGGCGTCTCCCAGGCCACCGTCTCCCTGGTGATGGGCGAGAAATGGCGCGGCCGGGTCTCCGAGCAGCGCGCCGAGGCCGTCCGCTCGGCCGCCCGCGCCCTGGGCTACCGCCCCAACCGCGCCGCCCGCGACCTGCGGCTGGGCCGCACCCGCACCGCCCTGCTGGTGGTGCCCGCGCTCACCAATGAGTTCTTCGCCCGGGTCTACGCGGGCGCCGCCCGGGTCGCCGGCGAACACGGGGTGGGCGTGCTGCTCTACCCCTCCCTGGAGGGCCTGGGCCAGGCCCGCGGCCCCTTCCCCTCGGCCCGGGCCACCCTGGACGGGGTGATCGCCTCCTCCATGGCGGCCGACGCCCTGACCGAACTGCGTGAGGGCGACCTCCCGCTGGTGATGCTGGACAGCGACCCCGGCCGGGCCGAGGCGGCCGCCACCGTCAACTTCGACATCGCCGACGGCATGCGGCAGGTCACCGCGCATCTCCTGGCACTCGGCCACCGCCGCATCGCACACCTGGCGGCCGATGTCGACTCCTGGACCTTCCGGGTACGCGCCCGGGCGCTCGCCGAGGCGGTGCGCGCCGCCGACGGCGCGGAGCTGGTACGCACCGAGGCCGCCGCCCTCACCGTGGCGGCCGGGCTGGCCGCCGCCGAGCGGGCGCTGACCGGCCCCTGGCCCCGGCCGACCGCGCTGGTCTGCGACGACGACATCCTGGCGGCGGGCGCCTGCAAGGCCGCCCGGCGGCTGGGCCTGCGGGTGCCCGGCGACATCTCGGTGACCGGCTTCGACGACCTGTCACTGGCCACCGCGGTGGACCCGGAACTGACCACCGTCCGGCTGCCCGCGGAGGCGGTGGGCGAGGCGGGCATGCGCACCCTGATGGCGGTGCTGGACGAACGCCCGGCGCCCGGGACGGCCCTGCCGGTCGAGTTGATAACACGCGGCTCCACCGGACGCCCCGCACCGGGCAGTTGACCCTACGACGGTGCCCCGGGCCAGCGACTCCACGGCCAGCTTCAGCGCCTCGGAGAGGGTCATCCCGTCCCGGTGGCGCTGGCCGAGGTAGTTGCTGATCTGGTCCGCGTTGCCGCCCACCGCCACCGAGCCATGCTCGTCCACGATGGAACCGTCGTGCGGCAGCCGGTAGATCTGGTCGTCCTCCGGCCCGGCCCCGACCTCGGCCACGATCAGCTCGACCTCATAGGGCTTCTCCCCCGCGCTGGAGAAGATGGTGCCCAGCGTCTGCGCATAGACATTGGCCAGGCCCCGGGCGGTGACATCGTCCCGGTCGTAGGTGTAGCCGCGCAGGTCCGCGTAGCGCACCCCGCCGATGCGCAGGTTCTCGAACTCGTTGTACTTGCCGACCGCCGCGAAGGCGATCCGGTCATAGATCTCGCTGACCTTGTGCAGGGCGCGGGACGGGTTCTCGGCGACGAAGACCACACCGTCGTTGTACTGGAGGACCACCACGCTGCGGCCGCGCGCGATGCCCTTGCGGGCATACTCGGCGCGATCGGCCATGGCCTGCTGGGGTGAGACGTAGAACGGCGTCGACACCGGCTATCCGTCCCTTTCTGTCAGTGGCGAATACATCCCGGGCATCCCGGACTGTCCTGGACCCGGCCGCCCTAGAGCAGCGCGGCCCGCGGACCGTCCGGCTCCTCGAGCCGGCGCTCGTGGATCGCCCGGACGATCTCCGAGCACTGGGCCTCGGTCAGCCGCCGGAACCCCTCGTCGGTGATCACGGTGACGATCGGGAAGATCCGGCGCGCCAGGTCGGGACCGCCGGTCGCCGAGTCGTCGTCCGCGGCGTCATAGAGCGCCTGGACGACCAGCGTGGCGGCCTGGCTCTCGGTCAGGTCCTCCCGGAAGAGCTTCTTCAGCGCCCCCCGGGCGAACAGCGAACCGGAGCCGGTGGCCGCATAGCCATGGTCCTCCGAACGCCCTCCGGTGACGTCATAGGAGAAGATCCGGCCCTTCTGACGGTCCACGTCCCAGCCGGCGAACAGCGGGACCACGGCCAGGCCCTGCATGGCCATGGCCAGGTTGCTGCGGATCATCGTGGACAGCCGGTTGGCCTTGCCCTCCAGCGAGAGCGGGACGCCCTCGACCTTCTCGAAGTGCTCCAGTTCCAGCTGGAAGAGCTTGACCATCTCCACGGCGAGACCGGCCGTGCCGGCGATGCCCACGGCCGAGTACTCGTCGGCCGGGAAGACCTTCTCGATGTCCCGCTGGGCGATCACATTGCCCATGGTGGCCCGCCGGTCACCGGCCAGCACCACCCCGCCGGGGAAGGTCGCCGCGACGATGGTGGTGCCGTGCGGGATCTCTATGGCTCCCTTGACCGGAGGCAGCTGCCGGTTGCCCGGCAGCAGCTCCGGGGAGTGGCTGCCGAGGAAGTCCATAAAGGAGGACGAGCCCGGCGTCAGGAAGGCAGCTGGTAGACGCCCGGTGCTACGAGGGTTGGCTTCCACACGTTTCCTTCCACATATGCGGCGGCGCGCCTTATGACGTCCGGCCGATCCTTGAACAGCCCCAGTGCGGCGTTGCAGCTGAAGCACGATGTCCCGCACTCGCGCCAGTAGATCTTCTCGCATCGCGGGCACCGCTTGTACCCCCGGGGGACGAAAACCCCAACCCCCGATTTGACCTTGCTTTCCAAGGTCAAACCAATCACTCCCCGCCCTTCTGTACAAACGACCGCACAAAGTCCTCGGCGTTCTCCTCGAGCACATCATCGATTTCGTCCAGCACGGAATCCACGTCGTCCGACAGCTTCTCGTGCCGCTCCTTGAGGTCCTCGGAAGCCTGCGCATCCTGCGCCTGCTCCTCGACCTCCTCTGTCGAGCGCGTGGCCTTCTGCTGCCCGCCGCCGGTGTCCTTGGTCGCCATACCCCTCACCCCGCTCGTTCGACGTGCAAGATCGGACGTACTTCTTCAGACCCTACAAGCCGGGGCCGTCATCGGCTCCGTACTTGCTGGAACGCCCGGGAACCACCGTGATGATTCCCGGAACACCTCTTTCTCAGACGCTTCGCAGCCCGGCCGCCCGGCCGCTCAGCCGCCGGACAGCACCCGCACCAGCTCCTCCGCCGTGCGACAGCGGTCCAGGAGTTCCTTGACGTGGTTGCGGGTGCCGCGCAGCGGCTCCAGGGTGGGCACCCGCTGCAGCGAGTCGCGGCCGGGGAGGTCGAAGATCACCGAGTCCCAGGAGGCCGCGGCCACATCGTCCGCGTACTGCTCCAGGCAGCGGCCGCGGAAGTAGGCCCTGGTGTCCTCCGGGGGGGCCGTGCAGGCCCGTTCCACCTCGGCCTCGTCCAGCAGCCGCTTGATCCGGCCGCGCGCCGCCAGCCGGTTGTAAAGGCCCTTTTCCGGGCGTACATCGGCGTACTGGAGATCCACCAGGTGCAGCCGGGCCGCGTCCCAGCCCAGGCCGTCCCGGCGGCGGTAGCCCTCCAGCAGTTCCCGCTTGGCCACCCAGTCCAGCTCGCCGGACAGGCTCATCGGGTCGCTCTCCAGCCGGGTCAGGACGTCCTCCCAGCGGGCCAGGACGTCCTTGGTCTGCTCGTCGGCGTCCGCGCCCAGCCGGTCCTCCACATGCTTGCGGGCCAGCTCGAAGTACTCCATCTGCAACTGCACCGCGGTCAGCGTGCGCCCGCTGCGCAGCGTGATCAGCCGTCGCAGGGTGGGGTCATGGCTGACCTGGTGCAGGGTGCGCACCGGCTGGTCGATGGCGAAGTCGGTGGAAATGAAGCCGTCTTCGATCATGGAGAGGACCAGCGAGGTGGTGCCCAGCTTGAGGTAGGTGGAGATCTCCGAGAGGTTGGCGTCGCCGATGATCACATGCAGCCGGCGGTATTTCTCGGCGTCGGCGTGCGGCTCGTCCCGGGTGTTGATGATGGGCCGCTTGAGCGTGGTCTCCAGGCCGACCTCGACCTCGAAGTAGTCGGCCCGCTGGCTGATCTGGAAGCCGTGTTCCCGGCCGTCCTGTCCGATGCCCACCCGGCCCGCCCCGGTGACCACCTGGCGGCAGACGAAGAAGGGCGTCAGGTGGCGCACGATGTCCGAGAAGGGGGTGTCCCGCTTCATCAGGTAGTTCTCGTGGGTGCCGTAGGAGGCGCCCTTGTTGTCGGTGTTGTTCTTGTAGAGGTGGATCGGCTGGGCGCCGGGCAGCTGGGCGGCCCGCTCGGCGGCCTGCGCCATGATGCGCTCCCCCGCCTTGTCCCAGAGGACGGCGTCGCGGGGGTTGGTGATCTCCGGGGAGCTGTATTCGGGGTGGGCGTGGTCCACATAGAGCCGGGCGCCGTTGGTGAGGATGACATTGGCCAGGCCGATGTCCTCGTCGGTGAGCTGGCTGGCATCCGCGGCCTCACGGGCGAGGTCGAAGCCGCGGGCGTCCCGCAGCGGGTTCTCCTCCTCGAAGTCCCAGCGGGCACGGCGTGCCCGTTGCATCGCGGCCGCGTAGGCGTTGACGATCTGGGACGAGGTGAGCATGGCATTGGCGTTCGGGTGACCGGGGACGGAGATCCCGTACTCCGTCTCAATGCCCATTACTCGCCGTACGGTCATGCGGCCCTCCTTGCCCGGCGCCCCCTGGTGGGTTCGGCGCTCAAGTACCGCTGCGCATCCGATCCGTAAACGGTCCGCGATCCCCCACTGCGCTTCGCGGCGGTACCGAAGAGCCTAGAACGGCTTTGCGGTGGTGGGGAGATCATTACAGTCATTGCTCCGGTTCGTGCCGCTTGGCGTGTTCCTGACGTAAAACACGTCCGGCCGCGGACTCCCCGACCGACCCGCCAGGGGCGGGTGATCAGGGCATCCGCAGCCGGACGGCGCTGTTACAGGTACTGGCCGGTATTGGCCACCGTGTCGATGGAACGCCCGGTGTCCGCGCCCTGCTTCCCGGTGACCAGGGTGCGGATGAAGACGATCCGCTCGCCCTTCTTTCCGGAGATGCGGGCCCAGTCGTCCGGGTTGGTGGTGTTGGGCAGGTCCTCGTTCTCCTTGAACTCGTCCACGCAGGCCGCCAGCAGGTGGGAGACCCGCAGGCCCTTCTGGTCGTGGTCGAGGAAGGCCTTGATCGCCATCTTCTTGGCCCGGTCCACAATGTTCTGGATCATGGCGCCGGAGTTGAAGTCCTTGAAGTAGAGCACTTCCTTGTCACCGTTGGCATAGGTGACCTCAAGGAAGCGGTTCTCCTCGGACTCGGCGTACATCTGCTCCACCACCGACTGGATCATGCCGTCCACGGTGACCTTGGCGTCCCCGCCGTGCTCGGCGAGGTCGTCGGCGTGCAGCGGCAGGGTCTCGGTGAGGTACTTGGAGAAGATGTCCTTGGCGGCCTCCGCGTCCGGACGCTCGATCTTGATCTTCACATCGAGCCGGCCGGGGCGCAGGATCGCGGGGTCGATCATGTCCTCGCGGTTGGAGGCGCCGATGACGATGACGTTCTCCAGGCCCTCCACACCGTCGATCTCGGAGAGCAGCTGCGGGACGATGGTGTTCTCCACGTCCGAGCTGACCCCGGAGCCGCGGGTGCGGAAGAGGGAGTCCATCTCGTCGAAGAAGACGATCACGGGCGTGCCCTCGCTGGCCTTCTCCCGGGCGCGCTGGAAGATCAGCCGGATGTGCCGCTCGGTCTCGCCCACATACTTGTTGAGCAGCTCGGGGCCCTTGATGTTGAGGAAGAAGCTCTTCCCCGCGGGCTTGCCGGTGACCTCGGCGACCTTCTTGGCAAGGGAGTTGGCCACCGCCTTGGCGATCAGCGTCTTGCCGCAGCCGGGCGGGCCGTAGAGCAGAACGCCCTTGGGCGGCCGGAGTTGGTGCTCCTTAAACAGGTCGGGGTAGAGGTAGGGGAGTTCGACCGCGTCGCGGATCAGCTCGATCTGGTTGCCCAGGCCGCCGATCTTTGTGTAGTCGATGTCCGGGACCTCTTCGAGGACGAGCTCCTCGACCTCGCTCTTGGGGATGACCTCGTAGACATACCCGGAGCGGGGCTCCAGCAGCAGGGCGTCGCCGGGGCGGATGGTGATGTCCAGCAGCGGCTCGGCGAGCCTCACCACCCGCTCCTCGTCGGTGTGCCCGATCACCAGGGCCCGTTCGCCGCCCTCCAGGATCTCCTTGAGGGTGACGATGTCCCCGGCCCGCTCGAACGCCATGGCCTCGACCACATTGAGCGCCTCGTTGAGCATGACCTCCTGGCCGGGACGGAGGGCGTCGGCCTCCACGCTGGGGCTCACGTTCACCCGCAGCTTGCGGCCGCCGGTGAAGATGTCCACCGTGTCGTCCTCGTTGGTCTGCAGGAAGACACCGAAGCCGGCGGGCGGCTGGGCGAGCCGGTCGACCTCTTCCTTGAGGGCCACGATCTGATCGCGGGCCTCACGCAGGGTGTTGGCGAGCCGCTCGTTCTGAGCGGACACTCCGGCCAGGTTGGTCTGGAGCTCGACGATCCGCTCTTCGAGAATCCTCGTGTGCCGCGGAGAGTCGGCGAGCTTCCGCCGCAGGACGGCGATCTCCTGCTCAAGATAGGCAACCTGGCCCGCGGGGTCATCGGACCCCCGCCCCGGCCGGATGCCGCGGTTGTTGTCGTCGTCGTGGGCTGCCACGGTCCTCACCTCCTCCAAGGGGAGCTGGACGCTTCCAGACCCTACCTGGGCCGGTGCAGGTTGAAACCCCTAGATCACAAACCCGGTCGGAGTGTGTCCGATCTTCACCCTTGCGCACGTCCTCACGTGAGGGGAATACCCACCCATCAACATCGGAAAGCGGGCGGTTGTATCGTCGAGACGGTCAACACCCGTCAGTGCTGGCTCCAATTGGTTCATTCGCAGGGAGAGGAACGGCAGTCGAGATGACCGCGCGGAACGAAGGCCCGGTGGCCGTCGCCGAGGAAGCCCTCGAAGTATGGATCGACCAGGACCTGTGCACCGGCGACGGTATCTGCGCCCAGTACGCGCCCGAGGTCTTCGAGCTGGACATCGACGGTCTGGCCTATGTGAAGAGCGCCGACGACGAGTTGCTGCAGGACAAGGGTGCCACCACGCCCGTGCCGCTGGCCCTGTTGACCGATGTCCGGGACTCGGCGAAGGAGTGCCCGGGCGACTGCATTCACGTACGCCGCGTATCGGACAAGGTCGAGGTCTACGGTCCGGACGCCGAGTGACGCACTGAGTGACGGCTCAGACACTCCCCGCGACCGGCGCCGCGGTCAGCGTGAACTTGCCGCCCTGTCGGCGCCATTGGACCGAGCGGCGCAGATCCGGGCAGCAACGCGGCACGCTGGGCGCCGAGTAGCCGAGCAAGGTGGCCGAAATGACGCCCCCGCGCACCGAGAAGCCGGTGACGCTCATCTTCTGCGCCGGGTCGACCAGGGTGGCCGCCACCCTTGGGACGCCGCCCGGCTCGGCGGATGGTTCCAGGACGTAGACACCGCTGGGCGGGGTGCCGCCGCCGGAGGCGCAGCGCACCACCGCGACCGTCTCCGGGCGTCCGTCGCCATCGAGGCCGGCACCGCCCTGCCCCACCACATCCAGGCCCGCCCGGCCGCAGTTGAGCGGATAGCGCGCGGTGTGCGGGTCGGGTGCGGCGGCCGGGGGCGCGGAGGCGGTGGCGGTGTCATCACCGGGGCCGACCAGGGCGGCGCCGGCCAGCACCGCGGCCAGGGTCACCGCGGTGACCAGCCAGTGGACGGAACGGGTTCGGGTGTGCGGGAGTCCTGCCGGGGGCTGCTGCACGCGCGCTGGCTCCTGTGAGGGCGGTGGCGGACGGTAACGGCCGCATCGTCGCACACCACTTGAGGACGGGGAACGGCGGGCTTGGGCCAACGCATGGGCGCCGCCGCCGAGTTCGGCTCGGCGGCGGCGCCCAGGTGATTTCGCGTGGGTCAGGCGCGGGTTTCGCGCGGGTCAGGAACCGCTCTGGCTGCCCGGCCCGGAGTAGTCCTCGCCATAGGCGCCCTTGGCCGGACGGCGGCGGCGCAGCGGCGGCTCCACCCCGTCGGCGAGGCGGCGGGCGGTGAGCAGGAAGCCGGTGTGCCCGATCATGCGGTGGTCCGGGCGTACCGCCAGGCCCTCCACATGCCAGGTGCGGACCATGGTCTCCCAGGCGGAGGGCTCGGCGAAGCAGCCGATCTCGCGGATGGACTCGACGGTGCGCGCCAGCTGGGTGGTGGTGGCCACGTAGCAGCACAGGATGCCGCCGGGGACCAGTGCCTTGCGCACGGCCTCCAGGCACTCCCAGGGGGCGAGCATGTCGAGGATGACGCGGTCCACGTCGGTCTCGGACAGGTTGTCCTGGAGGTCGCCGACGGTGAGCTTCCAGGCGGGGTGCGAGCCGCCGAAGTAGCGCTCCACATTCTGCTGGGCGATCTCCGCGAAGTCGGCCCGGCGCTCATAGGAGTGCAGCATGCCCTGGTCGCCGATGGCGCGCAGCAGGAAGCTGCTCAGGGAGCCGGAGCCGACGCCGGCTTCCACGACGCGGGCGCCGGGGAAGATGTCGGCCATCGCCAGGATCTGCCCCGCGTCCTTGGGGTAGACCACGGCGGCTCCGCGCGGCATGGACAGGACATAGTCGGGGAGCAGGGGGCGCAGCGCGAGGTAGGCGACGTTTCCCGTGGTACGGACAACACTGCCCTCGGGAGCACCGATCAGCTCGTCGTGCGGGAAGGCACCCTTGTGGGTGTGGAACTGCTTCCCGGCTTCGAGCGTGAAGGTGTAGTGGCGTCCCTTGGGGTCGGTGAGCTGGACCTGGTCCCCGACCTGGAAGGGCCCGCGACGGCGGGCGGCACCGGTCGGTTCGGACATGTGACCAGCCTACCGGGTCGCCGCGCTCGGCTTGTACGGGTGTGGGCTCGCCCGTGATCTTCCGGGCGGGCCCGTGCCCCGCGGATGCCTAGGGCGTCCTGGCCATCGCGGCGACGAAGGCGCGCTCCACGTCGGAGGTGGAGAGGACGCCGTACACCTCGCCCGTCTCCTCGACCACCAGGTATTCCGACGCGGGCGTGGCCCGCAGGACCTCCAGCAGGTCCTCCCCCGAGAGCTCCGCGGGGACCCGCATACCGTCGGTGATGTCCTGGGCGAGGGAGCCCACCGAGACCCAGGGCCGCCGGTGCACCGGCACTCCCACGATGGCGGCCTCCCGTACCAGCGCGGTGGGCGTGCCCTGGCCGTCCACCACCACCAGGGCCCGGGCGCCCGCCTCGTTCGCCCGGCGCAGGGCCTCGGAGAGCGGGGTGACGGCCGGCACCGGCACCGCGCGCCGGGTGAGGGTGCGGGCCCGCAGCCCGGGGAGCCGTTCCCGCAGCCGGGCCATCCGCAGGCTGTTCCCGGCGCCGGTCCAGATGATCGCGGCCAGGATCGCGGCGAGCAGTGCGTCGGTGACGGAGTCGGCGCTGCCGAAGCTCTCGTCCCGGTCGGCCCGGGTGAGCAGGGGCAGTCCGATGAGCACCGCGACGGCCAGGGCCCGGCCGACCCAGGCGGCGGCCACCGTGCCGGTCATCGGTTTACCGCTGATCTTCCAGACCACGGCGCGCAGCATCCGGCCGCCGTCCAGCGGCAGTCCGGGGAGCAGGTTGAAGGCGGCCACCAGCAGGTTGGAGACCATCAGGCCGGCCAGCAGGACGCCGGGGACGGTGCCGGCTTCGACGGCCTGCATGCCGACCCAGAACAGGCCGGCCAGCACCAGGGAGAGCAGTGGTCCCACAAAGGCCAGCACGAATTCCCGGCCGGGGGTCTCGCTCTCCTTCTCGATTTCCGAGACACCGCCGAAGAACTGCAGCTGGATGCGGCGTACCGGGAGCTTGAAGCGCAGGGCGGCCACGGTGTGGGCCAGTTCGTGCACCAGCACCGAGGCGTAGAAGGCCACCGCGAAGAAGAGGGAGACCAGGTAGCGGGCCCGGCCCAGTTCGGGCAGTACCCGGTCCAGCTGGCCGCCGAAGACCCAGGTGATCAGTGCGGCGACCAGGAACCAGCTGGGTGCCACATAGACGGGTACGCCGAAGGGGCGGCCCATGAGGATGCCGCCGCCGTTTTCGCGCGGGCGCTGTGGTTTGCGGTCTCCGTCGGCGCCCCCGCCGCCGGAACGGCGCTGCCCGCTGTTGTCCACGGTGTCCCCTCGTCGGATGCGGCCCCGCGCCCGCCCGGTGCGCAGTAGTACTGCCTCGATCATGCAATGCGGGGCCCCGTGCCGTCGATGGTATGCCGCACGATGTCGGTCATGGGCCGTAGGGTCTGTGGCATGGGAACCGCTGAACAGGATGGTCCGCAGGCGCCGGCTCCGGCCCGGCCCGCTTCTTTGTCGCCTTCCCGGGCGGCTGATTTCATGCGGTGTCCACTGCTGTACCGGTTCCGGGTGATCGACCGGCTGCCGGAGAAGCCGAGTCCGGCGGCCACCCGGGGCACGGTGGTGCACGCGGTGCTGGAGCGGCTCTTCGACGCGCCCGCGGCGGAGCGCACGCCGGAGCGGGCGCGGGCGCTGCTGCCGGGTGAGTGGGAGAAGCTGCTGGCGGCCCGGCCGGAGCTGGCCGGGCTGTTTCCGGGCGAGGGCGGCGAGCTGGACGCCGAGCGGCTGGCGGGCTGGCTGGCGGAGGCGGAGCGGCTGGTCGAGCGGTGGTTCACGCTGGAGGACCCGACCCGGCTGGAGCCGGCCGAGCGCGAGCTGTATGTGGAGACGGTGCTGGATTCGGGACTGCTGCTGCGCGGCATCGTGGACCGGGTGGATGTGGCGCCGACCGGCGAGGTGCGGATCGTCGACTACAAGACGGGCAAGGCCCCGGCTCCGCAGTACCGGTCGGATGCCCTGTTCCAGATGACGTTCTACGCGCTGGTGGTCTGGCGGCTGCGGGGGGTGGTGCCGCGCCGGCTGCAGCTGGTGTACCTGGGCAGCGGCGAGGTGCTCACCTATGACCCGGTCGAGGCGGAGCTGCTGGCGGTGGAGCGCAAGCTGCGGGCGCTGTGGGAGGCCATCGAGCTGGCCACCGAGACCGGTGACTGGCGGCCGCGGCCGACGAAGCTGTGCGGCTGGTGTGACCACCAGGCGCGGTGTCCGGAGTTCGGCGGCACTCCCCCGCCGTATCCGCTGCCGGTGCCCGCGCAGCGTCCGGCGGTGGATCCGGCCGCCTCCGCGCAGGGCAGAATGGACGCGGTCTAGCGAAGGAGTTTTCCTGTGGCGATCCGCGTCCTACTGGTCGACGACCAGCCGCTGCTGCGTACGGGCTTCCGCATGATCCTGGAGGCGGAGCAGGACCTCGCGGTGGTCGGTGAGGCCGGGGACGGTCTGCAGGCGCTGGACCAGGTCCGGGCCCTGCAGCCGGATGTGGTGCTGATGGACATCCGGATGCCCCGGATGGACGGGGTGGAGGCGACCCGGCAGATCACCGGCCCGGAGCGCAACGGCCCGGCCAAGGTGCTGGTGCTGACCACCTTTGATCTTGACGAGTATGTGGTGGAGGCGCTGAAGGCGGGGGCCAGCGGGTTTCTGCTGAAGGACGCTCCGGCGCATGAGCTGGTGCAGGCGATCCGGGTGGTGGCGGGCGGCGAGGCGATGCTGGCGCCGAGCATCACCCGGCGGCTGCTGGACAAGTACGCCGGTCATCTTCCGTCCGGTGAGGAGCCGTTGCCGGACACCCTGCACACGCTGACCGACCGTGAGGTCGAGGTGCTCAAGCTGGTGGCCCGGGGGCTGTCCAACGCGGAGATCGCGGCGGATCTGTTTGTCAGTGAGACCACGGTGAAGACCCATGTGGGCCATGTGCTCACCAAGCTGGGGCTGCGGGACCGGGTGCAGGCGGCGGTCTACGCGTATGAGAGCGGTCTGGTGCGTCCCGGCGCCCAGTGAGCCTTGGCCGGCGGCCCGGGTGACCGGGCCGCCGGCGGTGCCGCTCAGGCCTTGCTGATCTCCCAGAAGCGGAAGACGGTGGAGGCGTCCAGGGTCCACTGGAGGCCGTTGATCTTGTCTGCGGCCACCGCGTACTGCTTGCCCTGCCACAGCGGGAGCACCGGGATGTCCTGGGCCACAGCGCTCTGGATCTTGGTGAAGTCGGCGGCGGTGGCGGCCCGGCTGGCCTCGGCGGCGGTGGCCGGCAGCCGGCTGGCGATCTCCTTGGACTCATAGGAGTTGTGCAGCTCGTTGTTGTCGCTGCCGAAGAACGGGGCGGTGAAGTTGTCCGGGTCCGGGAAGTCGGGCACCCAGCCCTTGGCGTAGACGGCGTACTTGCCCTCTTCGATGCCCTTCTCGTACTCGGGCAGCGGCACGCTCTGCACATCGACGTCGAACAGCCCGCTGGCGTTGAGCTGCTTGGCTATCTGGTTGAACTCCGGTACGGTGCCCGGCCCGTAGCGGATCGGGGTGGCCCACAGGGTGAACTTGACCTTGTCGTGGATGCCGGCCGAGCTGAGCGCGGCGGCGGCCCGGTCGCGCTGCGGGTGGTCGCCGTAGAGGTCGAAGAACGGGGTGCGGTGGCTGGTGATGCCGGCCGGCACCACCGAGTAGAGCGGTTCCGCGGTGCGCTTGTAGACGTCGCGGACCAGGGCGCTGCGGTCCACCAGGTAGGCGATGGCCTTGCGCACGGCCAGCTTGCCGGCCACCGGGTCCTTGGTGTTGAAGACCAGGTGCTGCACCTCGGCGCTGCTGCCCTCGACGACCTTGATGCTCTTCTGCTTGCCGCTGGCGCTGGCGGCCTCCAGGTCGGCGATGTCCTTCATGGCCAGGCCACGGTAGGCGAGGTCGATGTCGCCCTTCTGCAGGGCCTTCTTCAGGCTCGCCTGGTCGCCGTGGAAGAGCTTCATGGTCACGCCGCTGTTCTGCGCCTTGGCGGGGCCCTTGTAGGAGCCGTTGACCTTGAAGACGGCCTGCTCCTTGTCGAAGGAGTCCAGCTTGTAGACGCCGGAGCCGATGGCCTTGCCGTCGGTGCGCAGCTTGTCCATCGGGTATTCCCGGTGGTCCACGATGGAGCCGGCACCGGACGCGATCTTCGAGGGGAAGGTCGCGTCGGGCCGCTTGAGCTGGAAGACCACGGTCTTGGCGTCCGGCGTCCTGATGCCCTTGATGGTGGACAGCATGGAGGCCGCCGGGCCGTTCTTGTCGTTGATCTTGATGGTGCGCCGGAAGGAGAAGGCGACGTCCTCGGAGGTGAGGTCGTGGCCGTTGCTGAACTTCAGTCCGTCGGCCAGCGTGCACTGGTAGACGGTGCTGGAGTTGTCCGTGAAGCCGCACTTGCGGGCGGCTTCCGGCTGGGGCTGGGTGCTTCCCTTGGGGAAGCTCAGCAAGGACTGGAAGACGTTGTTGAACAGCACCCAGGAGCCGGGGTCGTAGCCGGAGGCCGGATCGGTGGTGACCACCTCGTCCGACATTCCCATGACCACCGACTCACCGGTGCCCCCCGCCTTGCCGTCCTCCGAGCCACACCCGCTGAGCAGGGCGGCCGCGAGCCCCGCGCCGAGCGGAGCGGCAAGCCACTGGTCACGTTTCCTCACGTGCACGTTCCTCACAGTTCTCGGGTTCCGATCGGGCCGTCGCCCGCTCAAAAGGTCGTTCTGTGGAGCCAGTTGTACAGGTGGAGCGTTGTGTTGCCGTTGTGCTGTCGTTGCTGCGCTATGGAGTTGTGGTGGTGCGGTTGTGGCCGGCCGGTCCGGATTGCGGCGGACCGGCCGGGCCGGGGCCGGCGCCCGTCAGGCGCCGCCCAGCTCCCACATCTGCAGCTCGGAGCAGGCGTTGAGGGCCCACTCCGCGCCGGTGATGTTGTCGCGGGTGGCGATGTACTGCTTGCTCTGCCACAGCGGCAGCACCGGCACCTCGTCGGCGATCATGTCCTGCGCCTGCTGGAAGTACTTCGTGGCCGCGTCACGCTGGGCGACCTGGCGGGACTGCGGGACCAGCGCCTCCAGCTTGGCGTTGCGGTAGGGCGAGTGGAGGAAGTTGTCCTTGCCGAAGAACGGGGCGATGAAGTTGTCCGGGTCCGGGAAGTCGGGGAACCAGCCCATGCCGTACGCCTGGAACATGCCCTTGGCGGCGTCGGACCGGTACTGCGACCACTTGATGTCCTGCAGCTGGACGTCGAACAGGCCGCTGGCGTTGAGCTGCTTCGCCAGCGCCTGGTACGCCTTGGCCTGGGCCGGGCCGTAGTGCCCGGAGGAGTAGGAGATGGTGAACTTCACCGGGGTGCTGACGCCGGCCGACCGCAGCAGGGTCCGGGCCTTGTCGGCGCTGGGGTCCTGGTACTGGTTGTAGAAGGACGTCTGGTGGCCCGTGATCCCGCTGGGAACCATCGAGTACAGCGGGTCGGCGGTGCGGTCGTAGCCGTCGCGGGTCAGTGCCTGCCGGTCCACCAGCTGGGCGACGGCCTGGCGTACCGCCTTGGGCTTGACCGCCGGGTCGTCGGTGTTGAAGACCAGGTAGCCGATTTCCTGGCCCGGTGAATCGGTGAGCTTCACACCCTTGTCGGAGGCGTTGGACAGCGGGCCGATCTGCCCCGGGTCCAGGGAGCGGTTCATGACGTCGATGTCGCCGTCCTTGAGCGCCTTCTCCATCGACTCGGAGTCGTCGAAGAAGCGCAGCTCGATCTTGTCGTTCTGCGTCTTGACGGCGCCCTGGTAGTCCGTGTTCCGGGACAGCACGGCCTTGGTCAGCCGGCCGTCCTTCTCCTCGGTCTTGAGCTTGTACGGACCCGAACCCACCGCGTCGAAGCCCTTGTTGAGCTTGTCCTTGGCGTAGGCGCCGCTGTCCACGATGGCGGCGGCCGGGGTGGCCAGCTTCTGCGGGAAGGTGGCGTCCGGGGTCTTCAGCTGGAAGACGACCTCGTGGTCATTGGGCGTCTCCACCCGGTCGATGTTCGCCAGCAGCGAGGCCGGGCCGTTGCTGAAGTTGATGCCCAGCACCCGGTCGATGGAGAACTTGACGTCCTTGACGGTCACCGGGCGGCCGCTGGAGAACTTCAGGTCGCTGCGCAGCGTGCACCGGTACTGCTCGTTCTTGCGGTCGCTGAAGGTGCACTTGGTGGCCGCGTCCGGCACCGGGTCGGTGCCGGAGCGGGGCAGCCGCAGCAGCGTCTGGAAGGTGCTGTGGATCACGTTCCAGGAGGCGATGTCATACGCGGCTGCGGGGTCGAAGGGCGCGGGGGTGCCCTCGGCCTCCTCGAACCGGTCGGTGGTGCCGATGACGATGGCGCTATGGCTGCCGGACCCACTGCTCCCGCCACAGGCGACGAGTACAGGGGCCAGCAGCCCTGCCACGGCCGGCAGCACCAGCGTCTTGCGGTTCATGGTGTGGGGTTCTCCCTGTGGTGCGATCGGCACCGCGGGCGACAGCGGCGGGGGGTGTGCCGGTCGCACGGGCAGCCGTGAAGTACTCGCGAAAGATTAGTGCGCGCCTCCGCCGTCACCGGAACGGGGCCGAGTTGATGCGTTGTCACCGCTCGGTAACCGCTGGCGACGGCCGGGCCGGCCAGGCCCGGGAACGATCCATGGCAGTACCGCACTAATCAGGACACAAGGGTGCGCTTCTCCCCCTTGGAGAACACTCCAACTCCCGGTTGGCCAGAGGCCGGCGGCATTTGGTCGGTGATGAACATCACTCGCTCAATACCGGGAAACCGCTTGGAAATTGAAACCGTAATCGATCTCGGTAGTGCGGTCAGGCCCAGATCAGTGCGCGCAGGAAGCCCAGGTCGACCTGCTCCAGGGAACGGACCACCGTGCGCCCGGCGGCCGGCGGGATGGCGGACACCGAGGGCACCGCCACCACCGGGCAGCCGGCCGCCTCGGCCGCGGCCACCCCGGTGAGCGAGTCCTCGATCACCGCGCATCGCGCGGGCTCGGCGCCCAGCCGGGAGGCGGCCAGCAGGTAGGGATCGGGGTGCGGCTTGTTGCGCTCGGTCTCGTCGCCGGAGATGGTCAGGGTGAAGTTGGCCGGGCCCAGCGCGGGCAGCACCCGTTCGATGATGTGCCGGTGGGAGGCGGAGACCAGGGCGGTGGGCACCCGGTGCGCGGCCAGCTCGGCCAGCAGCCGCCGGGCCCCGGGCATCAGCGGGACGCCCTGGCCGAGCATCTCCGAGAAGCGGACATTGAGCAGGGCGGTGAGCTCGGCCACCGCGATCTTGGCTCCGGTGGCCTTGATCAGGAAGTCGGCGCAGCGGGTCATCGGGCCGCCGGCGACGATCTCCCGGTACTCCTCCAGGAGCTGGTGGCCCAGCTCGGCGAAGACCGCGACCTCCACCTGCCACCAGAAGCCCTCGGTGTCCACCAGGGTGCCGTCCATGTCGAGCAGCACCGCCTGCAGAGCCGGTCCGGGCGCGGGGCGGGTCGTTGTCACGACTGGGATGCCGCTGGTCATGGCGTACCTCCGGAGGGGACGAGAAGGCCGGTCTGCCCTGACGGGCGGACCGGCCTTCACCGGGGAACAATTCTACGTCCGCGGTACGGAATGCGCCTCTCGGTTTTCCGGCCTTCCCCACGGGGCGCCCCGGCAGCTGCCGGGACCTACGCTCGTGATCAATACACCTAGCGCGCGTTGAAGTACTTCGCCTCCGGGTGGTGGATCACGATGGCGTCCGTGGACTGCTCGGGGTGCAGCTGGAACTCCTCGGACAGCTGGACCCCGATCCGCTCCGGCTCCAGCAGTTCGGCGATCTTCGCCCGGTCCTCCAGGTCCGGGCAGGCGCCATAGCCCAGCGAGAACCGGGCGCCGCGGTACTTCAGCGCGAACATGTCCTCCACGTCCGCCGGGTCCTCGCCACCGAAGCCCAGCTCGGCGCGGACCCGGGCGTGCCAGAACTCCGCCAGCGCCTCCGCCAGCTGCACCGACAGGCCGTGCAGTTCGAGGTAGTCGCGATAGGCGTCGGCCTGGAACAGCTCGGCGGTGGCCTCGCCGATCCGGGAGCCCACGGTGACCACCTGGAGTCCGACCACATCCCGCTCCCCCGACTCCTCCGGCCGGAAGAAGTCGGCCAGGCACAGCCGGCGGCCGCGCCGCTGGCGGGGGAAGGTGAAGCGGGTGCGCTCGGTGCCGTCCTCGTGCAGCAGGATCAGGTCGTCGCCCTTGGAGTAGCAGGGGAAGTAGCCATAGACCACGGCGGCTTCCAGCAGGTTCTCGGTGTGCAGCCGGTCCAGCCAGCCGCGCAGCCGGGGCCGTCCCTCGCTCGCCACCAGTTCCTCGTAGTCCAGTCCGCCGCGCGCCTGCTTCAGCCCCCACTGGCCCTTGAACAGCGCGCCCTCGTCCAGCCAGGAGGCGTAGTCGCGCAGCGGGATGCCCTTGACCACCCGGGTGCCCCAGAACGGCGGGGTGGGCACCGGGTTGTCCACGGCGACATCCGAGCGCACCGCCCCCTCCTGCGGCGCCGGCTCCTCGACCAGGGCCGTGGCGGCCCGTACCCGGCGCTGCTTGAGCTCCGGCAGGCTGGCGCCGGGGACGCCGCGCTTGACCGCGATCAGCGCGTCCATCAGCCGCAGGCCCTCGAACGCGTCCCGGGCGTAGCGGACTTCGCCCTCGTAGATCTCGTGCAGGTCCTGCTCCACATAGGCCCGGGTGAGGGCGGCTCCGCCGAGGATCACCGGGTAACTGGCGGCCAGCTTGCGCTGGTTGAGCTCCTCCAGGTTCTCCTTCATGATCACGGTGGACTTGACCAGCAGCCCGGACATCCCGATCACATCGGCGCGGTGTTCCTCGGCCGCTTCCAGGATGGCCGAGACGGGCTGCTTGATGCCCAGATTGACCACGTTGTAGCCGTTGTTGGAGAGGATGATGTCGACCAGGTTCTTGCCGATGTCATGGACGTCGCCGCGCACCGTGGCCAGGACTATGGTGCCCTTGCCCTCGGCGTCCGACTTCTCCATGTGCGGTTCCAGATAGGCCACCGCGTTCTTCATCACCTCGGCGGACTGCAGGACGAAGGGCAGCTGCATCTGGCCGGAGCCGAAGAGCTCGCCGACCACCTTCATGCCTTCCAGCAGGGTGTCATTGACGATGTCCAGGGCGGGCCGCTCGGTCAGGGCCTGGTCCAGGTCGGCCTCCAGGCCGTTCTTCTCGCCGTCGACGATCCGCTGCCGCAGCCGCTCCTCCAGCGGCAGCGCGGCCAGTTCCTCGGCCTTGCCGGCCTTCATGGACTTGGTGTCCACGCCCTCGAACAGCTCCAGCAGCCGCTGCAGCGGGTCATAGCCCTCGCGGCGCCGGTCGTGGATCAGGTCCAGGGCGGTGCGCACCTGCTCCTCGTCCAGCCGCGCGATGGGCAGGATCTTGGCGGCGTGCACAATCGCCGAGTCCAGGCCGGCCTTGACGCATTCATCCAGGAAGACCGAGTTGAGCACGATCCGGGCAGCCGGGTTGAGGCCGAAGGAGATATTGGACAGGCCGAGGGTGGTCTGCACCTCGGGGTGGCGGCGCTTGAGTTCGCGGATGGCCTCGATGGTGGCGATGCCGTCCTTGCGGGACTCCTCCTGGCCGGTGCAGATGGTGAAGGTGAGGCAGTCGATGAGGATGTCCGACTCATGCACCCCCCAGTTGCCGGTGAGGTCGGCGATCAGCCGCTCGGCGATCTCCACCTTCTTCTCCACGGTGCGGGCCTGGCCCTGCTCGTCGATGGTCAGCGCGATCAGCGCGGCGCCGTGCTCCACCGCCAGCCGGGTGATGCGGGCGAACCGGGAGTCGGGGCCGTCGCCGTCCTCGTAGTTGACCGAGTTGATCACGGCCCGGCCGCCCAGCTTCTCCAACCCGGCCTGGATGACGGCCGGTTCGGTGGAGTCCAGCACGATGGGCAGGGTGGAGGCGGTGGCGAACCGCCCGGCGATCTCGGCCATGTCGGCCACGCCGTCCCGGCCGACATAGTCCACGCACAGGTCCAGCAGGTGGGCGCCCTCACGGATCTGCTCCCGGGCCAGCTCCACACAGTCGTCCCAGCGGCCCTCCAGCATGGCCTCGCGGAACTTCTTGGAGCCATTGGCGTTGGTGCGCTCGCCGATGGCCAGATAGGAGGTGTCCTGACGGAAGGGCACGGTCTGGTAGAGCGAGGCCGCCCCCGGCTCGGGGCGCGGGCTGCGCTCGGCGGGCGTCATCTCCCGTACCCGCTCCACGACTTGACGCAGATGCTCGGGGGTGGTGCCGCAGCAGCCGCCGACCAGCGACAGCCCGTACTCGCGGACGAAGGTCTCATGGGCGTCGGCCAGTTCGCCCGGGGTGAGCGGGTAGTGGGCGCCGTCCTTGCCCAGGACCGGCAGGCCGGCATTGGGCATGGCCGAGACCCGGGTGCGGGCGTGCCGGGAGAGATAGCGCAGATGCTCGCTCATCTCGGCGGGCCCGGTGGCGCAGTTGAGGCCGATCATGTCGATGCCCAGCGGCTCCAGCGCGGTGAGCGCGGCGCCGATCTCGGAGCCCAGCAGCATGGTGCCGGTGGTCTCCACGGTCACCTGCACCAGCAGCGGCAGGTCCACGCCCAGCGCGTTCATCGCCGTGCGGGCGCCGATCACCGCGGCCTTGGTCTGCAGCAGGTCCTGGGTGGTCTCCACCAGCAGCGCGTCCGCGCCGCCGGTCACCAGGCCCTCGGCGTTCTGCTGGTAGGCGTCGCGCAGCACGGTGTACGGGGCGTGGCCCAGGGTGGGCAGCTTGGTGCCGGGGCCGATGGAGCCCAGCACCCAACGGGTGCGGCCGTCGCGGGCGGTGAACTCGTCGGCGGTCTCCCGGGCGATCCGGGCGCCGGCCTCGGAGAGTTCATGGATGCGGTGGGCGACCTCGTACTCGCCCAGGGCCGCGTGGTTGGCGCCGAAGGTGTTGGTCTCCACACAGTCCACGCCCACCGCGAAGTAGGCCTCGTGCACCGAGCGAACGATGTCCGGCCGGGTGACGTTGAGGATCTCGTTGCAGCCCTCGAGCTGCTGAAAGTCGTCAAGGCTCGGATCCTGCGCCTGGAGCATCGTTCCCATCGCCCCGTCGGCCACCACCACTCGGGTGGCGAGGGCCTCGCGCAGTTGCGCGGGCCGGGGGGTACGGACGGTCGATGGCTGCAGAGAGGCCATGGATGTGCTCCCGTGGTTGCGACGGCTGTCGGCTTTGCGCCCTCGCTGGAGAAGGCGCACGCCGCAAGCCTAGCCGTAGCCCTCGCGGAAAGCAGGGGGCCTTGGGGGTGCCCGGTGACAGTCCGCGATCATTGCTACGTCCGGTGAGCTACCTCTTGGTCGACATCGGCCGATACTGTTCAGCAATGCCGAACGGCATATGGAGGAGGTTGCTCGATGGCACGGACCATCCAGTCGCTCGAACGCGCCGCCGCGATGCTGCGGCTGCTCGCGGGCGGCGAGCGGCGGCTCGGCCTGTCCGATGTGGCTTCCGCGCTGGGGCTCGCCAAGGGGACCGCGCACGGCATCCTGCGCACCCTGCAACAGGAGGGGTTCGTCGAGCAGGACCCGGCCTCCGGCCGTTACCAGCTGGGCGCCGAACTGCTGCGCCTGGGCAACAGCTATCTGGATGTGCACGAGTTGCGGGCGCGCGCCCTGGTGTGGGCGGACGATCTGGCCCGCTCCAGCGGTGAGAGCGTCTACCTGGGCGTGCTGCACCAGCAGGGCGTGCTGGTCATCCACCATGTCTTCCGCCCCGACGACAGCCGCCAGGTGCTGGAGGTGGGCGCCATGCAGCCGCTGCACAGCACCGCCCTGGGCAAGGTGCTGTGCGCCTATGACCCGGTGGCGCACAGCGAGCTGGCCGACACGGCCCGGGAGGCGTTCACCGACCGCACCGTGACCGGCCTGCCCGAGCTGGAGGGCGTGCTGGACCTGATCCGGGCCCGCGGCTGGGCGGCGGACATCGAGGAGACCTGGGCCGGCCTGGCCTCCATCGCCGCGCCCATCCACGACCGGCGGCGGATGCCGGTGGGCGCGGTGGGCATCACCGGCGCGGTGGAGCGGGTCTGCGAGGAAGGCGAACTGCGGGCCCAGCTGGTTGCCTCGGTGCGGGACTGCGCCCGCGCGGTTTCCCGCGATCTGGGCGCCGGCCGGTTCTGACCCTCTTTGGGTGGTTCCGGGCGGTCATAAACGGCCGCCCGAGATCCCCTCGTTACCGGCTGGTATCCGAACGTAGATTTCCAGCCAGTTGTCCGAGAGTTTCCGGTCACACAGCCCTTGACGTGCCCTTAACCGTGCAGAAAACTGCCGGTCATCGGTCGGCATTGTCGAACATCTACCGACAATATTCGCTAAGGTGTGCAGTGCCACGGGACCGAACACCGCCCTCACTCGAGGGCGCGGACCACCGGAGGGACCCGGGGTTCGCCTTCCCCTGGACGAAGGACAAAGGAGTCGCGGGTGTCCAGCTCCGACATCTTCACCGGCGAGACCATTGGTACCGCCGTATTGATTCTGCTCGGCGGCGGTGTCTGTGCCGCCGTCACTCTGAAGCGTTCCAAGGCGCAGAACGCGGGCTGGCTCGCCATCACCTTCGGGTGGGGCTTCGCCGTCCTGGCCGGCGCGTACATCGGCACCAAGTCCGGTGCGCACCTCAACCCGGCGGTCACCCTCGGTCTCGCCATCGACGGTGCGGTCAAGTGGAGCGATGTGCCGCTCTACATCGGCTCCCAGCTGCTGGGCGCGATGATCGGCGCCACCCTGGTGTGGCTCGCCTACTACGGCCAGTTCCAGGCCCACCTCACCGATCCGGAGATCGTCGAGAGCCTCAACCCCCACGAGGGCATGGTCGACCAGACCGCCGAGCCGCAGGCCGGCCCGGTGCTGGGCATCTTCTCCACCGGCCCCGAGGTCCGCAACGCGGTGCAGAACCTGGTCACCGAGATCATCGCCACCGCCGTGCTGGTGCTGTTCATCCTCACCATGGGCCTGACCAAGGGCCTGGCCACCAGTGGCACCGGCACCCTGATGGTGGCCCTGGCCGTGGTCGGCATCGGCCTCTCGCTCGGCGGCCCCACCGGCTACGCCATCAACCCCGCGCGTGACCTCGGCCCGCGCATCGTCCACGCGCTGCTGCCGCTGCCCAACAAGGGCGGCTCGGACTGGCGTTACGCCTGGATCCCGGTCGTCGGCCCGCTGGCCGGCGCGGCCCTTGCCGCCGGCATCCACAAGCTCGCATTCTGACGCCCAGCCGAGACCCACAGACTTCAGGAGCAGACACCGATATGACCACCACCCACGGCCACGGCCCGTTCATCGCGGCGATCGACCAGGGCACCACCTCCTCCCGCTGCATCGTCTTCGACCGCGACGGCCGCATCGTCTCCGTCGACCAGAAGGAGCACGAGCAGATCTTCCCCAAGCCGGGCTGGGTCGAGCACGACGCCAAGGAGATCTGGACCAACGTCCAGCAGGTCGTCGCGGGCGCCGTCGAGAAGGCCGGCATCACCGCCGCCGACGTCAAGGCCATCGGCATCACCAACCAGCGCGAGACCACACTGCTCTGGGACAAGAACACCGGTGAGCCCGTCCACAACGCCATCGTCTGGCAGGACACCCGCACCGACGCGCTCTGCAAGGAGCTCGGCCGCAATGTGGGCCAGGACCGCTTCCGCCGCGAGACCGGCCTGCCGCTGGCCTCCTACTTCTCCGGCCCCAAGGTCCGCTGGCTGCTGGACAACGTCGAGGGCCTGCGCGAGCGCGCCGAGCGCGGCGACATCCTCTTCGGCACCATGGACTCCTGGGTCATCTGGAACCTCACCGGTGGGGTTGACGGCGGCGTCCATGTCACCGACGTCACCAACGCCTCGCGCACCATGCTGATGAACCTGCGCACCCTGGCCTGGGACGAGCGCATCCTGTCCTCCATGGAGATTCCGGCCACCGTGCTGCCGGAGATCCGTTCCTCCGCCGAGGTCTACGGCACCGCCAAGGGCGGCGCCCTGGCGGGCGTCCCGGTCGCCTCCGCGCTGGGCGACCAGCAGGCGGCCCTGTTCGGCCAGACCTGTTTCGAACAGGGCGAGGCCAAGTCCACCTACGGCACCGGCACGTTCATGCTGATGAACACCGGCGACGAGCCCGTCCAGTCCTACAACGGCCTGCTCACCACGGTCGGTTACCGCATCGGCGACCAGAAGCCGGTCTACGCCCTCGAGGGCTCGATCGCCGTCACCGGTTCCCTGGTGCAGTGGATGCGCGACCAGATGGGCCTGATCAACAGCGCGGCCGAGATCGAGACGCTGGCCAGCTCCGTCGAGGACAACGGCGGCGCCTACTTCGTCCCGGCCTTCTCCGGCCTGTTCGCCCCCTACTGGCGCTCCGACGCGCGCGGTGTGATCGCGGGCCTGACCCGCTATGTCACCAAGGCGCACATCGCCCGCGCCGTGCTCGAGGCCACCGCCTGGCAGACCCGCGAGATCACCGACGCCATGACCAAGGACTCCGGCGTCGAGCTGACCGCGCTCAAGGTCGACGGCGGCATGACCTCCAACAACTTGCTGATGCAGACCCTCTCGGACTTCCTGGACGCCCCCGTGGTGCGCCCGATGGTCGCCGAGACCACCTGCCTCGGCGCCGCCTACGCCGCCGGCCTGGCCGTCGGCTTCTGGCCGGACACCGACGCGCTGCGCGCCAACTGGCGCCGGGCCGCCGAGTGGACCCCCCGGATGGACTCCGACACCCGGGACCGCGAGTACAAGAACTGGCTCAAGGCCGTCGAGCGGACCATGGGCTGGATCGACGACGAGAGCTGACGAGGAGCAATCATGACTACCCCGCAGAGCGTTCCGACCCTGGGAACGCACCCGGCTGCCGGTGCCAATCCGGGCCGCGCCGAGACCCGGGAACGGCTGTCCAAGGCGACGTACGACCTCCTGGTGATCGGTGGCGGCATCCTGGGCACCTCGGTGGCCTGGCATGCCGCGCAGTCCGGGCTGCGGGTCGCGATGGTGGACGCCGGTGACTTCGCCGGCGCCACCTCCTCCGCCTCCTCCAAGCTGGTCCACGGCGGTCTGCGCTACCTGCAGACCGGCGCGGTCAAGCTGGTGGCGGAGAACCACCACGAGCGCCGGGTGCTGGCCAAGGACGTGGCCCCGCACCTGGTCAACCCGCTCACCTTCTACCTGCCGGTCTACAAGGGCGGCCCGGTGGGCGCCGCCAAGCTGGGCGCCGGTGTGTTCGCCTACTCCGCGCTGTCCGCCTTCGGCGATGGCGTGGGCAAGGTGATCTCCCCGGCCCGGGCCAAGGCCGACAACCCCGGTCTGCGCACCGACAACCTCAAGGCCGTGGCGGTCTACTACGACCACCAGATGAACGACTCCCGGGTGGCGGTGATGACCGTCCGCGCCGCCGTGGAGTCCGGCGCGGTGGTCCTCAACCACGCCGAGGTCACCGGCCTGCGCTTCACCCATGGCAAGGTCACCGGTGCCGAGCTCAAGGACCGCATGGACGGTACCGAGTTCGGCGTCGACGCCCGGGTGGTGCTCAACGCCACCGGCCCGTGGGTGGACCACCTGCGCACGATGGAGGACAAGGGCGCCGCCCCCTCCATCCGCCTGTCCAAGGGCGCGCACATCGTGATGAAGCGCAAGTCGCCGTGGAAGGCCGCCATGGCCACCCCGATCGACAAGTACCGCATCACCTTCGCGCTGCCCTGGGAGGACCAGCTCCTCCTCGGCACCACCGACACCCAGTACGAGGGCGACCCGGCGGACGTCAGCGCCACCGAGGCCGACATCCAGCAGATCCTGGACGAGGCCGCGTTCTCCATCCAGGACGCCGACCTGGACCGCTCCCTGATGACCTATGCCTTCGCCGGTCTGCGGGTGCTGCCCGGCGGCCCGGGCGATGTGGCCCAGGCCAAGCGCGAGACGGTGGTCAGCGAGGGCAAGGGCGGCATGCTCTCGGTGGCCGGCGGCAAGTGGACCACCTACCGCCACATCGGCCGCACCGTGATGAAGAAGCTGGCCCAGGTGCCCGGCAGCCCGCTGACCGAGGACATGGAGCCCGTCTCCGACCTGGTGCGCCGGGTGCCGCTGCCGGGTGTGGCCAACCCCAACGCGGTGGCCCACCGCCTGCTGGTGGACCGCGAGCCCGGCACCCGGATGGACCCGCTGACCGCCCGTCACCTGGCCACCCACTACGGCTCGCTGTCCTTCGACATCGCCCGCCTGGTCAACGAGAACCCGGAGCTGGGCGAGCGCATCCACCCCGACGGCCCGGAGATCTGGGCCCAGGTCGTCTACGCCCGCGACCACGAGTGGGCGCAGACCGTGGACGATGTGCTGCGCCGCCGCACCACCCTGACCATCCGTGGTCTGGACACCGAGGATGTCCGCACCCGGGTCAAGGGGCTGCTGAACAACGAGGGCTGACACCCCGTCCGCCGGCCGGACCGAGGGGAGGGACGCACACCGCGTCCCTCCCCTCGGGGCGTTCGGGCCCGGGCGTACCGGCCGGGCAACCGTCCGGGCCGCCGTCCCGTCCCAGTCAGCAGACGAAAGGGAACAGATGAACTGGCCGGCCCTCCTCCGCCGCCGACCGAGCAGGCGCACGGTGCGGCGGACCGTCCTCGCCCTGGTGCTGCTGACGGTGCTGCCGGTGGCGGCCGCGGCCAGCGCGCTGCGTGCCTCCTACGCCGGGTCGCCGGCACCGGACGCGGTCACCCGCGGCCGGGACGCGCTCTGGCTGGGCCATGCCTGGGTGGACGGCCGGCGCACCGACGCCGACCTGGCCCGCCTCAAGCGGCGCATCGCCGGCACCGGGGTGCGCGATCTGTATGTGCACTCCGGCCCGCTGGAGCACGACGGCACCCTGCCCGCCTCCGACTACCCCCGGGCCAAGTGGCTGCTGGACGCCGTCCACCGGGAGCTGCCGGGCGTGCGGGTGCAGGCCTGGCTGGGCGATGTGGTGGTGCGCGGCGGGCACGGGGGGCTGCGGCTGGACGATCCGGTCACCCGTTACCGGGTGACGGCCAGCGCCCGGCAGGTGCTGGCGGCCGGCTTCCAGGGCGTACACCTCGATGTGGAGCCGGTGCGCGACGGCGACCGTGGCTTCCTGGCCCTGCTGGACGAGCTGCGGCCGGTGGTGCGCTCCGGCGGCGGGGTGCTCTCGGTCGCCGCCCAGCAGATAGACCCGCTGCCCGCGATGCACTCCGCCTCCGGGCTGCTGGGCAGCCCCAAGTGGTGGTCCCAGGACTATTTCGGCAAGGTGGCCCGGCGCAGCGACCAGATCGCGGTGATGTCCTATGACACCGCCATGCCGTGGGAGAGCCTGTACGGCGGCTATGTGGCCCACCAGACCACGCTGGCTCTGCGGGCCGCGCCCAGGGATGTGGACCTGCTGATGGGCCTGCCGTTCTTCCATACCGAGGACCTGGGCCACCAGGGCCATGCCGAGACCGCCGCCGCGGCGGTGCGCGGCGCCCGGCTCGGCCTCACCCGCCAGGACCGGCACCGAGAGCACTTCGGCCTTGGCCTGTATGTGGACTTCGCCGCCACCGACGCCGACTGGCGTGCGTATCGCGAGGGTTGGGGCAGGCGTGGGTGAGCTCCCGGCCCGGGCCGGAGGTGACGAGCATCCCGTCCAGGGACTGCGAACGCCCCTCGCGGAAGCCGTAGGCTTGGGACACGCAAGGCAACTGCACAAACGGCAGCCGGCGGTGGTACGGATCAGTGCTCCCCGGCCGGAAGGAGGCGCTGGGTGATCGAGCTTGAGGGGGTTCCCGAGCTGATCGACCCGGTCATGATCTGTGCCTTCGAGGGCTGGAACGACGCCGGTGACGCCGCCTCCAGCGCGGTCGCGCACCTGGACCGGGAGTTCAAGGGAGAGGTTTTCGCCGCGCTGGACGCGGAGGACTACTACGACTTCCAGGTCAACCGGCCCACGATCTGGCTGGACGGCGGCGTCCGCAAGATCACATGGCCTACCACCCGGCTGTCCGTGGTGCGCACCGGCGGCAGCGGCAGCCGGGATCTGGTCCTGGTCCGTGGCATCGAACCCAGCATGCGCTGGCGGTCGTTCTGCAACGAGATCCTGGGCTTCGCCCATGAGCTGGGGGTGGAGCTGGTGGTGATCCTGGGCTCGCTGCTGGGTGACACCCCGCACACCCGGCCGGTGCCGATCAGCGCGGTCACCTCCGATCCCGATCTGGCGCGCACCATGGACCTGGACGAGTCCCGCTACGAGGGCCCCACCGGCATCGTGGGCATTCTGCAGGAGGCCTGCGCCCATGCCGGCGTCCCGGCGGCGAGCCTGTGGGCGGCCGTTCCGCACTATGTCTCCCAGCCGCCCAATCCCAAGGCCACCCTGGCCCTCCTCAACCGCCTGGAGGACCTGATCGACCTGCGCATACCGCAGGGCGATCTGCCCGAGGACAGCCGTGCCTGGCAGCGCGGTGTGGACCAGCTGGCGGCGGAGGACAGCGAAGTCGCCGAGTATGTCCAGTCGTTGGAGCAGGCCCGGGACACCGCCGACCTCCCGGAGGCCTCCGGTGAGGCCATTGCCCGCGAGTTCGAGCGCTATCTGCGCCGCCGTGACGGGCAGGCGCCGCCGTCCCCCGGCGGCCTGGCGGCCGAGCCCGGTGTCCCCGATGCCTCGCATCTGCGGGACACCACCAGCGGCCGGACCCGTCCGGCCAAGCCAAAGCCCCAGCCTCCGGAGCCGGACGGGGACGAGGCTCCGCCGGAGGGCGACAGCTGACCGAGGGCGCCGCACCATCCCTGCGGCGCCCTCTTCCGCTGCCGTCAGGCGGACTCGACGGGCAGGCCCGCAGCCACCCAGTCCTCAATGCCCTCGCGGTACTTGCGGACATTGGTGTAGCCGAGGGCGGTGAGCCGGTCGGCGACCTGTCCGCTGTTGGGGCAGGCCGGGTTGGAGCAGTAGGTGACGATCGCGGCGTCCCGGTCCGGCAGCAGCACCGGGGCCCGGCCGTCGACGTCGTCGCGTACCAGGGCGATGGCGCCCGGCAGATGCTGCTGGGCGTGGTACTCGCCGCCGAGCGCGTCCACCACGGTCACCGTGCCCGCCTCGATCGCCGCCTTCAGCTCCGCACGGGTGATGAGTGCGGTCATGCGCATCCCCTCCTCAGGGAATTGGACTATAGTCCGCTTGTGCCCGAGAAGAGTAACGGACCGCAGTCCGATTCCACAATGCCCCTGGAACTGCTGCGCACTCCGCCCCCCAAGGAGCGCGCCGACGCCGCCCGCAACCGGGCCGCCGTGCTGGACGCGGCGGCCCGGCTGTTCGCCGAACACGGCGTCCAGCACGTCTCCATGGACCAGGTGGCGGCCGCCGCGGGCGTCGGCAAGGGCACCCTCTTCCGCCGCTTCGGCGACAAGTCCGGCCTGGCCGCGGCCCTGTTGGACGCCCGTGAGCGCGCCTTGCAGGAGGCGATCCTGTCCGGGCCGCCCCCGCTGGGCCCCGGCGCGGCGCCCGCCGACCGCATCGAGGCGTTCCTCGACGCCTATCTGGACCATCTGCTGGCCTGTCTGGACCTGGTCCGGATGTCGGAAACCGCGGTTCCGGGCGCGCGCTACCGCATCGGCTCCTACCGCTTCTGGCACCACCATCTGACGATCCTGCTGGCCGGCACGCCCGACCCGCAGCACACCGCCCACACCCTGCTCGCCGGCCTGGCCGCGGACCATATCGCGGCCCTGCTGCCGGAGTTGGGCGAACAGCGCCTGCGCGAGGGGGCACGGCGGCTGGCCCGGACCGTGGGGCCAGGCGCGCCCGCGACATGACCACGGGCGCGCCGCCGGCCCCTACCCCAGCGCCACCGTGAACGCCCGCTGCGTGCTGCGGCTCGCGGTCTTCACATGGACGATCCCGCCCCGGTCCGCGGGGTCGTACCACCAGCCCTGCGCGGCCCGGTCGAAGGAGTCCCGCGTCGCCAGATGCGGCAGCGCGCGGCCGTCGAGCGCCGCCAGGTGCGGGGCGTGGCCGCTGTGCACCGTGAACTGATAAGGGCGCGCCATCTGCTGCCCCTTGAAGTGCCCATGGGCGGCGCCCACTTGAAGAAGGACCGGGCCGCCGGCCCGTGGTGCCCAGGTGGTCAGGGTCTGCCGCGCGGAGGCACCCGCCCGGTGCTCCCGGGTCACCCCGTCATCCTCGTACAGGGTGAAGGAGGAACGTCCCTGCGGATAGACGTCCCAGGCCAGCGGGGAGTCCGCGGTGTGGTCCCGGTACGACCGGATACCCGGCCACATGGGGATATTGGCACCACCCTTCACAAACAGCGGCAGGGTGTCCAGCGGGGCGTGATAGCCGTTCACCGTGGTCGGCCCGTGGTAGGTACGGCCCGTCCAGTAGTCGGTCCAGGTGCCCTTGGGCAGATAGATGCCGTCCCGGACGTCCGTGTCCTGGTACACCGGTGCCACCAGGAAGTAACTCCCGCTCAGGAACTCGTACTTCGCCGCGTCGGTCGCCGCCCTGGGATCGTCCGGGTACTCCAGCGCCAGCGGCCGTACCGGCCCCACCCCGGTGCGGGTGGCCTCCGCCGCATAGGTGTACATATACGGCAGCAGCGATTCCTTCAGCTTCAGATACTTCCGGTTGATCGAGGTGTAGGGATCGCCGTACCGGTAGGGCTGCTTGTCGCTGGGCGCCCAGCCGTCCATGGTCATCACCGCGGGCAGAAAGGTCTTCCACTGCAGGTCCCGCACATAGGTCTTGGGACTGCCGCCGAAGATGCCGTCCACATCACCCGTGGTGTAGGCCAGACCGGACATGGTCGCGCCCGCATAGGTCGGAATCTGCCAGCGGATGTACTCCCATGACCCCTTCTGATCGCCGGACCACTGCACCCCACAGCGCTGGGCACCCGACCAGCTCTCCGGCGCCCAAGTGAAGCCCCGGGCATCACTGTTGTCCTCGATGCCCCGGTACGCGGCCTTGCAGCCGTCCAGCGCGAACTTGTACCCGTCCCCGACCCAGGCCACATCCAGCTTGGCGATCCGCTGGCCCGCCCTGACCTGTTCGCCGAGCTTGGACAGACCGTCCTCGGTCCACAGCCCCATCGCCATCTTGTCCCGGGCCAGCCCTTGCCTGGCCTCTCCCAGGTTCTCGTACCCGCACCCATAACCGTCGTTGACCAGCATCCAGCCGCCCGGCATGTCATGTTCCACATACCCGTCGGCGACCTTGAGCGCGTCCAGGGTGTGCCGTTCCCCCCGGTTCTTGTTGTGCAGATAGCAGTCCGAGTCGCCGATCTCCAGGCCGTACAGCGGCGGCAGGAAGGGCTTGCCGGTCAGCCGCGTGTACTGCCCGATGACATCTTTCATCGTCCGGCCCGCGAAGTAGTAGGCGTCGAACCGCCGTTCCTTCTCGGTCGTCGTCACCGGGTCCTCGAAGCGATAGGTGCCCGGTGCATAGGTGTTGCGGTAGACGCCGTACCCGGCCGAGGAGAGGTAGAACGGCACCGAGTTGGGGTGCCCTCCGTCGTCCCAGTTGTAGTCCACCCCGACCTCGACGGTCTTGCCCCGGTGCGAGGTGTTGCCCCGCCCGTTCTGCATCCCCGCCCCGTAGAACTGCTCGCGGGCGCCCCGCGCCAGCGTCTGGGTGGTCTGCTCCTTGTCCCAGCTCAGCCCCTTGCTTTCGGCCCACACCCGGCTGCCGTCGGCCCGGTACAGGGCGAACCTCAGCGGCTTCTTGTACACCCGCAAGGTCACCTGGGCGGTGCTCAGTTCGTACCGGTCGCCCTTCTCCCGCCACCGGGTGCGCGGCGGGGCGCCCTGCGGCAGCACGATGTCCTTCCCGGTGGGATCGGCATACGCCCCGTCCGGCGCCAGCTCCAGCCGGAACGTCTCCGCACCGACGAACGAGACCCGGGCCTCCGCGTCCCCGGCCCGTATCCGGTACACCGGCCCCTCTGCCGTGAATCCGGTGATGTTCCCCACCGTGCCAGCCCCGTCGCCATGCGCACTCCCCACCGGTCCGGCCAGCGCCGCGATCAGCCCCAGTACGGCACCGACAACCATGGTTCTCAGCCGCGTTGGTTTCCTCATGCGGCGTGCTTAGCGCCTGCGGCAAGTGGGGGGCCATGGACGGGTGTTACGGGTTTCTGGACTTCTGGCGTCCGGTCGTCACACCATCGCCTCGTGGACGAAGCACCAGCGCCAGTCCTCGCCGGGTTCGAAGGACTGGACGATGGGGTGCTCCTCCTCCTGCGCATGCCCCCGGGCGTGCCGGTTCGGCGAGGAGTCGCAGCAGCCCACATGCCCGCAGGTCAGGCAGAGGCGCAGGTGCACCCAGGTGGAGCCGATCCGCAGGCAGTCCTCACAGCCTTCCCGGGTACTGGGCGTCACGGGGCGCACCTGGGCGAGGTGGGGATCCTGTTCCTGGGAGGTGGCCATGGCGCTTCCCCTTCCCCCTGGCCTTGGGCTGCGGAGGGGCAGCCGGCATTTCCAGGCTGTCACCGTTGGCTGGGATGTCAAACGGTGTGCGGTTCGCCCGGGGGCCGTGCCCTTGTCCGTCACGTTTCGCGTGCGAGCCGTCGGTGGCTGATCGCGCCCACGCGGCGGAGCCGCATGACGCAGCCGCCCGCGCCCCTAAGGGGCGCCCCGAGCTATGGCCAAGTGCCATCAGGCAGGCCGTAACGGTTTCAGTCCGCGGACCGCTCGATCGGAATCTCGTAGGCGATCTCCCAACGCACGTCCGGCACCACGATGTCGGCCGTCTCGACCGGGCGTCCGTCCGTGTCGAAGTAGGTGCGCTCGATCTCGGTGACCAGGTCACCGAGGCTGATGCCCAGCAGGTTGGCCTGCGCCTGGGTGGCGCGGGCCGGGCGCGGTACCTCGACCGCCGTCTCGATGACGATCCCGATCGAGCGCATGCGCTCGACTACGCCCCGGCCCGCGAGCGGCCCGAGTTCCGGCAACACCACGGGAGTGTCACCGGTGATGGCCATCGGCTCCCAGCTCTCGGAGAGCTGCACCGGCCGGCCATCCGCCAGGAACTCATAGACAGTTCGGACACATGGATCGCCCGGCTCGATGGCGAGCCGTTGAGCGATGTGGTCCGGCGCGGCGACCCGGGCTTCGGAGTGGGACTCCCAGGAGCCGCGTCGGCCTTGCTCGCGCATATCGGACCGGAACGGGGAGTCCTGGCGCCACTCGCGGTGGCGGGAGCGGACCATGCGGAGGCGCTCGCGCGGGGTGCGCACATAGGTGCCCGATCCGGCGCGTCCCTCCAACAGCCCTTCGACGATCAGGCGTTCCTGCGCCTTCTGCAGGACGTTGGGGCCCACACCGTAGTCCAGGGCCAGTTGGGCACGAGAGGGGAGCCGCTCGCCCACGGCCCACTCCCCTGCGGCGATCCGGCGTCGCAGGTCATCGGCAACCCGCATATAGGGCGGTTGTCTTGCGGCCATGGGCTCTCTTCGTGCTGCCATCAGGCTCGGACTCGGCGGCATTGACAACCTAGTGCATTAGCTGGATTCTAATGCATTAGAAATACCCAGCGCTACCAAACGCTCACCGGGGGCATCTGTGCGTACCGCGAAAGCCCAGGCAGTGGCACTGGCCGCCCGGTTCGCGGCGGCGACCGGGCGGGAGCCGCGCACCGAGGAGGGCCCGGACCGGATCCGGGTCGAGATCGACATCCCGCCAACGCTGAGTGAACCGGCTCGCCGCACCGTTCTCGCGGGGCTCGTCAACGCCGACAGGTATGGACACGACTTCACCGGACGCGGCGCTGTCGTCTGGGCCGAACTGGACCTGAGGAGGGCCAATTGACCACTCGCAACCTCGCGCATTGGCTGGCGTCGGCGGCTTCCGATCCGCACACGGTGCTGAAGTGCTGGCAAGCGGGCGAGACCGCCCCACTGCTCGTAGGCCGCCAATGGGACCTTATCGAGCTGAACTTCACGCTCGCCACCGCCGCCATCACTCATCTCAAGGCCGCAGAGCGGCACATCGGCCCGTACCTGATGGGCGGCATGGAGCACGCGATGTGGTGGCCACTCCCCCTCCACACCGCGCACCAACTCGCCGACGTGCCGGGCGCCCTGGCCCGCCCCCACGGATCCGAGATCTTCGCGCCGCTGCCGGGCAAGTACCTGGGCGACCGCGTCTGGGTCATTCCGGAGCCGGAAGGCGAGCGGCGGAACGTGCTCACGGCTGCCGGTGACCTGCGCGCCGCGGTACTCACGGCCGCGGGTCAAGTCGCCCGTGGAGGCCGGGAGATCGCGCCATGACAGCGCCCGGCACCCGGCGCGTTCAGTCGCGGATCGACGCCCGCTCGAACCACACCGTGAGCAGCGTCGGCACCAGCGCCACCCAGAACAGCACCTGCGGGACGGTCCGTTCGGACCATGGCACGGTCACGATGACCACGGCGGTGAGCGTGCACCACGCCGACTGCCCGACGATCAGCCGCGCCCAGCCGAGCCGCCGGACCAGCGACCACAGGCTCAGCCGCACTCCGGTCCGCATCCCCCGGTAGCGGCGCCAGGCGCCGAAGCCCCAGACGGCGGCCATCAGGGCGAGTGCGTAGAGCCGGGTGCCCAGCGGCGCCGGCAGGGCCGTGGGGTCGTTGCCGGTCGGGAAGACCCGTCCGGCGAGGGCGGCGATCACCAAGCAGAGCAGCGCGAGCCAGCGAGTGCCGCGCAGCATCCGGAACACCGCCCCGTCCAGACCCTGGCGCAGGTCCTGGGCCGCCGGGTCGGCGGCGAGCGCGGTGGCGTAAGCCTCGGCCGAGGCCGGCAGCTTGGCACCCGCACCGGTCAGCGGCGGCCCGGCGGCGTCCTCCGCGGCGTAGTCGGCCCGCTTGCCAAGAGCCCAGGTGTCCTGGGGGTCGATGCGCAGGATCTCGCGCACTGCCTGCCGCGCCACATCCGAGCGGCCGCTGATCGTCGCGGCCTTCCACAGCGCGTGGTGCGCACCAACGTCGTCCGGGGCGAGCCGCACGGCGGTCACCGCCGCGTCGAACGCCTCGGGCCGGCGCGACCGCCATGCGCCCAGGGCCTCCGAGAGGGCCCCATAGGCTTGCCAGCGCTGCGGGGCGAGCCGGAGCGTCTCCTGGGCCGCGGCCAGCGCCTCGTCCGGACGGCCGAGCCGCATAAACGCATAGGTGCGCAGGCGGTGGGCGTCGGGGTCCTCCGGTGCGAGGGCCAGTGCTTCGCCGGTGGTGGTGAGCACCTCCTCGTATTCCTGGAGCATCAGATGGCAGCGGCCGAGGCGCACCCAGGCGAATACATCGGTTGGGTCCTCGGCCAGTCGCCGGGTGAGCAGCGTGCGGGCCTCGTCGTAGCGTTCGAGCTCGATCAGGGCGATCGCCTGCGCGAGGAGCGGGTGCGGTGCGCTCACAGTTTGCGCGCCTTCTTCAGATAGGCGAGCAATTCGTCGTACATGCCGCCCTCATTGGCGAACATCGCCACATTGCGGGCGGCCGCGAACCATGGCTCGGTGGACGGCCGAATCACCTTCGCGGCGCCCAGCAGGTCCTTGGTGTTGATCATGCGTATGGTGCCGGTGCGGACGGAGTCCAGCAGCGCCGACTCGGCCGCGCTCTCGCAGACATGCGCGAGGTCCGCCCCGGAGAAGCCGTCGGTGGCCTTGACCAGCTTGGCCAAGTCGACCGATTCAATGGGGCGTTCCCGCAGGTGGTAGCGGAGGATCGCCTCGCGGGCCGGGGCATCGGGCGGCAGCACCAGCAGCGTGCGGTCCAGCCGGCCGGGGCGGCGCAGCGCGACATCCACATCCCAGGGGACGTTGGTCGCGGCGAGCACAAACACTCCGTCGTTGACGTCGCCGACGCCGTCCAGTTCGGTCAGCAGCTGGTTGACGGTGTTGCGCATGCCATTGTGCTGGGTGCGGCTGCGCTTGGCGCCCAGTGCGTCCAGCTCATCGAGGAAGACCACACAGGGCGCCTGCCGGCGGGCGGTCTCAAACACCTCGTGCATATTGCGCTCGGAGTTGCCGATCCACATATCGAGCACATCGTTGATGGACACGGAGATGAAGTTCGCACCGAGTTCCCCGGCGATGGCCCGGGCGATAAACGTCTTGCCACAGCCGGGCGGGCCGTACAGGAGCAGTCCGCCGCGCAGGCTCTTGCCGTAGAGCTTGCGCAGTTCCGGGTTGCGCATGGGCGCGAGGAAGGCGGCCTCCAGGCGGTCCTTGACCTCCTGCATCCCGCCGACGTCCGCCAGGCGCACCGCGTGGTGCGCATCGGGCGCGTCCACGTCGAAGGCGCTCGCGTCCCCGGGGTCCCCGCCGCCGTCGACGGCGAGCGGGGCTTCCTTTGTCTCCGGTGTGGTGGCGAACCGGGGCGGGAGGACCTCGCCGACCTCCTGCTCGGCGGCCGCCCAGTCGAATCCGCCGGCCTTGCGGACGGGGGCCGCCGGCTGTTCGGCGGGAGCCGGGGATTCCTCGACGGGAGCCGGGGGTTCTGCGACGGGAGCCGGGGATTCCGCGACGGGGGCCGAGGGCGCCGGCCCGCCCATGGCCCGCGCCATCAGGGCCCGGGCCTGTGCGTTCCCGGGTGCGTGGCTGAGTGCGACGGCCGCCTCCGCCACGGCCGCGTCACCGTGCCCGGCGTCGAGCAGCAACTCGGCGAGGTGCAGCCGCAGTGGTACGTCCTGGGGCGAGCCGGCGACCGCCGCGCGCAGGCTTCCGATCAGCGGGGATTCGGCGGCCTCGGGACCGTCGGGGGTTTCATCGAGCATGGCATCACCCTACGAACCCGCCGTGCGCCCGCGTGCATCCGGGCTCACCCGCGGAGGGCCGGAGTTCATACCGGTAGCGCCCGTATCCTCTCGATCGCCCGCAGCATCTCCTCCCGGTTCTTCCCCTCCTTGATCCATCGGGGCAGGCGGGACACCAGAGTTCCGTTCCGCCGCCCGAGGTCGCCCAGGGGCGGGCCCTCCCGCAGCGAGGCGCGGACATAGTCGTGAAGCAGGGTCAGGTGCTCCTCGTTGAACGCCCAGAGCCAGCCGTGCCGGGTGCGGGTCTGGAGCCACAGGGGCAGGTCGAAGAAGGGGTCCGTCATCGGCTCCGCCGTTCCCCAGCGGAAGCGGGCGATCCGGCGCGTCCAGGCACGGGACAGGCCACACCCGACGCAGCTCAGTCGCCGTACACCGCCCAGCCCGGCCACCCGTGCCATGCCCTCGCACCGGGGGCAGCGGACCAGGACAGGGGCCTGGAAGCCAAACCTGGTGACTTGGGGATCGCGGAAACGGAAGGCGGACATCCGGTCAGGGTAGCCGCCGGCCCCTACCGCAGGCGCCGTATTTCGCCGCGCACCCGGTAGAAGCCCCCGCTGGCCGGCGCGAGGGCATCGACCACATACCGCACCCCGGGCTCCCGTATCGCACGGGGGAACTGGACGTTCCAGGTGGGCTCATAGCCCTCGGAGACCACATGGACCCGGAGCCGTCCGCCCTGTTGGACGCACTCCACCAGCACCCCGCCGGCCGGTACGGCGGCCACCGTGTCCACCGCGGTGGCGGGGGTGTAAGTGGGCAGCGCGGCGGCCGACTTGATGTCCACCGGGACCGGGACCCGGCCGGAGCGGGCCTCCGCGATGGCGGCCTCGGAGGCGTCCACGCAGATCAACGATCCCTCGGTGGTGACCATATAGAGCTTTTCGTCCCGGTACTGCATGGAGAGCGCGGAGCCACCGCCCGTGCCCAGCTTCCACAGCCGGGTGCCGTCGGCGGTGAAGCAGTAGACGGAGGAGGCCAGGTCACCGGCGAAGACATAGCGGCCGCCGGGCGAGGTGGCGCAGGAGTAGACGGCGGAGTCGCAGCGGTAGGTGGCCTCGATGGCACCGTCGGACTTGGCCAGCCGCTGGACCAGGCTGTGGCCGGTTCCGGCGTAGACCGAGTGGTCCTCCTGCCAGCCGAAGAGCACCCCGCCCGAGGTCGCGGTATGCCACAACTCTCCGCTGCCGTCGGCCGCGTAGGCGGTGACACCGCCGCGGTGGCCGTGGTAGACGGCGCGGTCGTCCCGGCGCACCATCCAGGCGTGCTCGCCGGTGCTCTTGCGGGACCACTGGTACTCGTCCTCGTGGTCGATGACGGTGAGCCGGCCCTCGCGGTCGGCGACATTGAGCACGCCCTCATGGATGTCCAGCCAGAAGATGTCCACATCGGAGGCGATCTCATAGGCGGCGAAGGGGAGTTTGGCGGAGAGGTCGTAGACCGTGCCGTCATCACACCCGGCGTAGATCCAGAAGTCGTCCTCCACCAGGCACTTGACACCGTCGGGCAGCTGGAAGCGGGCCAGCACCTCACCGTCGTGACCGAGGGTGTGGACCTCGCCGCGCTGATTGCCCACCCAGCAGCGGTCCTCGCCGATGTGGATGCCGAAGGCGGGGGCGCCGGTGCGGAAGCGCCACAGCACAGGGGCCACCGCGCGGGCGGTGGAGGGGGCGGAGGTGACCTGGCGGCGGGTCACCGCGCGGGCGGCGCGGCCGCCGCGGACGGCGGGTTCATACCCCTTGCGCACCTTTTCGCCAACCTTCTTGGCCGCGGCGGCGCGTGCCTTCTCCACGGTGGGGAAGGTGGACTGCTGGGTCTGGCCGGCCGTGCCGATCCGTCCGTAGCGAACCGTCACCTCGACGCCATTGACCGTCACTTCGTAGAACTTGTGCGCCCCGCCGCCGTCCTGGGACAGCTCCAGATAGGTGGTGTCGCTCGCGGCGGTTTCATTTACGGACATGACAAAGCCCCCGTCTCCTCGCCGGTCACGATGACCGGTCGGCGCTGAGGAGAACGCTAGGGGCGACCACTGACATCGGGCCGGCGGCCGATGCGTGCGGTGCCCGAGTCCAGGTCGATTCCGGTTCTGCGCGGGGCGCCGTCCTGTTCGTCGTCGCGGAGCACGAGTTCTATGCGGCGCTGCTCCAACTGCACCCTTTTACTGGGATATATGAGGGCGTGCAGTTCCTCGGTGGCGGTGGCACCCAGGCCGCGCACCGGCTGGGCGCCGCGATGCCGGGCGAGTTGGACGCCCTTGCGCAGGGCGGCCAGCACAAACAGCGGGATGACGATCAGCAGGGCAAGTCCCGGGCCGGTCAGCAGACTCATCATGCGAGGAGAACGGGGGCAGGGGGCGCCGCGTTCCCGCAAGCACCGACAATGAGGGCTGAGCCAACCCCCATTGGGAGAGCATGTGAGAACGTCCCGGATACGCACCCTGACGCGCCGCGTCACGGTCGGTCTGCTCGGCGGCGCGGCCGTCGCGCTGACCCTGCCGGCGAGCGCGAGCGCCGCCGTGGAGTCGGTGCGGGCCATGACCTGGAACATCTGCGGCGAGGCCGGCGGCCCGCCCGGAGACTCCAGCTACTGCCCCTACCGCAATGAACCCAAGAAGAAGGCGCAGGCCATCGCCGAGGTGGTGCGGGTGCGCAAGATCAACGCGGTGCTGCTGCAGGAGGTGTGCTCGGGACCGCCGCGGCCCGGCGGAGCCAAGGGCCACAGCCAACTGGACGAGATCCAGGCGGCCTTGGGCAAGGGCTGGAGCGCGGCCTGGGCGGAGAGCAAGCGCCCGGACGGCCGTTCCGACTGCCGGGGAAAGCTCTCGGGCACGCTGAGCACCGCGATCCTGGTGCGGGGGAAGATCAACCACCGGCCCAAGCCGGTGCCGCTGCCCGTCCCGCTGCACAAGGACGCCGACCGCAACCAGGTGATGTGCGTGGGGGTGGCCGGCTGGAAGACCCATGTCTGCACCACCCATATGTCCAACAACGACCAGCTGTTGGCGGCGGGGGTGTACGAGAAGGAGGTCGCCACCGTGAAGAAGGTGATCTCCGCCTACCCCCGGGTGGTGCTGGGCGGCGACTTCAACATGGGCCTGTACAACCACAGGATCCCCGCCCGGTTGCAGCCGCTCTACCAGATGATGCCTGAGTGCGACCGGAAGTCCTACGCGCCGGGTGACGCGACGGACGAGGCCACGCACTTCAGCTTTGACCCGCGCACCGGCGGCTACACCGAGTCGAAGATCGACTATCTCTTTGGCACCGCCGGCTTCACCGGCTGCGACTCCTGGACCCAGAAGGCCGATCAGGCCGACTACCGGTACACCAAGCAGCCCACCGGCATCTCCGACCACGCGCCGCTGTACGGCTACACCAAGGCGAGCTGACCGAGCCGGATAAGGAAGGAGGGCGCTCCCCGGGGGGAGCGCCCTCCTTCGCGTCTGTGGTGCGGGCCGCTACAGCGCCACACCCAGCAGCGCGTCCACCGCACGCGAGACCAGGCCGGGCGCTCCGGTGTCGGTGCCGCCGTCGGCGGCCTGGGCGGCGGCCCAGCGGTCCACCGCGGCCAGGGCGGCCGGGGCGTCGAGGTCGTCCGCGAGGGCCTCGCGGATCTCCTCCAGCAGGGCCTCGGCGGCGGGTCCGTCCGGACGGGAGACGGCGGTGCGCCAGCGGTCCAGGCGCTCCAGGGCCTGCTCCAGCACGGCGTCCGTCCACTCCCAGTCGGCCCGGTAGTGGTGGGCGAGCAGGGCGAGCCGGATGGCGGCCGGGTCCACACCCTGGCGGCGCAGCGCGGAGACAAAGACCAGGTTGCCCTTGGACTTGGACATCTTCTCGCCGTGCAGGGCGACCATTCCGGCGTGCACATAGCTCTTGGCGAAGGGGTGCTCGCCGGTGAGCACCTGGGCGTGCGAGGCGCCCATCTCATGGTGCGGGAAGACCAGGTCGGAGCCGCCGCCCTGGACGTCGAAGCCCATGCCGAAGTGCTCCAGGGCGATGGCCACGCACTCGATGTGCCAGCCGGGGCGCCCGGGGCCGAGCGACCGGCCGTCCCAGCTGGGCTCGCCCGGGCGGGCGGCCATCCAGAGCATGGGGTCGACGGGGTTCTTCTTGCCGGGGCGGTCCGGGTCGCCGCCGCGCTCGGCGGAGAGCAGGCGCATGGCCTCGGCGTCGAGGTGGGAGACCCCGCCGAAGTGGGGGTCGGCGGCGACGGAGAAGTAGATGTCGCCGTCGAGTTCGTAGGCGGCACCGGCGTCGCGCAGCCGCTCCACAATGGGGACGATCTTGGGTATGGACTCCACGGCGCCCACATAGTGGCGCGGCGGGAGCAGCCGCAGGGCAGTCATGTCCTCGCGGAACAGGGCGGTCTCGCGCTGGGCGAGCGCGGTCCAGTCGTCACCATTGGCGGCGGCCCGCTCCAGCAGAGGGTCGTCGATGTCCGTGACGTTCTGGACGTAGTGGACCTGCCGCTTGGTGTCCAGCCACACGCGCTGCACCAGGTCGAACGCGTTGTAGGTCGCCGCGTGCCCCATATGGGTGGCGTCATAGGGCGTGATGCCGCAGACGTAGAGGCGGGCGACGGGACCGGGGACGAGGGTCACTCGTGCACCGGTCGCGGTGTCGTGGATCCGGAGGTCGCGGCCACTGCCGGGCAGGGCGGGTACCTCTGAAGCGGGCCAGGCATGCATGTCCTGAGCGTAACCGGATGCATGTTCCGGATACGAACCGGAGGGCCTGGGTTGGCTGAATCCGTCACCTTGCGCGGGGGCGGGTTCTGTGCTTCGGGCGCCATCAGGGGCGCGGGCGGTTGCGTCATGCGGCTCCGCCGCGTGGGCGCGACCAGCCACCAACGACCCGCACCCGAAGACGAACCTCACACCGGCGGCCACGGAATGGCCGGCCACTGCCCACTCGGCTTCCGGTGGACACCCGTGCGCAGCAGCTCGGCCACCCGGGCCCGCAGGGCGTCGATCTCGGCCGGGGTGATCAGCTCGGCCAGGCGGGCGGCCAGCGGACGCCCCTCCGCCAGCTCGGCGGACAGCCGGCGCAGGGCGTCCAGCGCCTCCTCCGGCAGCCGCTCCCCCGCCCACCCCCACAGCAGCGTGCGCAGCTTGTCGTCCGCGTTGAAGGTCACACCGTGGTCCATGGCATAGAGCCGGCCGTCGGCGGCGGGCAGCAGATGGCCGCACTTGCGGTCACCGTTGTTGATCACCGCGTCCAGGACGGCCAGCCGGCGCAGCCGCTCGTCGTCGGCGTGCACCAGCAGCGCGGTGCGGTCCTCGCCCACGTCCGCGTAGCCGACCGCCTTCCAGCCCGGGCCCGGATCGTCACCCTCCACCAGGGCCAGCAGCGGCGCTGCCGCCTCCTCCTCGGTGTCCGGGACCTCGATCCACAGCTGGACCATGCCCCGGCCGTAGGGCCCGTCGCGCAGCACGGTGGGCGGGATGAGGCCCCAGCCCATGGCTTCGGAGAGCTCATAGGCGGCCACCTCACGCTGGGCCAGCGTTCCCTCGGGGAAGTCCCACAGCGGGCGTTCCCCGGCGACCGGCTTGTAGACGCAGGCGGCGCTCACGCCCTGGTACTCGACGGTGCAGTAGAGCACCGCGTTGGACGCCTCCGGCACCCGGCCGACCACCGTCAGCTCGCCCAGGGTGAGCAGCTGCTGCGGGCTTACGCTCCGCGGCGGTATCCGTTCTGGCGCGGACATACATGTCCCTCCGGGTCGAGCGGCAGGCTGCACAGCGGGCACGGCGGGCGGCCGGCGTTGACCACTTCCAGGGCGCGCTTGGCGAAGGCGCGGGCCATGGGGCCGGTGATGCGCACCCGCAGCATGGGCGGCCCGTTGAGCTCGTCCTGCAGCAGGCGCTCCTCCGCCTCGGCGAGGTCCTCGTCGGTGTCCGCCTCCAGCTCCACCAGTGCCTGTGCCTCGACGACCATGCGCTGGGTCTCGCCGTCCCAGGCCAGGGCCATGGTGCCGACCCGGAACTCCTCCTCGACGGGGGTCCGCAGCGGCTCGGTGTCGGTCAGTTCGGCGGGGGCCACGGCCGGGACGGGGGCGCTGCCTCCGGTGCGTCGCACCACCTCGTCCAGCAGCTCGTCGATGCGCTCAGCGAGCGCCTCGACCTGGGCCTTCTCCAGCTTGACGCTGGTGGTCCGGCCGGCCGCGCTGGCCTGGAGGAAGAAAGTGCGGCGGCCCGGCAGCCCGACCGTGCCGGCGACAAAGCGGTCCGGCGGGTCATAGAGGAACACCTGACGGGACAACGTCCTGCTCCATATGGGTTGGGTTCTCGGAGGTGGAACTTCCGGTGGCGCTGCGCGGGTTCCGGGGACGGACCCGCGCACCCACCCTACTGCGCACCGCGATCACGGTGCTCCCGCACCGCCCCCTACCGTCGCGTCCCCGCTGCCGCCGTCCGCGGGCCGCTCCGGCGGGATCAGGGCGGTGAGGTCTCCGGTGTCGCCCAGGCGCAGCAGCTGGGGACGCAGCCGGGTGTAGCGGATGGCGGTGACCGAGCAGGGGTCGGCGTGGATCCGCTGGAAGAGGTCCAGGTGCAGGCCCAGGGCGTCGGCGACCACCGACTTGATGATGTCGCCGTGCGAGCACATCAGATAGACCGCCTCGGGGCCGTGCTCGCGGGCCATGCGCTCGTTCCAGTCCCGGACCGCCTCCACCGCGCGGGCCTGCATGGCGCGCATGGACTCGCCGCCGGGGAAGACGGCGGCCGAAGGGTGCTGCTGCACCACGGCCATCAGCGGGTCGTCGGCGAGTTCGGCGAGCTTGCGGCCGGACCAGTCGCCGTAGTGGCACTCGCCTATCCGCTCGTCGGTGTGCAGGGCCAGCTCCGGGCGGGCGGCCAGCAGCGGGGCCAGGGTCTCCCGGCAGCGCTGGAGCGGGCTGGTGACCGCGGCGGCCAGCGGGATGTCCCGCAGCCGGACCGGGAGTGCGGCCGCCTGGGCGGCGCCCCGCTCGTCCAGGGCCACGCCGGGGGTCCAGCCGGCCAGCACCGCCTTGCCGTTCGCGGTGGACCGGCCGTGCCGGACCAGGATCAGGGTGGGCATGTCCGCCAGCGTACGACGGTGTTGGCGTCGGCTTTGCCCGATGCTGACCTTGCGACGGCACAATGCCCGGATGATTGTGGACTTCGCCGTATACCGGGACGGGCGCCGCACCGAGGGCCCCGCCGATTTCTCCGACGCGCTGGACCAGGCGCGGGCCGAGGGCAACGCTTTTCTGTGGGTTGGTCTCCATGAGCCGACGGAGGAGGAATTCGCGCTGATCACCAGCGAGTTCGGGCTGCATCCGCTGGCGGTCGAGGACGCTTTGAAGGCGCATCAGCGGCCCAAGCTGGAGGTGTACGCGGATTCGTTGTTCGTGGTGCTCAAGCCGGTGGTGTACGACGATGTGTCGGACACCGTGAGCACCGGCGAGCTGATGCTGTTCCTGGGCGATTCCTTTGTGGTGACCGTGCGGCACGGCGAGGAGTCGCCGCTGAAGGAGCTGCGCCGCCGGCTGGAGACCGATCCGCAGCGGGTGCTGGCGTACGGCCCCACGGCGGTGCTCTACGCGGTGAGCGACGCGGTGGTGGACCGGTACACCGAGGTGGCGGCGGCGTTGCAGATGGATCTGGACGAGCTGGAGACCGAGGTGTTTGCGCCGGTCGGCACGGACAACAAGAACACCGCCTCGCGGATCTACGCCTTTAAGCGCCAGGTGATGGAGTTCCGCCGGGCCACCGTGCCGCTGGCCGATCCGCTGGCCCGGCTGGCCGGCGGCGGGCTGCCCTTTGTCAATGAGCGGGCGCGCCCGTTCTTCCGGGACGTGGGGGACCATCTGGCGCGGGCGAACGAGGGCGTGGAGGGGCTGGACCGGCTGCTGTCGGACATCCTCTCCGCGCATCTGGCGCAGATGGGTGTCCAGCAGAACGACGACATGCGCAAGATCTCCGCCTGGGCGGCGATGGCGGCCGTGCCCACGATGATCGCCGGGATCTATGGGATGAACTTCCGGGATATACCGGAGTTGCGGCTGCCCTGGGGTTATCCGGCGGCGCTGCTGGTGATGGCGGGGATCGTGCTGGTGCTGTACCGGTTGTTCAAGCGGCGTGGCTGGCTGTGAGTGTTCAGGCATACTCGGTGGCCGGCGTGCCCAGCGCGTCACGCCGGCCGGGCATCCGCAGGGTGGTCAACCGGCGCCGCCCGCCGAGCCGTTCATAGCCGTACGCGGTGTGGACGGCCGCCGCCAGGGCGGCGGACTTGGCCCTGGGCCGGCGCAGGATGCGGCCCATATGGGCCGGCACCGCCAGGCTGACGTCCCGGTACCGTGCCGGGCGACCCTGGGGGCGAGGTGGCGGTGCGCCGAGAGCATGGCCGTCACCTCCGTGGCCATCCAGTCAAGTGCGGGGGACGGGGGGCGCGCCTCCGGAGCGCGGGGGGCGCTCGGCCGAACGAAGGACAACGGCCGGTGGCTTGGGCCCCGTAACCGGGACCGTGGACGGGCCGTTGTGCTCGGTGTCGGCCGTGGCGGGGAAGACACCCCCGAGCCCCCACCACGGCCGCTGACTTGCCCCCCTCGGTCGATATGCCTTCCGGTTACGCCAGTCCGGCCAGCTCCAGCGCCTCCACTCCAGCGCGCAGGCCGGCGATGCGCTCGTCCAGGGTGAAGCCCGCCGGGTTCAGCGACAGGGTGGTCACGCCCGCCTCGGCGTAGGCGCGCATCCGGTCGGCGATGCGCTCGACCGGGCCGAGCAGCGAGGTGGAGTCGATCAGCTGGCGCGGTACGGCCGCGGCGGCGCCCGCCTTGTCGCCGGCGAGGTACTTCTGCTGGATCTCGGCGGCTTCCTTCTCATAACCCATGCGCTGGGCCAGCTTGTTGTAGAAGTTCTGCTTGGCGCTGCCCATGCCGCCCACATAGAGCGCGGTGTACGGGCGGAACATGTCGGCCAGCGCGTCCACGTCCTGGCCCAGGGCCAGCGGCACGGTGGGGACCACGTCGAAGCCGTCCAGTTCCTTGCCCGCCTTGGCGCGGCCGGCGCGCAGCGGGGCGAGGGTGGTCTCCTCGGCGTGCTCGGGGGCGTAGAAGAGGACCAGTGCGCCGTCGGCGATCTCGCCGGTCTGCTCCAGGTTCTTGGGGCCGATGGCGGCGATGTACAGCGGGATGTGCTCGCGCACCGGGTGCACGGTGAGCTTGATCGGCTTGCCGGGGCCACCGGGCAGCGGCAGCGTCCAGTGCTCGCCCTGGTGGGTCAGGCGCTCCCGGGACATGGCCTTGCGGACGATCTCCACATACTCCCGGGTGCGGGCCAGCGGCTTGTCGAACTTCACGCCGTACCAGCCCTCGGAGACCTGGGGGCCGGAGACGCCCAGGCCCAGGCGGAAGCGGCCGCCGGAGAGGGAGTCCAGGGTGGCGGCGGTCATCGCGGTCATGGCCGGGGTACGGGCCGGGATCTGGAAGATGGCGGAGCCGACGTCGATCCGCTCGGTCTGGGCGGCGACCCAGGACAGCACGGTGGGGGCGTCGGAGCCATAGGCCTCGGCCGCCCAGCACACGGCATACCCCAGGCGGTCGGCCTCGCGGGCGACGGCGAGATTGTCCGCGTCCATCCCGGCTCCCCAGTAGCCGAGGTTGATTCCGAGGCGCATCCGGTACCCCTTACTCATCAGTAACGTCGTCGTTCCGGGGACTCTAGCGCGCGGACCTGGGGTACGTCACCGGTCGGCCGCCGCATGGGCGTCCACGCCACCGACCCCGGCCAGTAGTCTCGACGGTCATGGAGCGAAGGCATCTCGGCCGCACCGGCCTGCGGGTATCCCGGCTCGGCCTCGGCACCCTCACCTGGGGCCGGGACACCGGGGAGCACGAGGCCGCCGAGCAGCTCAGAACCTTCCACGAGGCCGGCGGCACGCTGGTGGACACCGCCGATGTCTACGCCGGCGGCGGCGCCGAACTCCTGCTGGGACGGCTGCTGGACGCCGTGGCCCCGCGCCGGGAACTGGTGATCGCCACCAAGGCGGGCAGTGTGCTCGACCCCGCCCGGCGGGTGGACGGCTCCCGCGGCCACCTGCTGGCCGCACTGGACGCCTCCCTGGCCCGGCTGGGCACCGACCATGTGGACCTCTGGCAGCTGCACGCCTTCGACCCGGCCACCCCGCTGGAGGAGACCCTGCAGGCCCTGGACACCGCGGTGGCCAGCGGCCGGGCCCGCTATGCGGGGGTCTCCAACTTCTGCGGCTGGCAGCTCGCCAAGGCGGCCACCTGGCAGCTGGCCGCGCCGGGCGCCCGCACCCGGCTGGCCGGGACGCAGATGGAGTACTCGCTGCTCCAGCGCGGTATCGAGCGCGAGGTGCTGCCCGCCGCACTGGACCTGGGCATCGGTGTGCTCCCCTCCTCCCCGCTCGGCCGGGGCGTGCTCACCGGCAAGTACCGCCGCTCGACCCCGGACGGCTCCCGTGGCGCCTCCGCGCACCTGGCCCCGTTTGTCGCCCCGTACCTGGACGAGGCCGCCCGGCGGATCGTGGACGCCGTCGCCATAGCGGCCGACGGCCTGGCCACCACCCCGCTGGAGGTGGCCCTGGCCTGGGTCCGCGACCGGCCCGGAGTGACCGCCCCCGTGGTCGGGGCACGCACCGCCCAGCAGCTCAAGGCGGCGTTGTCAGTGGAGACCCTTACGCTTCCGGACGAGATCTGCCAGGCGCTCGACGATGTGTCGGCGCCCGTGCACCGCTATCCCGACCAGGACTGGAGCACGCTGTGACCGCGTCTTCCCGGGGGACCAACCCCGGATCCCCGGCCGACCACGACCCCGGCACGGCCGGCGACGAGCCCCGCGCGGCGGACACGCCGCCGGAGCCGGACGCGCCCGGGCCGGAGGACCGCCCCCAGCGGTCCGCCGTGGCCGAGGCGCTGGCCGCCGCGGTGCGGGCGGTGGAGAGCGGGGAACGGTCCGCGGCCTCGTTCTTCACCGCGCCGGCGCGCCCGGCCCCCACGCCCGCCCGGCCGGCCGCCCCGCCGCCGGTGGCCGGACCGGCCGCCGGACCGGCGCTGCCGGAGGCGGTGCTGACGGCCGGGCTGCCCGGCGTCCGCCAGGTGCTGGCCGCCGGCGGGGCCCCCGAGCAGCTCGCCGAGCAGGCGCTGACGGTGCTGGGCGAGCAGGCCGCCGAGGCACTGCGGGCCGACCCCTGGCAGCTGCTGGCCGTGCCCGGTGTCCGTCCCGAGCAGGCCGACGGCTTCGCCCGGGAGCTGCTGGGCGGCCAGTGCGGTCCCGGGGACGAGCGCCGCGCCCGGGCCCTGACCTGCTGGCTGCTGGAGCGGGCCGCCACCGCCGGGCACACCGTGCTGGAGTCGTCGGAGCTGCGCGGGGAACTGGCCCGCCGCGCGGTGCCCGACCCGGACGAGGCCCTGCACCGGGCCATCGCCGAGGGCACGGTGCTGGTCTTCCAGGAGGCCGGGGAGGACGCGCCGCAGGAGGCGGACGAACCGGCGCCGGTGACCGTGCTGCTGGGCCTGGACCGCTGTGCCATGGCCGAGGAGAGCCTGGCCGACTCGCTGCTGCGGCTGCTCACCACCTTTGCCGCACCGGAAGACCCGGGCTGGGCGGAGCAGGCCGCCGCCGCGCCGTCCCCGTCCGCCGCCGAGCTGATCCGCGCGGTGGCGGCCGCCGGCCTGGTGGCGCACAGCGGCGGGGAGACCGCCCGCGCCGAGCCCGCCGCCGTGGTCGCCGCGGCCCGGGCGCTGGGCCTGCGGGCCTGTGCCGCCGCGCACACCGAGGACGGGCGGCGGCGCCTGGCCGAGCTGGGCGCGGAAGACGCGGTCACCGTGGCGGGCCTGCTCTCCGGCCAGGAGGGCCCCGGCCGGGATGCCGAAGGCGCCCTCCAGCTGGACCTGCTGGCCGTCCTGGACGCCCCCCAGCTCGATGTGGAGACCGCGGCGGCCCTGCTGGAGTCGCTGGCCGACGGCACCCGGCTGGTGCTCAGCGGTGACCCGGCGGTCCTCCGGTCGGCCGGCCCGGGCCAGGTGTTCGCCGATCTACTGGCCTCCCGCGCCTGCCCGGTGGTGGTCTCCCGCACCCCCGACCCGGGCCCGGTCGGCGAACTGGTCTCCGGCATCGGAATCGGTGAGCTCAACCAGGTCGAGGCCCCCGGCAAGGAGGTGGTGATCACCCCGGTGCGGGACCCGGGCGAGGCGGTGCACCGCACCGTGCAGCTGGTCGCCGACTCGGTGCCACGGGCCATCGGGGTGCCCGCCGACCGCACCCAGGTGATCACCCCCGGCCATGGCGGCGCCGCCGGCACCCGGGCGCTGAACGCCGCGCTCAAGCAGCGCCTCAACCCGGGCCCGGGCCGCTTCGGCGGTTTCGACCCGGGTGACCGGATCGCCTATGTCCCGGCGCCCGGCCGGATGGTGCCCGGCACCGTGGTCTCCGCGGACGCCGAGGGGCTGCGGCTGGACTGCTCCGGTACCCCGGTGCTGGTCCCACCGGGCCGGGTGGCCGCCCAGGTGCGGCACGGCTGGGCGGTCACCGCCCATCAGGCGGCCGGCACCCGCTGGCCGGCGGTCGTGGTGGTGCTGCCGGGCGACGCCGCCCAGTCGCTGACCCGGTCCTGGGTCTACACCGCCTTCAGCCGGGGCGAACACCATCTGTCCGTGGTGCAGGGGGCGGGCCAGGCGCTGCCGCAGGCGGTGGCCCAGGCCCCGGTGCGGGACCGGACCACCCGGCTGTGCTCGCTGCTCCAGGCGCAGAGCCGCCCCGCCGGGTGATCCGGTGATCCGCCGCTCCGGGCCGGGTCAGGTGGCCCGGCCCGGAGCCCGGCCGTCCTCCTCCAGGTCGACGGCCTCCAGCTCGTCCAGGCCCTCGTCGTCCATCGGATCATCGAGGCCGTCGTCCCCGACGTCACCGTCGTCGTCGAGATCATCGAGCTCCTCAAGCTCCTCGTCGAAGACCGCGCTGACATCGAAGCGGCAGACCACCCGCTGCGGATCCGCCTGGTCGAACGGCGCCGCCAGCCACTCCCCCGGCTCGGCCAGCTCGTCCAGGGCCGCCACCCAGAGCGTGGAATCGCCCTCCTCCAGCCCGAACTCCTTGTGCCGGGAGGCGATTTCATCGGGTTCGTACTCACCGAAGAGCACCCCGAGCGCCGCGTGCAGACTGCTGCCGACCAGTCCGGTGCCGCCCCGGGCATCGGTGTCCAGGTCCGGGGCGTCCGGATCCAGGTCGGCCACCCGCTGGGCCTGCGCCAGCAGACGCTGGGGCTCGGCCACCGCATAGTCCCGGCGGATCAGCACGCTCAGCGCGCTGGGCTCCTCCGGACCCGCGTAGGCGGGCAGGGTGTCATCGCCGGGAATCTCGAACGGCGTGACCTCGTCATAGACGTCATAGAGCAGCTCGTCGTACGCCTCGGCTGCCGCGGCCAGCTCGTTGAACGCGGCGTAGACGGCCGGGTCCTCCTCTCCCGAACGGCGCTCGACGGCGTCCAGGTGGCGGTCCAGAGCGGCTTTGACCGCCTCGGCGGCGGCCCGTACCTCAGCGGCGGTTGGCTGCGCAGCATCAGACATAGTGCAGACGCTATCCGTACCGGGCCTGTTCCCGCACAATAGATGCGATGCCGGAATACGAATTCTGTGATGTGTATGTGCCGCGAGGGGTCTCCCGAGGTGCCGCCACACGCCTGCTGACCGACCACGCCGAGTACGGACACTGGGAGTTGGACCGCCTGCGCCTCTACCCCGACGGCAGTCGCAGAGTGCGGCTGAAGCGGCGCATCATCCGTCAACTGCGCCCCACCTGGTGAGCCCGGTGCGACATGACAGAGCGGGCCCCGCATCGGCGGGGCCCGCTCTGTACGACCTGGGGTAACGGTCAGTTCTGTCCGGCGCGCGTCCGGCGGTAGAGCATGGTGCCGCCGAGCAGCAGCCCGGCGCTGGCCGCGCCGGCCGCGCCCAGCCCGGCCGCACCGGTGTGGGCGAGCTGGGTGGCGCTGTCCACCTCGGGGGCCGCCGCGTGCTGGGCGGGGCGGTGCGCGTCCTTCACCTCGGTAACCGGCTGGGCGGGCCCGGCCGGGTTGTGGTGCACCGAGTGCTCGGCGGGCGGCGCGTGCTCACCCTGCGGCGGGTTGTGGTGCTGCGCGGGCGGGTTGTGCTGCCCGGGGTGGTGCTCGTCACCGTGGTCGCAGGGCGGCTGGTGCGGCTGCGGGTGCTCCGGTCCGCCGTGCTCCCGGTGGACGGTGTCACCGCCGTTGACGCAGTCGTTGCCCATCGCGGGGTTGCCGATGCCGACCACGTCCACGGACAGCCCGCAGGCGTTGACCGGAACGTCCACCGGCGCCTGCACCACATTGCCGGAGGCCACACCGGGCGAGCCCTCGGCCCGGCCCTCGGCCTGGTGCCCGGAGCTCCAGCCCCCCTCGTGACGGCCCTGGCCGCCGTGCCCGTGGTGCCCGTGCCGTCCATGGTGACGGCCCTCGGAACCGTTGGAACACTGGTTGCCCGAGGCCGGGTTGAGCAGGCCGACCACGTTCACGGTGTTACCGCAGACGTTCACCGGCACCTCGACCGGCACCTGGACGGTGTTCCCGGACCCGACGCCCGGCGAGTGCGAGGCGACGCCGTCGGCGCCGCTCGCGTACGCGTACCCCCCCGTGGCGGCGAGCACACTGCCCGCCGCGGCCACGGTCATCAGGCCCTTCTTGGTGACCTGTCGCATTGCTTTTGCCCCTCCTGTGCTGCTCTTGCCTATGGCTTGCCTAGCGGATTCCGCGCGGGCGCACAGCTCTGCGCGGGAAAGTTCAGTCGAATAGCCCGTCGGCCCCGGGGCGCCTCCCGCGCTCTCCGGAGCCGACCGGTCCACTTCCTCACCGAATCCGGAAGGGGAAATCGGCGAGGAGCGACGTCACTTGTTGACGCAGACGTTGCCAGTGGCGGGGTTCAGCAGACCGACGACGTTGATGGTGTTGCCGCAGACGTTCACCGGCACCTCGACCGGGACCTGGACAACGTTGCCCGAGACGACGCCGGGGGAGTTCACGGCAGCGCCCTGAGCACCCGAGTCGGCGGCGGCCAGCCCGGCGCCCGCGAGCAGCAGACCACCGGTGGCAGCCGCGGTGGCGACGACCTTCTTGAGCATGGGATTCCTCCTGGTTGGAAATGCGGTCCCAGCCGCGGACCGCACATCTGTAACGACAACAGGGAAACCCGGCTACGTAACCTTCAGCCCGTTCACTCTTTCCGGTGAGAGAAACATCAACAACGCACAAACCAGGGAGAGTTCAGCACTCGTCCAGGAAGCGATCGAGCACCCGCGCCCCGAATTTCAGACCGTCCACTGGTACGCGCTCGTCAACCCCGTGGAACATTCCGGCGAAGTCCAGCTCCGGCGGCAGCTTCAGTGGGGCGAACCCGAAGCCGCGGATGCCCAGGTCGTCGAAGGACTTGGCGTCGGTGCCGCCGGAGAGCATGTACGGCACCGCCCGCGCCACCGGGTCCTCGGCCCGCAGCGCGGTCTGCATCGCGGCGACCAGGTCTCCGTCGAAGCCGGTCTCCAGCGCCTTGTCGGCGTGCACATCCTCGCGCCTGACCCGCGGCCCCAGGATCCGGTCCAGGTCGGCCAGGAACTCCTCCTCGTAGCCCGGCAGGAAGCGCCCGTCCACATGCGCGGTGGCCTGACCCGGGATCACATTGACCTTGTAACCGGAGCCCAGCATGGTCGGGTTGGCGGTGTTGCGGAGCGTGGCTCCGATGATCTTCGCTATCCCGCCGAGCTTGGCCAGGGTGGCCTCCATGTCGTCCGGGTCCAGCGGGGTGCCCAGGGCATCGGACAGCTCGTCCAGGAAGGACCGCACGGTCTTGGTCACCCGGACCGGGAACTGGTGCCGGCCCAGCCGCGCCACCGCCTCGCACAGCTCGGTGATGGCGTTGTCGGTGTTGGTCATCGAGCCATGGCCGGCGGTGCCGTCCACGGTCAGCCGCATCCAGTGCATGCCCTTCTGGGCGGTCTCGATCAGATACAGCCGCAGGTTCTCGTTGACGGTGAAGGAGAAGCCGCCCACCTCGCTGATCGCCTCGGTGACCCCCTCGAACAGCTCGGGGTGCCGGTCCACCAGGAAGCGGGCGCCATAGGTGCCGCCGGCCTCCTCATCCGCCAGGAAGGCCACCACCACATCACGCGGCGGCTTGCGGCCGGAGCGCAGCCGGTCGCGGATCACGGCCAGCGTCATGGCGTCCATGTCCTTCATGTCCACCGCGCCGCGTCCCCACAGACAGCCGTCGGCGATCTCGCCGGCGAAGGGGTCGTAGGTCCAGTCGGCGGCGTTGGCCGGGACCACATCGGTGTGCCCGTGGATCAGCAGGGCCGGCCGGGACGGATCCTCTCCCTCGATCCGGGCCACCGTGGAGGCCCTGCCCGGGTGCGACTCGAAGATCCGCGGCTCCAGGCCCACCTCGGCCAGCTTCTCCGCCACATACTCGGCGGCCGCCCGCTCACCCGGCCCGGAGTGGTCGCCGTAGTTGCTGGTGTCGATCCGGATCAGGTCCCGGCACAGCTCCACGACCTCGTCCTCGGCACCGGGGTGCACTCCCCCGCGCGCCGGACTCGACTCACTCACGCCTGCCTCCTCCTTGCTCGTGCCTGCTCGGCGCCACCGCCCCCTTCCCCCGGGCCGGCGGCTCCCCGCCATCCTCCCCCTCCGGCGGCCGGCGCCCAAGGCCGCAACATTGCCGTCACATACCCGCCAAGGTCCGGCATCGGCCCAGCTCTCCGGGGTGATCGAGCACCGTTGGATGTTTGGTATTGTTTTCCATGTCGCCGCGGGGAACACCCCGCCGAGACAGACACCTGGTCCGGGTGGCGGAATGGCAGACGCGCTAGCTTGAGGTGCTAGTGCCCTTTATCGGGCGTGGGGGTTCAAGTCCCCCCTCGGACACCAGTGAAGACCCCTGTTCATCAGGGGTCTTCTGCGTTTCCGGGCGCTGGTGTGAAGGCCCGGCCCGGGGTCAGGAACAGCCGGTGGCCGGGACCATGGCGCGGACCAGTTCGAAGAGCCGGATCCTGCGGCCGAGGTCGGGGCAGAAGGCGGTGACCGCGAGTTCGTCGGGGGCGTAGGCCGTGGTCAGGGCGGTGAGCCGCTCGGCCACCTCGGCGGGGACCCCGGCCAGCAGGGACATATCGCCCGGGGCCGCGTCCGGCGAGGACATGGACGGCGCCAGGGTGTGGAGCTCGTCCCAGGACGGAAGGGTCCTGCGGCCCGACGCGGTGGCGGCCCAGGCGAGGCCGGAGCGCATGAGGTGGACGTCCCGCGGGTCGTCCGCGCAGGCCACCCGAACGGCGATGGCGACGCGCGGGGCGGCCCCGAGCGGGCCCGGGCGGAAGTGCTCCCGGTACAGCTCGACGATCTCCGGCCGCGGGGTGCCATGGGCGAACTGCGCCAGGCAGAACGGCAGTCCATGGCGGGCGGCGAGGTACGCCCCGCCGGGGCCGGCGCCGGTCAGCCACAGCTGCGGCGGCGCGGAGTCGGGCAGCAGGTCCGTCCCGGCCGTGACATGGGCCAGCAGTTGTTCGATCTTCTCCTCGTATGGGGCCTCGCCCTCCCGCGCGAGCAGCCGGGTGACCGCCTCGGCGGCGCCGGGGCCGCGGCCGATGCCAAGGTCGATCCGCCCGGGGTAGAGCCGTTCCAGCAGATTGAAGGTGGTCGCCACCTTCAATGGCGCGTAGTGCGGCAGCAGTACCGAGGCGGTGCCCACCCGGATGGTGCCGGTCGCGGCCGCGGCGGCGCTGACCAGCACCTCGGGAGAACCGCAGCCGCTGGTCGCGCCGTGATGTTCGGCGACCCAGAACCGGTCGTAGCCCAGGCGCTCCGCCGCCACGGCCAGCCGGACCGATTCCCTGGCGGCGCCGGCCGGGCCGGTCGCACCGTAGACGAGCACCTGGTCGAACGCGGTGAGTTTCATCATCGGGCTCCCGTCCCGGCTCCGGTCGCCGGTTCATAGCCGGCGGCCTGCGCCCGGTACATCCGCGCGTACAGGCCGCCGAGGCTCATCAGCTCCTGGTGGTCACCGTCCTCGACCAGCCGGCCGTGGTCGAAGACCAGCACCCGGTCCGCGCGGAGCACGGACGAGAAGCGGTGGGCGATCAGCAGCGAAACCCGGCCGGGCGAGGCCGCGGTCAGGGTGTTGAGCAGCTCCGCCTCGGTGAGGGTGTCCAGGGCGGCGGTCGGCTCGTCCATGACCCGCACGCTGGCCGAGCGCACCAGGCTCCGGGCGATGGCCAGGCGCTGCCACTGGCCGCCGGAGAACTCCACGCCGCCGGTGAACAGCTTCCCGGCCTGGGTCCGGTAGCCCTGTGGGAGGGCGGTGATGTGCTCGTGCATCGCCACCTCACGGGCCGCGTCCTCGACCCGGCCGGTGTCCTGTCCGTCCTCGTGCACCATGCCGAGCGAGATGTTCTCGCCCACCGAGAGCTGGTACTCGACGTAGTTCTGGAAGACATAGGAGAACCGGTCGCGCAGGCTGTCCAGCCGGAAGCCGGTGAGCGGCGCGCCGTCGACGGTGATCTGGCCCTCGGTCGGCTCGTAGAGGCGGCCGAGGAGCTTGCCGAGGGTGGACTTCCCCGCGCCGTTCAGGCCGACGATCGCCGTCACCTGCCCGGGCTTCAGCGTGAACGAGACCTTGTCCAGAGCGCGTCGCTCGCTGCCGGGGTAGCTGAAGGACACCTCATGGAACTCGATGCCGCTGCTGATCTCCTGGGGGAAGGCCAGCTCCCCCTGCGGGAGTGGTGTGTGCCGGATCGCCAGGAACTCATTGACGTTGCGCAGGTAGAGCTGGTTGACATACATCCCGGACAGCGAACCGAAGAGCTGCTGCATGCTGGCCTGCAGCATGCTGATCGCCTGGATCACCGCCAGCAGACCCGCCACATGCCGGGTGTCGGTGCTCACCAGGATCGCCGTGGCCTGCGCGGAGACGGTCAGCACCGCGGTCAGGATCACCAGGGGGACGGAGAGGCGGAAGTTCCGGTTCGCCAGCCGCAGGTCCGCGCCGACGATCCGGGCCAGCAGCTGCCGGTGGTTGGTGAGGACCACCGGGGCGAGCCGGAAGGCCAGCACCTCCTTCATCGAGTTCGGCTGTGAGGCCAGGTGCTGCCAGTAGGTGAGCCGGCGCCGCTCCTCGGAGCGGCCGTGCTCCAGCGCATGGGTGCGGCGGCCCTGCAGCATCTGCGCGACCACCGTGGGGAACGGGGCGAGCATGGCCAGCAGCGCGACCCGGTAGTCCAGGGTCCACAGGATCGCGCCGACCGAGGTGAAGGTGACCATCGGGGTCGCCGCCTGCACCACCTGGGAGAGCATCATCCCGGGCCGGAACCCCACCTCCCGGACGGCCCGTTGCAGCGAGTCCTGCACGCTCGGGTCCTCCACCTGGGAGAGCGTGAACAGACTCGCGCGGCTGATGATTTCGTCGGACAGGTGGGCCGAGAGCTTGCTCTGGCAGCGCTGCATGGCCCGGCTCTGCAGCAGGGTCAGCAGCTGTGAGCCGAGGCCCAGCAGGCCCAGCAGGGCCACGTAGTACAGGATGTTCCGGACCTGTGCGTGCGAGCCGCCGGCCGCACGCAGCAGGGCGGCCGCGAAGTCCGCCGTGAGCTTGACCTGGGCGGCCGGCAGGATGCCGACGATCAGCGAGATCAGGACCACCTGAGCGGTTCCGGCGCGGTCGCAGCGCCAGGACTGGCCCAGCACCGCCAGGCCCGGCTTCGGCGCGGCCGCCATCCGCCGGAGCCGGGAGCCGGGGCTCACCGGGGTTTCCTCGCCGCTGCCGCGCCCTGGGTCGCGGCGGCCCGGTCGAGCAGACGGCGCCACATGCCGTAGGCGGTTTCCTCCTGCGCACCGCGCAGGCCCATCCGATTGCAGTGCATATGGAACAGGCTGCCGAGGATGGACCGCTGGTCCGACCAGAGTTCGCCGGCCTCGGCGAGTCCGGCGGCCCTGGCGGTGTATCCGGCCCCCGCCAACCGCCATGCGCTGCTGACCTGTTGGAGTGCCGCGGCCTCGCCGCCGGGCGCGGTGTAGCCCTGCCAGAGCCGACCGGCGACGGCCCGGTACTCCGTGCCACCGGCCCGGGAGCCGGCCGTCGACCGCACCAGATCGTGCCGCTCGCCGAAGTCGGGGACCAGCACCCGGCCGATGGCCTCCAGACTGAGCACGGTCAGGGCGGTCCGGTCCAGCGGGGACTCGCCCGCCGGGGCCGGCGCGGCGAGGTGCCGCAGCAGGGACAGGGTCGCGGCGCTGTCCGCGCGGAACAGCTCCTCGGCGGTGTCGATCAGGTCGGGACCGCCGTAGCGCTCGACCTCACGGCGGTAGGTCGCGAAGGCGACGTCCAGGATCCGGCCCTCGACGGTGAGGCCATGGGCCCACTGCGCGACCTCGGCCAGCAGTCCGGCGGACCGGGCCGGATCGGCTGCCCGGAAGCGCAGCCGCAGATGCGGAGCGGGATCGCCGTACCGGAGGTAGAAGGGGTGGCCGGCGAGCCGGCGGTCGGCGAGCGAGCGCGTCAGCGCCGTCACCTCCTCGACCAGGAAGGCGTCCTGCGCGTCGGGCTCCATATACAGCTTGGCGTAGACCCACTCCCCGCCGACCGGCCGCGACCGCTCGGCCTCGGTGATCCGCCGGCGTGCGACGGCCGCCGCCCGGGGGGCCGGTGCCTGCCGCGCGCTCACCACGGGGACCACGACCTCCGCGACAAAGGGCGCACCGGCCGTGTCCCGCAGGAAGCCGTCCTCGGGCCCCGGCAGCGCCTCCTCGATCCGCAGGACAAAGGCCGTGGCGTCCCGGGCGGCGGCCAGCCGCAGCTCCTCCAGCGAGGGGGCACTGTCCAGGTCGAGCAGGATGGTGTTGTCGCCCTGGGTGAGAAAGGCGAGACGCGGCACATTCCACTGCTCGCGCCAGGCCGCGACGGCCGCGGTGAAGGCTTCCGGCGAGCCGGTACAGCCGGCCGGCAGCCCGGAGGCGGAGAGCAGCCAGCGCGCCCGCCTCAGCACCAGGTTCCGCCGGACGACCCGGGGCAGGAACGGCATGCTGTGGGCCAGGGTGCCCCAGTCGAACGACGAGACGCCTCGGAAGGCCGCCGCGGAGACGTCGGTCAGGAAGCGGCAGACGTTCGGCGCCATCAGCGGGTTGAGCATGGTGTGCTGGGTGATGTGCAGATCGCATCCGAGGACCGGGCTGTGCAGGTACAGCCGTCCCTGGCGCACCCCGATGACCACGTCCTCGAGCGCGACCACCTCATGCGCGGGCCGCCCCGGTGCCACATTGACCGGCAGCTCCAACGTCCGTACCGCCGGACGGACCGAGACATTCGCGGCCCGGGCCTTCTCCGGCAGGTAGGTGAGTTCCACCACCGCGACCCCGGGCAGCAGCGCCGCCTCGGCTTCGGCCAGCTCCCGCAGGCCCTGGCGTCCCTCGGAGCCGAGCAGGTCGTGGAACCGGGCGAAGGTCCGGCCGCCATGCGCCACCGCGGTGTCGGTGACCACACCGCGCCAGCCGCACCCCGGTGCCGTCGGCGGTATCAGCTGCAGGTGCACATCGACCGCGGGCGTCAGGGGCCGGTTGTCGTGACTCGTCAGCTCGGCGATCCACCGCTCGTCGAGGATCGCCTCGAGACTGCCACGGCTGAGTGCGTCGGCGACGAGCCGCTCCAGGACCGCGTCCCGGTCCTCCCTGCCCCGGTCACGCGTGGTCGCGGGCTGCAACTCAAAGGACCGCGGCGGGCTTTGATAACCGGTCGGCGCACCGAGGCCGGTCTCCTCGGACAGCACCTCCAGGACCGGCACCTCCGCCTGTGCGCCATAGCGCTCGGTGAACGCCGTCGCGTAGTCGCGCAGCGATGACGGGTACCGGTAGACGCCGCCCACCGTGGTCAGGATGTCGGCGGTCTCCTCCGCCAGCGTCTTCACCTCGGCCGGCAGGACGGGCGGGGCGGGGAGATCCAGCCGGGCGTCGATCCGCAGCAGGGGTCCGCCGTAGTCCCCGCTCACCTGCCCTGCCAGCGGGGCGATCTCCTCCTGGAGCGCCTCCAGGGCGGTCACCTCGCCGGTCTTGTTGAACGCGGTCATCGCGGATTCGGCGGATTTCAGTGCGGCGATCGCTTCGCTGTCGTAGGCGGTCGCCAGCTGGGCGGAGAGCGGCGGCTGCGCCGAGCTCTCCAGCAGGGCCGGCCGGCGCGCGGTGATCAGGAAGTCCAGCTCGACCAGCCGGCCGAGAAGCGCGGTGACCTTGTCCGCCGGGACCCCCGGATACCGCCGCCCCAGTTCGTCCCGCAGTTCACCGAAGGTCTTCGGGGTGCGGGCCGACTCCAGGACCGCCTGGACGGCCGGGGTCCAGCGGACGGAGGCCGAGCGGCGCGATCCCTCGCCGTAGGCATCGGCCGTGGGCAGCCAGACCCTGCCCCGGCCGCGATGGATCAAGTCATTGGCGCGCAGCTCCAGTTCGGGCCGGATCCGCGGTGTGTCGGTGACCGCCTTGAACAGGTGCAGCACCCAGCCCATGTCCGGTCTGGCCACGGCGGTGCTGATCGCGGGGACGCCCAGCCGGGCGGGCGGCGCGGCGGCGCCCTGTTCGGGGAACGTGCCCAGGGCGACACCGGCCACGGTGCCCAGCGGGGTCGGCCGCACGCTCATCCGGTTGAGGTACCGGCCCAGGCTCATCATCGCGCGCCGCCGGTCCCGGTCCGAGAGCGTGTCGATGCCCGCCACGGCCCGGGCCAGGTCCGGTGCCGCGGTTGAGATCGCCGAGCGGACCCCGGGCCTTGCCCACAGCTCCAGCAGCCCCTTCAGATAGCCGGCCTCCCACTCCGCCGGGTCCGTGCCGGCCGGCCCCGAGGTGGCCAGCAGGTCCGTCAGGCCCCTAGTCGGCAGGCCCGGCGCGCGCAGCAGGAAGAAATCCCGTGCGATGTGGTTCCGGCTTCTCTCCGGCTTCGGGTCGTCGCTCTCGGGCTTCCGACGGATCACGCTGATTCCTTACTGTGCTTGTGCAAGGCGTTACGACGTACGTCAGTTGGGGTCGCGGTCAGGCCGGGGTGAGGAAGAAGATCTCGTCCCACCCGGCCGCCTGCGGCGAGAGCGCCCCGCAGAGCGCGAGCAGCACGCCGGCCGCGCCATTGAGGAATCCCGGGTCATCAACGCGTTGACCCCGCTCGGGCTCGTCCGCCACCAGGTAGGGACGGTCCTCGTCCACCAGCGACAGCACGGCGGACAGCGAGTCCTCGGCCATGGTGCGGAAGGACGCCAAGCCCGTTGCCGCGTAGGCGCGTTGATAGACGGTCAGCAGTCCGGCGTGTCCGTGGCAGAGGTTGGGCGCGAAGATGAACCGCTCGGCCGGAGCCCAGTCCACCACCCGCTGCAATGCCCCGACCGCCGTCTCCTCAAGGCCGTTGTCGCCCAGGACCTTGGCCGCGCTCAGCAGGGAGATGCCGATTCCCGGAGCTCCATAGCACCAGGCCGCGCGCGCGGACCGCCGGCCGGCCGGGGTGACGGGCCGTCCCGTCCCCTCCTCGGCCTGGAGGAAACTGGGCCAGGCGGCTCCGGGCAGGTCGTCCGCGAGGCGGTGCCGGACCAGCCAGGCCGTGGTCCGCGCGAGACCTTCGGCGGGAGCGGAGCCTCCGATCCCGGCGGCGGCCGCGGCGCACAGCGCCGAGATGATGCCGGGCAGGCCGTGTGCGAAGCCCAGGTTGTACAGCCCGTGCGGGTTCTGCTCCTTGAACCCGGGATGGGCCGGGTAGTGGTGCGGCGGCGTGAACCAGCCGACCCGCTGCCGGCTGTCCGGCTCGGTCACGCTCAGGAGATATTCCGTCAGCTGCTCGGCCGCGGTGTGGACCGGGTCGCCGGGTGTGGACTCCAGGGCCACGCAGAGCCTGGCCGCGGCGGCCAGTTGACCGGCGGCGCCGGCGACGACGTCGAAATCGCGTTCCGGCAGGCCCTCCCCGGGCTCCCGGCGCGGCTCGGCCGCGATCTGCTCACCGAGCCGGTCGGCGATCCGGCGCAGCGACGGCAGATACCGGGGGTCGTGCGCCGAGAAGTCGAGCAGGACACTCGCGAAACCCGCGGTGCCGGTGTAGAGGCCGGCCCCGGACAGTGGCTTTTCCACGGTGGCCTGTGCGGATCGGCGGAGCAGGGCCTGGCCTGCGTCAATCAGCGCCGGCTCGGCCAGCACTCTTCCGGCATGCAACAGCGACAGCGCGATCCCCGGGTAGCCGGTGGCCAGGCTCGCCTCGTCCGGCATGGACTCGCGCCCCGTCCGCTCGCCGGCCTCTCCGGCCTCACCGGCCAACACCGCCAGCCGGCCGGCCATGGCCCGGGCCACCTCGGCGGTCCTCGCATCGAACTCCAGCACAGCCACCGCGGACTCCCCCAGACTCACATCAGTACATGGCTCACACTCCGAACGGCGTGCCGGCCCGGCTGCCGTCCGTTTCGCGGGAAGCTCCCGGCGCGAAAGCGCCGGGAGCCGTCAGACCGAGCGCCGGTCGGTTACCCGCAAAGGTTGTACGGAAGGGTGGTCAGCGGGCAGCACTGGGAGCCCCCGCAGGACCAGCAGGTGGTACCGATGCTCGCGAAACCATCCGGCGTGGCCTGCTGCGGGGCAACAGCCACGCGGACATCGAGGTCGAAGTCCTTCTCCATTTTTACCTCCACTGTGAATCCATGTTTTCCGCTCCCCCGGCCGGGCCCCAACGAATTCAGCAAGCGGGAGCGGCTCCGGACGAATTCTTAGCACGCCATTCGAAGGCGATGGCCGGTTACAGCGATCAATTCCGGCCAACGGAAGCGTGATCGTGGGCCACAGCCGCATGGACCGTGCTGGTCAGATCACCGGCGAACAGGGCGGCTCAAGCCGCCAGGATGGCCGATCTCAGTATTGCCACCGGCTGGAACACACCCCGCGAGATGTCCATCTTCAATGCGTTCGGCACACCTTGAATAATTCAGCCACATTACGGCGATCATCCGCTAATGCATGGTGTTGATCAAGCTTCTGCAAACTGCCGGGCCGCCTGCGGCGCCAGAACTCGGCAGCTCGACGGGGGCGGACGAGGAGAGGGACACCAGGCGCCGCCGACCCGGGGCCGCTCGGCCGGAAACAGCCGAGGGGGCCAAGTGACACAAGACATTCCGGAATTCACGCGACAGTACAGTCGAATTTCGGCCTTGATCCGATACTTTGAACGTAGATACAGTCACGATCAAGCGCAGGGAAAGCGTCACGGGGGACGCGAATTACGCCTGGCCGCCAGGCCTGTGTTTCCCGTGCGTGCAGTCACCGCAGATTCACCTTTCCCTGAGCCGCCGAATCCGGCGAAAGAGCGGTGAATTCAGACCGGCATGCTCGGCGCCGTGGGCGGGGAGCCCTGCTTCCCTCTCCTCCATACCAAGTGGTGGTAATCGGTGCCGGGACGCCCTATTTCGTGGTCCTGCCGGATCCGGAATCCGCGGCCACGGCGGCCGGCCGGCTTCCGCCGGGCGCTGCGCAGGTCATCACCCACCGGTCCGGCCGGCTGGGCGAGCACCGCGTACTCCAGGCCGAACACGGTGACACCCGGCTGGTGCGGTGCTCGGTGACCGCCACCGGCCGCCAGGGTCCGTTGACCAGCAGCACCGGGACCGGCTGGGCACCGCCTGGGCCGGCAGCTTCCCTCTGATCGCCCTGGCCGGCGGCCGGCTGCACATCCAGGGCAACGTGTCCGGACTGCGCCGGGTCTTCCAGGGGCGCCTCGGCGGCCTGACCTCCGCCGCCGACCGGTCCGCACCGGCCCTGAGCCCGCTTCCCGCCGTTCCTCACCCGCTGACGGACCGGACGTCATGGCGCAATGTCTCGGCGGTCCCGCCGGGCTCGCGTCCAACGCCCTCCCCGGACGGGCGGCGCCAGACCATGGCCCGCTGATGGCAGGCCCTCGAACCGGTGCTCTCCCTGAGCCCGCGGTGTGCTTCCGGCCAGGGCCGTCTGCCGCGTTCGCCGGCCACGGTGGCTGTGCCGGGTCCGCGGCAGCCTGCCCGAGTGGACTGCCGGGGTGCGGGCCCGTCCGCCGTTCAGCGCTCATGCCTGGGCGCGGGCATCCCGCCTCAGGCGGGGTTCCCCGGTTCTCCGGGCGCGCTGCCCCGGCCCGGCCCGGCCTTCTCGGCCAGTGCCTTCGCCAGCTGGAACGCCTCGTTCCCCTGGCCGATCCGGGCATGGACCTCCGGCCGCAGGATCTTCAGGGCCACTCCCAGCGCCAGCCCGGCCAGCAGTGCCGCGCCCACGATGCCGGGCAGCAGCCAGCGCAGCGGGGAGGCGGCGTCCGAGCCCACCAGGAGGTGGAAGTCCCGGACGGTGAGAACGCCGATCACGCTCAGCGCCAGTCCGGCCGTGCCGGAGGCCGCCAGGCGCCAGCCCTGGGCGCGGGCGGCGCCACGGCGGACAAAGAAGACGATCACCGCCGCGGAGGCGGCCGTCATCAGCACGATCACGCCCAGCGCGCTCACATTGCCCAGCCAGGTGGACAGCCGCAGCACCGGCGCCGTGGGGTCCCCGGCGGGCCGGTCGTCGGTGACCGCGAACGCCCCGATCACCAGCAGCGCCACCGCGCTCTGCAGCAGCGAGCCGTACGCGGGCGCCCCGCTGGCGCGCGAGGTGCGGCCGACCGCGGCGGGCAGCAGGCCCTCCCGTCCCATGGCGAAGGCATAGCGGGCCACCACATTGTGGAAGCTGAGCATGGCGGCGAACATCCCGGTGACATAGAAGACGTGCATCACCTCGGTGAAGGCGCCGCCCAGCCGGTCCTCGGTGAGGGCGAACAGCAGGTTGGGCCCTTCCTTGAGGGAGAGCGCGGAGACCTGTCCGGGCCCGGCGGCCACGCTGATCGCCCAGGCGCTGAGCGCGAAGAAGACCGCGACAAAGACCACCGCGAGATAGGTGACCCGGGCCACCACGACCTGCGGCCGGCTGGTCTCCTCCGAGTAGACGGCGGCCTGTTCGAAGCCGACGAAGGAGGCGACGGTGCCGCAGAAGGCCGTACCCAGCCCGGGTCCGGAGAGGGTGGCCGGATCGAAGGCGTGCGGGGACACCCCTTCCGGGCCCGGCGAGCCGATTCCCGCCATGTCGAAGGCGAGCACCATCACCACCTCGATAAGCAGCAGCACCCCCAGTACCCGCACATTGATGTCGATCTTCAGCCAGCCGAGTACGCCCACCACGGCGGCCGCCAGTAGCGCCGGTATCCACCAGGAGACGGTCAACTCCAGGTGTTTGCGGAGCAGTCCGGACAGTTCGAAGCCGAACAGGCCGTAGATACAGCACTGCATCGAGCTGTAGGAGACCAGCGCCACCACCGAGGAGGCGGCGCCGGCCGTGCCGCCCAGGCCGCGGGCGATATAGGCGCAGAACGCACCGGCATTGTGCACATGCCGGCTCATCTCCGCGTATCCGGTGCTGAACAGCAGCAGCACCACTCCGAGGAGCACATAGAGCAGCGGCTGGCCCACGACTCCCAGCACCCCGAAGGTGATCGGCATACCGCCGGTGGTCACCATCAGCGGGGCGCTGGCGGCGACCACCGACATCAGCAGCCCGGCGACCCCGATGCGGTCGGCGCGCAGTCTGCCGCCCTGTCCCTTGAAGGTGCTGATCTCATCCGTGGTGCCTGTTGCCATGACTGGTTCGTCCTTCCGTACAGGCCGTAAGGGGATACGGGGGAAGCGGCTGGGCGGTGCCCGGTCTCATCCGGTGCCGAAGAGCAGGCGGCGTGCCGCCCGCAGGGCCTGGCGCGGGTCCCGGTCGGGATAGCTCCAGGGGGCCGGGGTGACATACGGGCCGATGCGGCCCAGCAGGGCCGCCGCCTCGGCCGGCCGGCCCTCGTGCAGCTTGGCGTGCGCCAGATAGTTGAGGTCGATCTTGCGGCGGGGGTGGCAGGCGCCGTCATCGGCGTCCTCGTCCCACTCCAGCCACCAGTCGAAGGCGGCCTTCATCACCTGGCGGGCCCGCTGGGTGGTCCAGTGCCCGGAGGCGGTGGGGTCGCGGTCGGCCAGTCCGGCCCGGGCCAGCACCCGGTAGCGCTCGGCGTGCGCCACCACCGGCAGCACCGCCAACGCCGAGTCGGCGGGCGCCTGTTCGGCCGCCCAGGCGGCGAAGTCATAGACCTCGTGCAACGGGTCGTCGCGGTCGTCCCGCTGGTGTTCGGCCAGGCAGGCGGCCATCAGATGGTGGGCGTGATGGTGGTCCGGGTGCCGGGCGCGCACCTGGTCGAAGGCGCGGGCCCGCTCGTCGTCGGTGCCGGTGCCCCTGGCCAGGAGGAGCAGGGCCAGCCAGGGTGTGGGGTCGCGCGGGGCCAGCTGGGCGGCGGCCAGACAGCGGGCCCGGGCCGCCTCCGGCGGGTCCTGGCCGCGCAGCGCCCGGAAGACGGTGCCGCAGGCCAGCAGGGTGGCGGCGGCGGAGCTGTCCGGCTCGGCCAGCTGCCACTCCCGGGCCCAGGCCACACTGGTGCGGACCTCGCCGAGCACGGCCAGCCGGTGGCCGCGGCGGTCCCAGTCCTCACCGGTTTCGGCCAGCAGCCGGCGGGCGTCGCTCCAGCGTCCCTTGTGCAGGGCGTCGCGGGCGGCGACCAGGGGCAGATCGTCCAGCGCGGGGTCGAAGCTCGGTTCGCCCTTGCGCCGGGGCCGGCCCAAGGGCGGAGGCGTCATCGGAAAAGGGGCCCTTCACGGCATGCGTCCCTGACGGGCGCCGTACCGGGGCGTCCGTGCGACCGGTGGTGCGATCGGGCCTCATGCCGCGATCACGCACAGCAAAGCGGTAGTCACAGCTTCGCGTCAAGGCCGGTCCCCCACGCCACTCCGGCACCTCGGTGGCGGTGCCGCTTTTGCCTGGGTGAACGTCCGAAAGACGGGTACTCGTCCGTCACACAGCCCACCGGGCGGCTATCGTTTTTGTGTCAAGTCTCCGACGACCAGCCGGTCTTGAGGTGCGCGACGTGATGGTCTTCGCCTTCGCCGTGAGCGCGGCGTGTTGCCTGGGTGTCGGCTTCGTTCTCCAGCAGAACGCCGCACAACGGGCCCCGATGAGCGACTTCCTCTCGCTCCGGCTGCTGCTCGACCTGGTGCGGATGCCGCGCTGGGTGGCGGGCATCGCGCTGATGGTGTGCGGCATGGTGCTGGGCGCCATCGCCCTGGGCCAGGGCGAGGTCTCCCTGGTGGAGCCACTGCTGGCGACCAATCTGCTGTTCGCCATGGCCCTCTCGCGCTGGCAGACCAAACAGCCGCTGGGCCGCACCGGCTGGGGCGGCCTCTGGCTGCTGGCGGGCGGGGTGACCGCCTTTATCGTGGCCGGCCGGCCGCACGGCGGCAGCTCGGTCACCGATCCGCTGCGGCACTGGCTGATCATCGGCGTGATGGTGGGCCTGGCCATGCTGCTGACCGCGCTGGCCAAGCGGCTGCGGATGAGCGCCGAGGCGGCCCTGCTGGCGGTGGCCGCCGGGCTGCTGTACGGGGTGCAGGACGCGCTCACCCGGGTCAGCGGCGAACGCTTCCGGCACGGCGGCTGGGGCACCTTCATCACCAGCTGGCAGCCGTATGGGGTGCTGGTCATCGGCGTCACGGCGCTGGTGCTGGTGCAGAGCGCCTTTGAGACGGCGCCGCTGCGGATGTCGCTGCCCGCGCTGACCGCCGCCCAGCCGCTGGCGGGCATCGCCTGCGGCGTGGGCTTCCTGGGCGACCAGCTGCGCACCACTCCGGCGGCGCTGGCCTGGCAGGCGGCCGGAATGGTGGCCATTGTGGTGGGCATTGTGCTGATCGGCCGCCATCCGGCCATGCCGTCCGGGGTGGCCGAGGCGCGGGTGCACGACCTCCAGCCCCACTGACCGGTACGGCTGCCGGGGCGGGCCTGCTGCTGTTGGAATGACCCCATGAGCGATCAGACCGAACAACCGGGCCTGTCCGCCGACGAGGTGCTGGACATCGTGGACGAGCACGACCGGGTGGTGGGCCAGGCGCCACGCGCCGAGGCGTACGCCCGCCGGCTGCGCCACCGCTGTGCCTTTGTACTGGTCCGGGACGCCGAGGACCGGATCTTCGTGCACCGGCGCACCGCGCGGAAGCTGGTCTTCCCCTCCCACTACGACATGTTCGTCGGCGGGGTGCTGGGCACCGGCGAGTCCTATGACATGGCGGCCCTGCGCGAGGCCGGCGAGGAACTCGGCGTCACCGGCCTCCCGGTGCCCACGCCGCTGTTCCGCTTTCTGTACGAGACGCCGGAGCACAGCTGGTGGTCCGGCGTCTACGAGGTGCGCTGCGAGCTTCCGGTACGGCCGCAGGCCGAGGAGGTGGCCTGGCATGCGTTCCTCTCCGAGGAGGAGCTGGAACGGCGGCTGGCGGAGTGGCCCTGGGTGCCGGATGGGTACGAGGCGTTCCGGCTCCTGCGGGAGTGGTACGCGGCTCGCGGCTGAGCGGGGCCGTCGCGGTGCGGCCGGATGCGTTTCGGCTGCGGGTCGTCCATGGCTGGTCGCGCCACGCGGCGGAGCCGCATGGCGCGACCGCCCCGCGCCCCTTACGGGGCGCCCCCGGTAGCGCGAAGCCGCGCCCGGCGCACGGACGCGGCTCGGACCCCTCAGGCCCTACGGCTTCAGGATCAGCTTCCCCCGGGTGTGTCCCTCCGCGCTGCGCCGCTGGGCGTCCGCGGCTCGTTCCAGGGGGAAGACCTCGGCCACCTCGACGTCGAACACGCCGAGGTCGGCCAGTTCGGCGAGGGTGGACAGCTGGGCGGCGTCCGGGCGTACCCAGAGCAGGCGGCCGCCGAGGCGGGCCACCTCCGGGTCCGCGATGGACACCAGCCGGGCGCCGGCGGCGGTCACATCCGGTGAGGTCCGGATGGTCCCGCCGCCGACCAGGTCCAGTACCGCGGTCACGCCCTCGGGCGCCAGCGCCCGGACCCGTTCGGCCAGGCCGTCCCCGTAGACCACCGGTTCGGCGCCCAGCGAGCGCAGATAGTCGTGGTTGCGCTCGCCGGCCGTGCCGATGACCCGGGCGCCGAAGTGCCGGGCCAGCTGGACGGCCATCGAGCCCACCCCGCCGGCGGCGGCGTGCACCAGCACGGTGTCGCCCTCGCCGGCGTCGACGGCGCGCAGCGCCTGGTAGGCGGTCAGCCCGGCCAGCGGGATGCCGGCCGCCTGCTCGAAGGACAGCCGCCGCGGTTTGCGGGCCAGGGTTCGTACCGGTGCGGCGACATACTCGGCGTAGGTGCCCCGGGACAGGAAGTCCTCCCGGGCATAGCCCATGACCTCGTCGCCGACCTGGAATCCGGGCACATCCGCGCCCAGCCGCACCACCACTCCGGACACGTCCCAGCCGGGCACCACCGGGAAGACGGCGGGGATCATCCCGTCCAGATAGCCGGCCTGGGCCTTCCAGTCGACCGGGTTCACCCCGGCGGCCTTGACCTGGATCAGTACGGCGTCCGGGCCGATCACCGGCTCGGGCAGCTCGCCGTACTCCAGGACCTCCGGTCCGCCGTAGGCGCGGTAGCTGACCGCCTTCATAGCAAGCTCCTCAGGTCGGCGGGTGGGGCGGGTGGTGCGGGTGGTGTGGGGTTACGCGGCCGTTTTCTCAGCGTCCGCCGCGGTCGCCGAGCCCGCCACCGCGGGCGTGTGCAGGGTGTGGATCCGGCGCAGACCCAGCGCGGCCACCACCGAGACCAGCGCGAAGGCGATGCCGGCGATCACAAAGGTGAGGCTGAACTGGCTCTCCGCGGGCAGCTTGGGCGCGCCCGGCGGCAGGTGCTCGATGCTCTTGGAGGCCAGCACCGTGGTGATCATCGCGGAGCCGATGGCGCTGCCGGTGGAGCGGGAGATGGAGTTGATGCCGTTGGCGATGCCGGTCTGGTGGTGCGGGACGCTGCCGACGATCACGGCCGGCATGGCCGCGTAGCCGAAGCTGATGCCCGCGCCGACCAGCATTCCGGCGACGATCACGGCCAAGGTGTGCTTGTGGTCGGCCACGATCCAGGCGAAGCCGGCGGTGCCGATGACCGAGGCCAGCAGCAGCACCAGGCGCGGGCCCTTGGCGCGCACCAGGCGGCCGCCGATGGGCGCGGCCAGCAGCGAGACCAGGGTGCTGGGCAGCAGGTACTCCACGGAGGCGCGCAGCACGGTGGCGTCGAAGCCATAGCCGGCGATCTTCGAGGGCATCTGCACCAGGTAGGAGACGCCGATGAACAGGGCGAAGGAGCCGAAGCCCACCAGCAGGCCGGCCAGGTTGGCGAAGAGCACCGGGCCGTGGACGAACATCTTCATGTCCACCAGCGGCTCGCGGACCTTGTTCTCCACCACGGTCCACACCGCGGCCATCACCACGGCCCCGATGAAGCAGCCGAGGGTACGGGCCGAGGACCAGCCCCACTCATGCCCCTGGGTGATCGGCAGCAACAGCAGCACCAGGGTGGCGGCCAGGCTGAGCGCACCCAGCACATCGGTGCGTCCGCCGGTGGTCTCCTTGGTGGCCGGCACCAGGAAGGCCACCGCCACCAGCGCCAGCGCGGCCAGGCCGGTGGCCAGCCAGAAGGCGCTGCGGTAGTCGGGGTGGTCGCCCGAGGTGAGCAGGCCGGTGGCGACCAGCGCCAGGCCGCTGCCGAAGGCGAGGGTGCCGCTGACCATGGCCATGGCGCCGGGCAGCTTGGCCGGGCGGACCTCCTCGCGCAGCACGGACAGCGCCAGCGGGAAGATGGCGGTGGCGGCGCCCTGCAGCACCCGGCCGACGATCAGCCACAGCAGCGAGTGGGTCACGGCTGCCAGCACCGAGCCGGCGACCATCACCACCAGCACGCCCACCAGCGTCTTCTTCTTGCCGTGCTGGTCACCGAAGCGGCCCAGCAGCGGGGTGAACACGGCGGCGGAGAGCAGGGTGGCGGTGGTGACCCAGCTGACATTGGCGGAGCTGGTGCCCAGGTCGCGCTGGATCAGGCCCAGGATCGGCACCACCAGGGTCTGCATCATCGAGACGACCATGGCCGCCAGGCTCAGGGCGAAGACGATGACCGTCTCGTTCCCCGATTTGGAAACGGGTGCTTGGGACGTCATGGGACGGGGTTCCTCCGAGGTTGCTTCACGACATTGATGCTTGAGGCCATCAAGCAACTGGGTAAAACTAGCCCCGAATACTTCAGGTAGTCAAGTTAATGATTTAGACAGTCAAGCTCTTGAGTAGACTCGGAACCATGACGGCCAGCATCACTCCCACCAAGGCCCAGCTTCTGGAGCTGGTGGCCACCCTCGGCACCGCCCAGTGGCAGGACTTCGCGGCCGCCGCCGCCCGGCACGGCCTGACCTCGGTCCAGGCCAAGCTGCTCGCCCAGCTCAAGGGCCCGGTGCCGATGCGCGGCCTGGCCCAGCTGCTGGTCTGTGACGCCTCCAATGTCACCGGCATCGTGGACCGGCTGGAGGCCCGCGGCCTGGTCCGCCGGGAGACCGAACCCGCCGACCGCCGGGTGAAGAACGTGGTGGCCACCGACGAGGGCCGGGAGATCATCCAGCGGGTGAGGGCCGAGATGCAGGCCACCCACAGCGCGCTGGACGCGCTGACCGAGGACGAGCGCACCACTCTCTACACCCTGCTGGACCGGCTCCGCCCGGGCCTGGAGAACCGCCCCTGACGCTCCATGGGTGATCGATAAGGTGGGCGGATGCCAGCCGAGACCCCCTTCACCGTGCCCCTCGCCCCCGGCGTCAGCGCCTATATCCAGCCCGACGGCGGCTGGTGCCTGAACAACGCCGGCTTTGTCACCGACGGGGACCGCACCCTGCTGATCGACACCGCCGCCACCCTGCCCCGGGCCCGGGCCCTGCGCGAGGCGGTACTGGCGTCCGGCGCCCCGGCGCCGTCCCTGGTGGTCAACACCCACCACCACGGTGACCACACCTATGGCAACTGCCTCTTCGCCCCCGAGGCCATCATCATCGGCCACCACGCCTGCCGGGAGCAGACCATCGCGGCCGGCCGCCAACTGCACCTGGTCTGGCCGGAAGTGGAGTACGGCGAGGTGGACATCACCCCGCCGGCCCTTACCTACTCCGACACCCTCACCCTCCATATCGGGGACATCGAGGTGCGGTTGATCCACCCGGGCCCCGCGCACACCCTCGGCGACTCCATCGTCTGGCTGCCGGAGCAGCGGGTGGTCTTCACCGGCGACCTGGTCTTCAACGGGGGCACCCCGTTCGTCCTGATGGGGTCGCTGGAGGGATCGCTGCGGGCGGTGGAGCGGCTGCGCGCCCTGGACGCCCGGGTGGTGGTCCCCGGCCATGGCGCGGTCACCGACCCCGGCGTCTATGACACCGTGGAGGGCTACCTCCGTTTCCTGGACCAACTCGCCACTACCGCACGCCGCAAGGGCTGGACGCCCCTGGAGGCCGCCCGCGCCGCCGACCTCGGCGAGTACGCCCGGCTCAGGGAGAGCGAACGGCTGGTGGCCAATCTGCACCGCGTCTACGCGGCCCTGGACGGCGAACCGGTGGATGTGATGGCCGCCTTCCAGGACATGACGGTGCTCAACGGCGGGCGCCCGGTGGCCTGTCACGCATAGCGCGGCATCCCGCTACGGCCGTAGCGCCCGCAGCAGCAAGTCGGCCAGGTGGTCGGCCACTTGGCGCGGGGTGAGCCGGCCGTCCGGCCGGTACCAGCTGCTGAGGTGGTGGACGGAGCCGAAGTGGTAGTCCACCACCAGGTCGGCGGGGGTGGCCGTGGAGAACACCCCGGTGCGCTGCCCCTCCTCGATCAGCGCCCGGAACCGTTCGTGGTAGCGCCGCCGCTCGGCCCGTACCTGTTTGCGCTTCTCCGGGCCGAGTTGGTGCATCGAGCGGAAGAAGATCTTGGTGTCATCGAGGTTCTCGATGCTGGTGACCACCACATCCGCGGCCGCGTCCCGCAGCCGTCGCTCCACCGGCGCGTCGGCCTCGGCGAAGGCGTCCAGCCGCTCCTGCTGGAGCCGCAGCACCCGCGCGTACACCTCGTGCAACAGGTCGTCCTTGGAACCGAAGTAGTGGTACAGCGCCCCCTTGGTGACCCCGGCCGCCGCCACGATCTCCTGTACGGAGGTGCGGTCATAGCCCTGGTCGGCGAAGAGCCGGGTGGCGGCGGCGAGCAGCCGCTGCGGCACCGGTCTGGTCCGGCATCCCGTCGTTCCGGCCGTCTCGCCCCTCGTCATGGCCCCACCCCTCCGCTCGATCGCGGCGCCGTGCCCGGCGCACGGCTGATGTCCCAGGATCTTGCCAGCTGCCTTGCGCCCAGGGCGGGTTGACCTCGCGGCGGGTCCGGAACCGAACCCCCCGCGGCGATGCGAACCACTCAAAAGAAGGCTGGACACGCCCTCTTGACAGCAGGACCATGCGCTTCAAAAGGACCGCGACCGGGAGTCACCATGGCGGGCATCGGCGTACGGCCTTACTGGGAGCTGACCTTCGACAAGGACGGGCACACCGATCCGCATCAGCGGGACGCCCTGCTGCGGGGCACCGCCGGACAGGACCTCACCGATCTGCTGGTCTTCGTACACGGCTGGAACAACGACCGCAGCACCGCCACCACCCTCTACACCGCCTTCTTCGCACCCTTCCCCGCGCTGCTCGCCGCTGCGCCCCCCGGGGTGCGCCTCGGTTACACCGGGGTGGTCTGGCCGTCGATGCGCTTCACCGACGAACCGGTGCCGGCCTTCCCGGCCCGGACGGCGGCCGCCCCGGGCCCGGGACTCGCCCCGGACACCCGGCGGGCACTGGCCACGGTCTTTCCCGGCCAGGAGGCGGTACTGGACCGGATATCCGGCCTGTTGGCGAGCCGGCCGCATGGGCGCGCGGCGCTGACGGAGTTCATAGCGCTGGTCCGGACTCTGGTCGGCGACGGCGGGCACGAGGTGCGGGACACCGAGGCGGACCCGGTGGCACCGCCGTTCTCCGGCCGGGACGCCAAGGAGGTCTGCGAACGGCTGGCCGACGCCCTGGAATCCACCGGCGCCTCGGTGGCCGAGCTGTTCGGCGGCCTGGGCGGGCGGGTGTGGGGCGGCGCCCTGGAGGCACTGCGGCAGGCCACCTACTGGGAGATGAAGCGCCGTGCGGGAGTGGTGGGACGCCAGGGGCTGGGCCCGGTGCTCAACTCCCTGGCCCGCGCCACACCCGCCGTCCGGGTCCATCTGGTGGGGCACAGCTTCGGGGCCCGGCTGGTCTCCTTCGCACTGGCCTCGGTGGCACCGGGCAATAACACGCTCCGCTCGGTCACCCTGCTCCAAGGAGCCTTCTCCCACTACGCGTTCAGCCCCCGGCTGCCCTTCGCCCCGGAGCGCGGCGGGGTGCTGGGCGGGGTGCCGGACCGGGTGCACGGCCCCCTGCTGTGCTGCCACTCCCGGTACGACCTGGCGCTGGCCGTGCTCTACCCGCTGGTCTCCGACCTGTCCGACGACGACTCCTCGCTGCTGGTCCCCGATGAGGCGCGCTGGGGAGCGCTGGGGCACGACGGCATCCGCGCGCTCCCCGGCTGCCCGGACACCGGCCCGGCCGGCCCCCTGCCCGGCAACGGGTGTGTGAACGTCGACGTCTCGGCCGTGGTGCGGCACGGCGGTCCGCCGGCCGGAGCGCACAGCGACATCTGCCACCCGGAGCTCGCCCGGCTGATCCTGGCCGCCGGAGGGCTTGTGGACTGACGGCCCGCGCGCCCGGCGCACGACTACCCCGGCCGGACCGGGGGATCCGAATGGCGACGGCTTACGTCACTTCGATGTCGGTCCGAGTCCGCGCCGCCGGAGGTGGGATGCAGTGGCAGGTTTCAGAGCTCTCGCACGAGAGGTTCGCAATCCAGGGAACACCATCGCTCTGCGACGGACGTGCCTGCGCAAATGCCTGGAACGTTTCGCCCCCTATGGGCACCGGGCGACCTGGCGGCATCTGTGCGCCCGGGCGGGTTTCGCCCCCGACGACCGCTCCCCCGACCCGGCCCGGCTGATCGCGGCCCTGGCCGAGCTGGAGGAGGCCCGGGAGGTGTGGCTGGCGTACGAGGCCACCTATGCCGGGCGGCGCAGGCGGGAGAAGTGTGACGGCATCCGCCAGACCAGCCCGGTGGACGACTGGCACCGCAACACCTGGGGCGGATGCGACATCGTGCCCTGTGCCAGCCCGGCCGTGCAGCCGGCCGAGCCGCTGGCCGAGGTGCTGCGGCGGGTGATCGCCGCCATGGAGGGACGGCCGGGCGAGTGCTGCCCGGTCTGCGCGCAGCGGCACATCGAGTGGCGCACCGACCTGGAGCGTTACCCCCTGCAGGGGCCGGTGTGCGTGGACTGCGGGATCGTGGTGCCGCCGGGGGTCCTCACCGCCGGCGCGGTGTCCCTGGCCCGGCAGCGCTCGGCCGAGGTCCGGTACGCCGTGGCCTGAGGGAGATGCGGGCGGGTTCCGGGCCGTGGAGCGCCCTTGAACCCGCCCTTGTTTCAGGGGAGTTCCGGCTCCCTGGGCAGTTCCACGATGACGGTGCCCAGATGCCGCCCCCGGATCACCTCCAGCAGGGCGGTGACCGCGTGTTCCAGGCCCGTCACCCGCACCTGTGGGAAGACGATCTCGCCGGAGCGCAGCCAGCCGCCGAACCGCCGCAGCCACTCCGGGTGCCCGGTGGCGAAGTCCTCGTCGGCGCTGTAGCCCCGCATGGTGATCTTCTTCAACAGGAGCTGGAAGGAGTCCAGCTCCACCGGACAGGTCCGCCCGGCACCCCGCGCCGCCAACTGCCCGGACAGCGCACCCACCAGGACAAAGCGGGCCCCCTCGCGGGCCACGGTGACCGCGCAACGCAGCTGCTCGCCACCGGTGTTGTCCAGGAAGACATCGATGCCCCCAGGCGCCGCCCGGGCCAGCTGCCGCTCCAGCGGCTCCTGAGCACCGCGTACCACGGCCGCGTCATAGCCCAACTCCGCCACCAGCGCCCGCGCCTTGTCCGCGGAGCCGGTGCTGCCGATCACCCGCCCGGCGCCCAGCAGCCGGGCGAGCTGCCCGGCCATCGACCCGATGGCGCCACCGGCAGCCGACACCAGCACCGTGTCCCCGGGCCTGAGGTCCACACCCCGGGTCAGCGCGGCATAGGCGGTCCAGCACCCCGAGATCGCCTTCGCGGCCGCCACCACCGGCCCCACCAACCTGCTGGCCTCGGTCCTGTGCCGGGACGTCTACGGCCTCTACGACTACCTCACCGAACGGGCCGGTGCACTGCCCGGCGTCCGGGACATCGAGACGGTGCCCCTGCTCCGCACCGTCAAACGGGCCGGCTCACTGCTGCCGCCGGGGCGTTAGCGCCGCGACGGGCACGGCCCGCCCCCGGAGGGAGCGGGCCGGCCGGCTCAGGGCGCGCAGATCACTTCCAGAGCTGGTAGTCGCCGTAGTTGCAGGAGTGCATATAGACCTTGTTGTTGCCGTCGGCGTCCAGGCACTCCTGGGTGGCCTTGTTCTGCAGCACCCAGCCGTGACCGGTGTCGATTTCCTTCCAGCGCTGGTAGTCGTTACCGGTGCACTTCTCGATATAGGCATCGTGGTCCGTGTAGCCCGCCAGGCAGTAGCCGGGGACCTCGCGGAGCTGCTCCAGCCAGGTGCCGTCGCCCTGGTTGATGTCATGCCACTTGGCGGCACCGAACGAGCAAGGGTAGAGGCCGACATCGTTCCACCCGAAGTGGTGGTCCCACATACCGGTGAGGCAGCCGCCACCGTGCTGGTGGTCCCACTGGACATCGCCATCCGCATGGGCGGCGGTGGCCGTGGCCAACAGTACGGCCGGGACGAGCAGCGCGGCTTTGAGTACGCTCTTGACCTTCAGGCCAGACAAATCAAATCCCCCGTTTTCACCTTGGCGAGAATTACCGAATTCCGGGAAATCACCCGGAACGGGATTACCTCCAGATCTGGTACTGACCGCCGTTGCAGTCCAGCATGTAGACGCTGCTGCCATTGCTGTCGAGACAGGTCTGGGTGGCCTTGTTCTTGAGGTTGTAGCCGCCGTTGCCGACACCGTTCTCGTACCAGCGCTGGTTGTCACCCCCGGAGCACGACGCCAGATAAGGGGTGCCCCCATCGGCCGTCAGACAATAGCCCGAGCCGTAGTTGGCCTGCTCCAGCCAGGTACCGTCGCCGTTGTCCACGTCGTGCCAGGCCCGGTCACCGGAAGGGCACGAGTAGACCTGGACGCCATTCGGCGTGCCATTGCCGTCGAATGCCGCCTCCAGGCACTTGCCGGACTTCTGGTGGATCCAGTGGGTGTCACCGTCGGCGAGCGCCGCGGTGGTGGTCGCCAGCACCAGCAGAGGTGCGGCCGCCGCAGCGCCCAGAATCTGGACAACACGCTTTCCGCGCATGTCGGATCACCCGTTCCCTATTCGGTCAATCGGATATATTGGGATGTCCCTGCAACATCCACGGGCGACCTTATCGATTAACATTCCTTGAAGTGAACATGATCAACGTCACATGACAAAAAAAGGGAATTAACAATTCCTCTTTTCCGGGTTCAGCCGAGCCGTGAACCGATTCCGCGATCCCCGAAGACGTCATCGGGATTCGACAGCGCGCATTTGGCCAGCGACAGACAGCCACAGCCGATGCAGTCATCCAGGTGATCGCGCAGGCGCTCCAGCCGGCTGATCCGCTCATTGAGCTCACTCCGCCACAACTCCGACAGCCGGGCCCAGTCCTCCCGGTTCGGCGTCCGTTCCTCGGGCAGCTTGGCCAGCGCCTCGCGGATGGTGGCCAGCGGGATGCCCACCCGCTGCGCGGCCCGGATAAAGGCCACCCGGCGCAGCGCGTCCCGCTCGTACCGGCGCTGGTTGCCACTGGTCCGGCGGCTGGTGATCAGCCCCTTGGCCTCATAGAAGTGCAGTGCGGAGACGGCGGCGCCACTACGGGCGGCGAGCTGACCCACGGTGAGTTCATGGACGTCATTGGTAATCTGCGGCACGGTTGAAGACTTTACGGCACCTTGGTGATCGCGGGTTGAACGGCCGTGGGAGGCAACTGATGGCAGAACCCCGGATCTTCACCTCGCCGGACGGCCTGCGGGCCGCCGTGGGCGAGGAGTTCGGGCCCGGCGGCTGGCTGCGGGTGAACCAGCGGCGGATCGACCTGTTCGCGGAGGCCACCGGTGATCACCAGTGGATCCATGTGGATCAGGAGCGGGCCGGGGCGGGCCCCTATGGCACCACCATCGCCCATGGCTATCTGACGCTCTCCCTGCTGCCGGTCCTGGTACCGGCGGTGCTGCGGGTGGAGGGCGCCCGGCTGGGTCTCAACTACGGCCTGAACAAGGTCCGTTTCCCGGCCCCGGTACCGGCCGGCTCCCGGCTGCGGGCCCGGGTCCGGCTGGCCGCCGTGACCGAGGTGCCCGATGGTGTCCAGCTCACCACGGTGGTGACCGTGGAGCGGGAGGGGGGCGACAAGCCGGTGTGTGTGGCGGAGTCCCTCTCCCGCTACCTCTGGTGAGGCCCTACGCCCCGGCGCAGCCCACCATCCGCAGCACCAGCCCCGCGTAGAGCTCCCCCACCTCGCCCGGCGTGTGCCTGCCGTCCTCGCGGAACCAGCGGGCCACATCGACGCAGAGCGAGAGCACGGCCACGGTGGTGCCGCGGATGTCGGGGACGGTGAACTGGCCCGCCGCCACGCCGTCTTCGAGGATGGTGCGCACCGCGGCATCGGTGGCGCGGCGCAGTTCGAGGATCTCGGTGTGGTGTTCCTCGGCCAGCGCGCTGAGTTCGTACTGCACCACCCGTGCGGTGGTGTGGTGTTCGGCGTGCCAGCGGACGAAGTCGCCGACCGCCCGGGTCAGGCGCTGGGCCGGAGTCCCGGCGCTGTCGCGGGCCCGGCGCAGCAGGTCCAGGGCGAGCCGGTGTCCCACCGAGCTGATGCGGTAGAGGAGTTCTTCCTTGGTGCGGTAGTGGATGTAGAGGGCCGCGGGGCTCATCCCGGCCCGGCCGGCGATGTCCCGGGTGGTGGTGGCGTGATAGCCGCGTTCGGCGAAGGCCCGCACCGCGGCGGTCAGCAGGCGCCGTGCGGCGTCCGGCGTGACCTCGGCCCACTCCTCGGTTCCCATGGCGTGCGATCCCCTCCCCAGCGGCCACCCTACCGGTGGACCCGTCGGGCGTGGGTTCGGTCCGATGCCACGGCGGGCACGATCCTGTCAACGGGACACGACAAAGGGGGCCTTATGTTACGCACCGGTTGGATCCGCCATCGTTCCGCTCCCGCCTCACTGACCACCGCCGCCACCGCCCTCACCGCCACCGTCGCCCTCTACACCGCCCTGGTCGCCTTCGGGAACATCACCGACTTCGACACCAACCGGCAGTTCGTCCGGCATGTGCTGGCGATGGACACCACCTTCCGCAGTGACCATCTGATGTGGCGGGCGATCACCTCGCACGCCCTCCAGGACCTGGCCTATCTGGCCATCATCGGCTGGGAGGTGCTCACCGCGGCCGTCCTGGTCACCGGCACCGTCCTCTGGCTGCGCGGCCGGGCCCACCGACGCCGGGCCCGGCGGGTGAGCACCCTGGGCCTGGTGCTGTTCCTGCTGCTGTTCGGCATGGGCTTTATCGCCATCGGCGGCGAGTGGTTCGCCATGTGGCAGTCCGCGAAGTGGAACGGGCTCCAGGCCGCCGAGCGCAACTTCCTGGTGGCCGGTCTGGCCCTGATCGTGGTCGGCCTGCCCCACCCGGATTCCTAATGGAGATGTCAAGCGGCCTCAGCGGCGGGCGGGCCACACCCGTTGACGCCGCCCGCCGGGAATCCTACGGTCTTACACAGGAATCCAGCGGCGGCGGGAGACACGATGACCGGCATGGAGCACGAGCAGGCGCGCAAGACGGCCGAGGGCCTGTCCTACGCGTCCGGCTTCGGCAATGAGCACAGCAGCGAGGCCGTCCCCGGTGCTCTGCCGCTGGGCCGCAACTCGCCCCAGCGAGCCCCCCTGGGGCTCTATGCGGAGCAGCTCAGCGGCAGCGCCTTCACCGAGCCCCGGCACCGCAACCGCCGGTCCTGGCTGTACCGCATCCGGCCCTCGGCGGCGCACCCGCCGTTCGCCCGGGCCGACAATGGCGCCCTGCGCGGCGCCCCCTTCACCGAGACCGTGCCCGACCCCAACCGGCTGCGCTGGAACCCGCTGCCCGAGCCCGCCGAGGGCACCGACTTCCTGGCCGGGCTGTGGACGCTGGGCGGCAATGGGGACGCCGCCCAGCGCACCGGCATGGCCATCCATCTCTATGCCGCCAACTTCCCGATGCGCGACCGGGTGTTCAGCGACTCGGACGGCGAGCTGCTGATCGTCCCGGAGTCCGGTGGGCTACTGCTGCGCACCGAACTGGGGCTGCTGCGCGCCGAGCCGGGCCAGGTGGCGCTGATCCCGCGCGGCGTGCGCTTCCGGGTGGAGCCGCTGGATCCGCTGGTGCGCGGCTACGTCTGCGAGAACTACGGACAGCCCTTCGTACTCCCCGACCTGGGCCCGATCGGGGCCAACGGCCTTGCCAACCCGAGGGACTTCCTGGCCCCGGTGGCCGCCTACGAGGAGACCGAGGGCCCGGTGGAGGTGGTCAACAAGTTCTGCGGCAACCTCTGGTCGGCCGTCTATGACCACTCGCCGCTCGATGTGGTGGCCTGGCACGGCAACCATGTGCCCTATGTCTACGACCTGCGCCGCTTCAATGTGCTGGGCACCATCAGCTATGACCACCCGGACCCGTCCATCTTCACCGTGCTCACCTCGCCGTCCGACACCCCGGGGCTGGCCGGCGTGGACTTCGTGGTGTTCGCCCCGCGCTGGCTGGTGGGCGAGGACACCTTCCGGCCGCCGTACTTCCACCGCAATGTGATGAGCGAGTACATGGGGCTGATCGAGGGCGCCTATGACGCCAAGGCCGAGGGCTTCCTGCCGGGCGGCGGCTCGCTGCACAACATGATGTCGGCGCACGGCCCGGACCGGGAGACCTTCGAGGCGGCCAGCGCGGCCGAGCTGAAGCCGCACAAGGTGGACGACGGGCTTGCCTTTATGTTCGAGACCCGCTGGCCGATCGCGCTCACCCCGCAGGCGGCCGGCGCGGACCACCTGCAGCGGGGCTATGACGGGGTGTGGCAGGGTCTGGAGCGCCACTTCTCCTCCTAGGGAGCCCAGTTGACCTCCTTCGCCCCCGACTCCCTGGCTCTCAATCGCAAACTGCCGCTCTGGTACCAGGTGTCACAGTCCTTGCGTGCGTCCATACTCGGGCGCCGGCCGGACGACTCACTGCGCCTGCCCACCGAGGACGCGCTGGCCGAGCACTACGGGGTCAGCGTGCTGACAATGCGCCAGGCGCTCAAGGAGCTGGAGGCGGAGGGGCTGATCACCCGGCACCGCAGACGGGGCACCTTTATCGAGCCGAGTGCCCGGCGCACCTCACCGGTGCGGCTGCTGGGCTCGGTGGACACCATCGTGGCCCAGCAGTCCGGGGAGCACACCACCGTCCTGGGGCACGGCCCGGCCCCGGTGCCCGCCGAGCTGGCCGAGCACTTCCCGGACCTGACCGAGGCGGTCGCCTTCCGCAGGCTGCGCTCGGACGAGAGCTCCGGCGAGCCCACCAACTGGGCCGAGAATCTGGTACGTCCCGAACTGGCGGAGCAGATCCATCCGGGCGACCTCGCCCGCTGGCCCATGACCAAAGTGCTGCGCGATGTGGTGGGGGTGCGCATCAGCCGTATCACGGACACCGTCGAGGCGAGGCTGGCCGACCCGGAGACCGCCGGGCTGCTCCAAGTGCCGCTGCTCAGCCCGATCCTGCACTACACGGGCATCACCTATGACGAGGACGGCCGGGTGGTGGACGTCGCCCGCATCCGCTACCGCGGCGACCGCTTCTCCTTCACGGTCACCCTGGACGCGCACTGAGCGCGACGGCCGGTACGGGGTACGGGGTCGGGAGTGGTGCCGGGTACGGGCGACGGTCGGATCAGGAGCGGCTGCCGAACAGCGAGCGGCGCAGCCGCCGCAGCGGGGCGAACAGCGAGACCCGGGCGGTACGGCGAGACTCGGTGCGCGTGTGGTCACGCGTGGTGAGTTCACGCATCAGCGAGGTGGCGCCCTCCACCTCACGCTGCGGCAGCGCGGGGCCGCTCAGCACCGCCAGATGACGCTCCAGGCGTGCGCTGGAGGCGCTACTCCCGTAGCTGATGGCAGGCACCCGCGGCCTGCTGCGCATAGTTATCTGTTCCATGAGACTCCCCACCCGTACGAGGCACCCGGCCAAGGCAGGGTAACCCTATCGCCCCATCGCGTCATCCGCGCATCGGCGGATCGGATTCACCACCCCGTCAAGGGTGTTGACGCACATGGCGCGAACCGGCTGTCACCGGGCATCAGTTGAGACGGACAATAGGGTACGAAGGCGGTGGCAATCACGCTCCGTTGCGGTACATTCACCCGGAATCGCTCTCTCGGGGGGAGGGGTGCGGCATGAGCGGCGACGCCTTCGACGGCGGACGGGTGCTGGCGGGCCGTTACCGGCTGCGCGACGAACTGGGCCGGGGCGGCATGGGCGTGGTATGGCGCGCCTGGGACGAGATACTGGGCCGCGAGGTGGCGGTCAAGGAGGTCAGGGCGCCGGCCGGGCTGCTGCCGGGTGAAGTGCGGCTGCTGTACACGCGCCTGGAGCGCGAGGCGCGCGCCGCGGCCCGTATCTCACACCGCAATGTGGTCACCGTGCACGATGTGGTCACCGAGGACGGCCGGCCCTGGATCGTGATGGAGCTGGTGCGGGGGCTGTCCTTCGCCGATGTCCTGGAGGCCGACGGGCCCGTCACACCCGCCCGGGCCGCGCGGGTCGGCGCGGAGGTGCTGGCCGCGCTGCGCGCCGCCCATGCGGTGGGGGTGCTGCACCGGGATGTCAAACCGGCCAACGTACTGATAGCGAGCAACGGCCGGGTGGTGCTCACCGACTTCGGCATCGCCATGGTGGAGGGCAATGCCGCCCTGACCGTCACCGGACAGCTGGTGGGCTCGCCGGAGTTCCTCGCCCCGGAGCGGGTGCTGGGCCGCCCGCCGGGGCCGGAGTCGGACCTGTGGTCGCTCGGGGTGACGCTCTACGCGGCGGTGGAGGGCCACTCCCCGTTCCGTCAGGACACCCCGCTGAGCACCCTGCGGGCCGTGGTGGACCAGGAACTGCCGCCGCCGGTCCGGGCCGGCGCGCTGACCCCGGTGATCGACGGCCTGCTGCGCAAGGACCCCGCGCACCGCCTGGACGCGGCCGGGGCCGAGCGGATGCTGCACACCGTGGCCGCCGGCGGCACCCCGCACCCGGCACCCGCCGCCGGCTACACCCCCACCGTCGCCGGGCCCCCGCCGGGCGATCCGGCGGCGCCCATGGCGCGGGCCGCGGTCCCGCCGCCCGGTGGCGGCGGCATTGGTGCCACCACCACCGGCGAACCTCCCCGCTCCAGGCGGCCGTTGGTGTTCCTGGTGACCGCCGCGGTGCTGGCGGTGCTGGCCATCGCCGCGCTGGCCTGGGCGCTGGCCGACCGGGGCAGCGGTTCGGGCGGCTCCTCCTCGGCGCACGGCGGGCAGAGCTCCGGCGGCGGCCAGGAGGCACCGCCCGCCCGGCCGTCCGGCGAGCACACCACCCAGAGCGGACAGCATGGCCAGGACAGCCCGTCCGCCTCCTACTCGGCCGCCCCCGGGGTACGGGCCGAGGTGAAGCCGGAGCGGGACCACTACACGGGCCCCTGTCCGGTCCCCGATGACCAGGCCCCGTCGTTCACGGCGACCCTGACCGTCGACCGCACCCCGGCCCAGGTGGTCTACCGCTGGGTCAGCGGCAGCGGCAAGGTGTCGGACGGCGGCTGGAAGACGGTCTCGCTGGGCGAGTCGCAGACGGTGAGCGTGCGGCACACCGAGACCGGCCGGGGGTCCGGCGACCCCCGGCAGGACTGGATGGCTGTGGAGGTGAAGAGCCCGCGCAAGTTGACGTCCAACCATGTGCGGTTCGATGTCACCTGCCGGACCGGCTCCCCCGGCACACCCACCGCCGCGCCGTCCTCCTCCTACAGCCCTTACTGAAGCCCCGCGCCCCTTGACGGGGCGCGGGAACCCGTTCAGCCCGCTGCCGAGGTGAACACCGGCAGATAGCCCTGGGACTGCCCGTCGGCGGTCGGGTGGTAGGACTCGTCCACCGGCCAGGACACGCTGTGCAGCCAGGGACTGCCGGAGCACAGCTCATGGCCGGCGAAGGCCGCCGCCACATCCCCGTAGCCGAACCCATGGTCGGCGGCCCGCTTGGCGATCACCGAGTCCATCAGGTCGGCCGCCGCGTTCAAGGCGCGTCTCTTGGTGTCGCTCAGCCCGATGCAGGTGCCGCCCAGTTTGTAGAGCCGGGGATAGCCCAGCACCACCACCCGGGCGTTGGGCGCCTTGTCGCTGATCGCCGAGTAGACGCTGTCCAGCCGCCCGGGCAGCTGGTCCCGGACGAAGGTGCCGGCCTGGTTGATCCGGTCCAGGCAGGAGCTGTCGCTGCCCAGCACACAGCTCTGCATGACGCTGGAGAAGCCGGCGTCATTGCCGCCGATGGACAGACTGACCAGCCCGGTGTCCGAGTTCAGCGCGCCCATCTGCTGGTCGAGCACATCGCCGGTGCGCGCGCCGGAGCAGGCGACAAAGGCGAAGTCCGAGGGTGCGTGGTCGGCGGCCCAGAGCGCGGGGTACGCCTGGGTGCTGCGTTTACAGCCTCCGCTGTCGGAATCGTAGGAACCGGCGCCCACTCCCGAAGAGTAGGAGTCCCCCATGGCCACATAGGCCGGCCCGGAACTCGCCGGGGCGGCCTGGGCGTTGGTGGCGACGCCCAGAGTGACGGTGAGGGTGAGAGCGGCAGCCGATAGAAAACCCGTGATACGGGACAATTGCATGTAAACCTCCCTAGCAGGGTTTCTGCCATCACCGTGGTAGCAGTGACCTGCACTCTTAGGAAGTGTCCATGTCAAGTTTGCCGATAACATTCACCTCAGGAACCACTTGGCGTCACAAAAGAAACACCTCTAAGGGGGTTGCGTTTTACGCGAGTTGACGACGCGTCGGCATTGGCTTCCGTTCACTTGACGGAAACCCTCCGCTTGGGCGCCCGCCGTGCGCGCCGGAGGCTTTTCGCACGGCCTTCACACCTTGACGCGCATCCGCCCATTGCGCGACATTGAAGCCCGGCATCCGGCGCTTCGGGGGGCTAAGTCGCCAATGCAGAGCTTCAGCGATCTCAGTGGACTCGACGGCATCGACGGCCGGGACGATCCGGCCGAAGCCGCCGGAACCGGTCATGACCATCAGCCGGCACAGCCGAGGGGACACCCGGGGGACTCCCTGCCGGTGGTGGCGGGCGTCGCCATGGCCATCGCCGCGGTGGGCGCCGCACTCGCCCTGGCCGACATCGGCTCTCCGGCGCGCGCACCGTTCACCCTGTTCTTCCTGCTGGTGGCGCCGGCCTGCGCCATCGCCGCGGCGCTGCGCGGACTCGACCCGCTCAGCCGGTCGGTGGTGGCCACCGGTGGCGCGGTGGCCGTCGACCTGCTGACCGCCCAGACCATGCTGGCGCTGCACAGCTGGTCGGTGCGCGGTGGCGTGGCCGCGGTCGGCGCGGTCAGTCTGCTGCTCTTCCTGCTGGCCCACACCCACCGGCATCTGCGCCGCGGCGCCCGGGGCCGGGCCTCCTGAGATGGACATCAGCGTGCACCGGCCCGGGGAGCTCACGGCGGCCGACCGTGTGGCCTGGGCGGCGCTGCAGGCGAGCGCGGCGGCGGAGGGCTCGCCCCAGCTCGCCAACCCCTTTCTGGCACCACAGTTCGCGCTGGCGGTCGGCCGCTGCCGGCGCGGTGTACGGATAGCGGTGGTCCGCGAGGAGGGTGCGCCGGTGGCCTTCTTCCCCTACCAGCGCACCGCCTGGGGTGTGGGCCGGGCCGTGGGCCTGGGCGTCTCGGATGCCCAGGGCGTGGTGCACCGGCCCGGATTCCAGTGGGACGCCCGGGAGTTACTGCATGCCTGCGGACTGTCCATCTGGGAGTTCGACCACCTGGTGGAGGGTCAGAAACCCTTTGAGCTGGGCGCCACCGGCGCCTTCGCCTCGCCGGTGATGGATGTGGAGCAGGGCTATGACTCCTATCTGGCCGCGCTGCGCCAGCAGTCGCCCAGGTTCACCCGCACCACCCTGGCCAAGGAACGCAAACTGGCCCGGGATCTGGGCGAGTTGCGCTATGTCCACGATGAGCGCGACCCGGCCGCGCTGGACACCCTGATCGCCTGGAAGTCGGCCCAGTACCGAAGAACCGGGCGCAGCGACCGCTTTGCCCGGCCCTGGATATACCACCTGGTCAAACAGCTCTTCCATACCCGTGAGGAGTCCTGCCGCGGACTGCTGTCGGTGCTCTGGGCCGGCGAGCGGCCCATCGCGGCGCATTTCGGGCTGTGTTCGCCCACCGTGCTGGCCTGCTGGTTCCCGGCGTACGACCCGGAGTTCGGCAAGTACTCCCCCGGCCTGGTGCTGCATCTGCGGATGGCCCGGGGGGCGGCCGGCTCGGGAGTGGCCCATCTGGACCTGGGGCGTGGTGACAAGGCGTACAAGGACTCACTCAAGACGCGTCAACTCACCGTCTCCGAAGGGTGGGTGACCAGATGTCATCCGGTGGCGCTCGGATATCGCGCGCGCCGTGCGCCGGTTCGCGCGCTACGCAACACCGTGCTGTCCCGTCCCGCTCTTTTCGAGCCGGCCGACCGGCTGCTCAAGCAGATGGGGCGGCTCCGGCAGAGCGGCTGACCTGCGGCAGGGGCATACCGCTCCGGGCGTCCCGCGGGGGCGTGCGCCGGAGGCCCGAAAAACGCCGGTCCAGGAACAAAGGCCACCAAAGGAGGAGGGTCCGTCCCAGCTCTTGCCATACGCTCTCAAGCTTCAATACCGTCGTACATCTACCCGCATCGGTCCATCAGTCAAGTGCGGCTCCGGGGAGGGCTCGAAGGCCGCCGATGGTTCCGGAGCGGAGCGCGGCAGGGGGTGCCGCGCTCGTCCCGTCATGGCGGGCCGAGTCGCGTGTCGCGCGGGTAGCAGCATCAACTCGCCTCCTGCGGCGTGCACTTGATGCCACGCCGGAGGTGGCGGGTTACCCCCTTTTCGAACCGGACACATCTTGGGCCGCTCGGGGGCGGGCGGTCCACCGGACGAGAGGGATACCAAAACTCATGAGTTCCTTCCTGCGCCCGGCGGCCGATCAGGACCGGTCCCCGGAGAGCGCGGGTGCCGGCCGGGCCCTGGAGTTCGTCGGGCAATACCGGCCGGTGACCGCGCAGTTCGCGATAGCGCCACCGGTGAGCGTGGTCATCCCCGCCATGAACGAGGCGGAGAACCTCCCCTATGTCTTCAAGACCCTGCCCGCCTGGATCCATGAAGTGGTCCTGGTGGACGGCAACTCCACCGATGACACCGTGAAGGTGGCCCGGGAGCTGTGGCCCTCGGTCAAGGTGGTGGAACAGCGCGGCAAGGGCAAGGGCGATGCCCTGATCACCGGCTTCGCCGCCTGCACCGGCGAGATCATCGTGATGGTGGACGCCGATGGCTCCGCCGATGGCAACGAGATCGTCAGCTATGTCTCCGCGCTGGTGGGCGGCGCGGACTTCGCCAAGGGCTCGCGGTTCGCCAACGGCGGCGGCACCGACGATATGACGGTGATCCGCAAGCTGGGCAACCGGGTGCTGTGCTCCCTGGTGAACCACAAGTTCGGGGCCCGGTACACCGACCTTTGCTACGGCTACAACGCGTTCTGGAAGCGGGTACTGGCGGATATCGCCCTGGACTGCGCGGGCTTCGAGGTGGAGACCCTGATGAACATCAGAGTGGTGAAGGCGGGCCTGCGCGTCCAGGAGATTCCCAGCCATGAGTTCGTCCGCATCCATGGCGCCAGCAATCTGCGCGCGGTGCGCGACGGGATGCGGGTGCTCCGGGTGATCCTGCGCGAGCGCGGCGGCCGTACCGCCCGGCGGCGGACCGCGCACCGGCAGCCGGCCATCGCCCCGGCGGCCAGCCGTGGGGAGGTGTCTTGAGCGGCCCGGTCCCGGGTGTCTCCGTGGTGATCTGTGCCTACACCGAGGACCGCTGGCAGGACATCCTGGCCGCGGTGGCCTCGGTGGCCGCCCAGTCGTATCCGGCGCTGGAGACCCTGGTGGTGGTGGACCACCATCCGGTGCTCCGGCGCCGGCTGGCCCGGCACTTCGCGGGCGGGCGGCGGGTGCGGGTGCTGGCCAACACCGGTCCGCGCGGCCTGTCCGCGGGGCGCAACACCGGGGTGGCGGCCGCCGTCGGCGAGGTGGTCGCCTTCCTGGACGATGACGCGGTGGCCGAGCGGGACTGGCTGCACCACTTCGCCCACGCCTACACCGATCCCCGGGTGATGGCGGTGGGCGGGCGCACCCAGCCGGTGTGGGCCTCCCGGCGCCGGCCGGCCTGGTTCCCGGAGGAGTTCGACTGGGTGGTGGGCTGTAGCTACCGGGGGCTGCCGCCGGGCCGGACGGTGGTGCGCAATGTGCTCGGCGGCAATGCCTCGTTCCGCAGGTCGGCGCTGGTGACGGTGGGCGGCTTCGCCAGCGGCATCGGCCGGGACGGGCAGCGGCTGCCGCTGGGCGGCGAGGAGACCGAGCTGTGCATCCGGCTGGCCCGGGCGGTGCCGGACGCCCTGCTGCTGATCGACGACCGGGCGGTGATCCACCACCGGGTGCCCGCGGCCCGGGAGCGCTTCGGCTACTTCGGTACCCGTGCCTATGCCGAGGGGCTGTCCAAGGCGCTGGTGGCGCGGAGCGTGGGCGCCGGGGCCGGGCTGGCCTCGGAGCGCCGGTACACCACCCGGGTGCTGCCGGCCGGGGTGGCCCGGGGGCTGCGGGACGCGCTGCTGGGCCGCCCGGGCGGTGCCGGCCGGGCCGGGGCCATTGTGGCCGGGCTGGCCGTCACCACCGGTGGCTATCTGGTGGGCAGCGTCCGGGCCCGCCGCCAGGGCGGCCGCTTCACCAGGGGGACGGTATGAGCCGGGGCGGTATGAGCCAGGACGGTATGGACGGGGCCCCGGTACCCATCCTGATGTACCACGCGGTGGCGCACGCCCCGGCCCGCGCCGCCTACGGCCTTTCGGTGTCCCCCGACGCCTTCGCCGAACAGATGGCCCTGCTGGCCGACTTGGGCCGTACCGCGCTCACCGCCGGCGAGCTGGCGGCCGCCTGGCATGCGGGGCGTCCGCTGCCGCCCCGGCCGGTGCTGATCACCTTTGACGACGGCTATGAGGGCGTGCACCGTCACGCCCTGCCGGTGCTGGCCCAACACGGGCTGCGGGCCACGCTGTTCGTCTCCACCGGCTGGCTGCGCGGTGAGCATGCCACCGGGGGCGCGCTGGACTGGATGCTGGACTGGGACCAGGTCCGTGAGCTGGCCGCGGCCGGCACCGAGATCGGCGGGCACAGCCACACCCATCCGCAACTCGATCAACTCGCCGATGAACCGCTGGCGTTCGAGATCGGCCACTGCCGGGACATACTGGCCCAGGAACTGGGCCGTCCCCCGGTCTCCTTCGCCTATCCCTACGGCTACTCCAGCCGCCGGGTGCGGCGGGCGGTGCGGGAGGGCGGGTTCGGCGTCTCGCTGGCGGTGGGCAATGCGCTGGCGGTCCGTGGCCAGGGTCCCTATGGGCTGCGCCGGGTGACGGTGCGTCGCCGCACCGCGCTGACGGAGTTCGAACATCTGGTGCGCGGCCGGGCGGTGGGCCGGCTGTTCGCCGCCGACCGGGCGCTGACCAAGGGCTATGCCATGGTCCGCGGGGGCCGCCGGCTGAGCCGTCAGGTGACCGGAAGGGCACGAGGGGCGCGTGACTGACACCTCTGCACAAATCTCCGCACAAACCTCCGCACCGGCCGGGGAGTTGACGGTACGGCCGGACGACGGCGGGCCGGAGCCCGCCGCGGGCGGCAGCCCGCTGTTCCGCAATGCCTTCGCGCTGATGCTCAACACCGGCATCAGCGCGGTCCTCGGGGTGGGCTTCTGGCTGGTGGCGGCCCGCTACTACAGCGAGGACTCGGTGGGCCAGGGCTCGGCGGCGATCGCCGCGATGAAGTTCCTGGCCGGGCTGACCGCGGTCACCCTCACCGGGGCGCTGGCCCGGTTCATCCCGGTGGCCGGGCCCACCACCGGCCGCCTGGTCTTCCGTACCTATGCGGGCAGTTCGCTGCTGGTCGCGGCGGCGGCCGGGGGCTTCCTGCTCACCCTGGACCTGTGGGGCTCCTCGTACCGGATGCTGCACGGCCTGCTGCCCGGGCTGGTGTTCGTGGCCGCGGTGGTGGCCTGGTCGCTGCTGACCCTGCAGGACGGGGTGCTCACCGGGCTGCGCAGCGCGCCCTGGGTCCCGGTGGGCAATACGGTCTTCTCGGCGGTGAAGCTGGCCCTGCTGGTGGCGCTGGCGGCCACCCTGCCGGCCACCGGGGTGTTCGTCTCCTGGGTGGTGTCCATCGCCGCCTCGGTGCTGCCGCTGGGCTGGCTGGTCTTCCGGCGGCTGGTGCCGGCCCATGTCCGGGCCACCGAGCGCACCGCGCGGCCGGCCTCCTACCGGGAGATGGGCCGTTTCCTGGCCGGGGACTGCACCGGCTCGCTGTTCTCGCTGGCGGTGGTCTATCTGGTGCCGGTGATCGTGGCCGCCCAGGTCAGCTCGGCCGACAACGCCTACTTCTATATCGCCTCCACCATCGGCGGCACGGTCAATCTGCTGGCCATCAACATGGGTGCCTCGCTCACCGTGGAGGGCTCGCACGACCCCGGCCGGCTGGCCGCCAACTGCCGGGCGGCGCTGCGCCGGATGGCCACCTTGATGATCCCGGTCTGTGTGCTGCTGTTCGTACTGGCGCCGTACATCCTGCGGGTGTTCGGGCCGGGTTACGCCCAGGCGGCCACCCCGCTGCTGCGCTGGTTCGCGGTGGGCGCGGCGCTGCGGGTGGTGATGGAGACCTATTTCGCGGTGCTGCGGGCCCAGAGCCGCACCGCCGGACTGGCCTATCTCCAGGGCTTGTTGTGTGCCCTGGTGCTGGGGCTGACGCTGTTGCTGCTGCCGCGCATGGGGCTGGTGGGCGAGGGAGTGGCGGAGGTATCCAGTCTGGCGGTGATCTCGGTGATCGCGGCGTTCCGGCTCCGTGGGGTCCTCAGGGTCCCGGCGGCCGGGTCCGCCGGCACGGCGCCCGATGGCGACCTGGCGGACCTGGCGGTGCGGGGCGACCACCGGCCCGAGGCCCGGCCGGAGAACCGCTGGGGCCTGCGGGCCGCCCGGGCCGCCCTGGACACGGACACCCTGCCGCTGGGCGTACGGGTGGACTTCGACCACCCGGAACGGCGCCCGGACGTACGGCCGGTGGCCCCCGCGCCACCGCCCGCCCGTGAGCGGTCCGCTGCCCCGCGCACTCCCTGGTGGCAGGGGCCGGAGGCGGGTGGCTGGCTGTTGCTGCTGGGTGCGCTGGCCCTGTACTGGCTGCCGCTGACCACCGTTGACGAGGTCGGCCTGGACGGCATGGGCGGCCTCGGTCTGATCTCCGTGCTGCCGGTCACCACCCTGGTGGGCGCGGCACTGCTGATCGCCGCCTTTGTCCGGGCGCTCTGGCTGGACCGGCCGCAACCCCGGCTGCTGGCGGCCGTGCTGCTGGCCACCGTGGTCTCGCTGCACGCCGTCCCGGCGTTGCTGGAGCACCAGCCGCGCTTCCCCACCGCCTGGCAGCACCTGGGCTTCCTGGACTACATCGACCGCACCGGCACCGCCGCCCCCGACCTGGACGCCCGCTGGAGCTGGCCGGGCTTCTTCGCCCTGGTGGCGCTGGCCGGCCGGGCCGGCGGCGCCGGCGACCTCTCCGGGGTGCTGCGCTGGTGGCCACTGGCCGTCCAACTGCTGTGCCTGGTACCGCTGGCGCTGCTGCTGCGGGCGGTGCGGGCCGGGCGGCGGGCCAAGTGGACGGCGCTCTGGCTGTTCGCCCTGTGCGGCTGGGTGGGCCAGGACTACTTCTCCCCGCAGTCCCTCAACTACCTCTTCTATCTGCTCTTCGCGGCCGTGCTGCTGGTCTGGTTCCGGACGCCCCGGGGTCCGCGCGGCCGGTGGCTGCCCGGCGAACGCCATCCGGCCCCCGCCTCCCGCGCCGACCGCACCGTGCTGCTGGCCCTGCTGGTCGCCCTGTTCACCGCCTCCACCGTCAGCCACCAGCTGACCCCCTTTGTGATGCTGGGTGTGCTCACCGCCCTGGTGCTGCTGCGCCGCGCCACCCCGCGCGGGCTGCCGCTGCTGTGCGGGGTGCTGCTGGCGGTGTGGATCGGGTTCCTGGCCGAGCCCTACTGGTCGGGCCACTTCAAGGAACTCTTCGGCGGGCTGGGCTCCCTGGGCGGCAATGTGTCCTCCTCGGTCTCCGGCCGTATCCACGGCGGCAGCAGCACCCACAAGCTGGTGCTGTACATCCGGGTGGCGCTGGCCGGCGGCATGCTGGCCTTCGCCGCCCTGGGCTGGTGGCGCCGCCGCCGGGCCGGCATCTCGGACCTGGCCCTGCTGGTGCTGACCTGTGTCCCCTTCCTCGCCTTCGGCATGCAGTCCTACGGCGGCGAAGTCGCCCTGCGGGTCTTCCTGTTCGCCCTGCCCGGCGCCTGTGTGCTGGCCGCCCTGGCCCTCTTCCCGGGCAAGGGCACCGACCGCGCCCGTACCCCCCTGGCCCTGCTGGCCACCCTCACCGCCGGCCTGGTGCTCATCTTCGGCTTTCTGGTGGCCCGTTGGGGCAATGAGCCCTTTGAGCGGGTACGCGGCGGCGAGGTGGCCGCCATGGACTATGTCTACGCCCATGACCGGCCGACGGTCCGCCTGTTGTGGCCCAGCAGCGACCCGGTCACCAATGTCACCCCCGCCATCCCCTGGGGGGGCCGCGATATGGAGCGCGTCCTCTATCAGCCGGTCCTGGCCCCCCGCGATCCGGCCTCGCCGGACGACCTGCTGTCCGCCCTGCAGAAGGCCGGCCCCAACTCCTACCTCATGCTCAACACCGGCCAGTCCACCTATCTCCAACTCACCGCCGGCTACGCCCCCGACTGGGACCGGCGTATCCGCCACGCCCTGGACACCAGCCCCCGGCTCAGCCGGGTCCTCGGCAATGAGGACGCCGCCCTCTACCGGCTGAAGTCCCCGCCCCCGGGCGCCGCTCCGGATCCCCGCCCCGGCCCGCGCGGTCCCCGGATCACCTGGACCCCCGCCACCGTGGCCGGCGCCATCGCCGCCGCGGTGCTTCTGCTGCTGCTCACCGCCCGGGAGCTGTCCCGCTTCGCCCTCCGCCCCGGCCCACGCCAACGGCGCCTGCTCCAGAGCTCGTTCTGGTTTGCGATGCCCATACTGCTGGTGGTGGCGGGGGTGCTGGTGCAGCGCCTGGTGACCTTGTCCTGACGTACCGGCGGCCTCCCGGAATCGGCTCGCTCCCGGCCGCACCCGGTGTGAGACTCCAGCCCATGAATGACGTTCTGCTACGCCCCGCGCGGCCCGACGAGTCCCAGGCGCTCACCTCGCTGATGCGCCGCTCCAAGGCACACTGGGGCTACCCCCAGGCCTTCTTGGACCGGGTAAGGGACCAGCTCACCATCACCCCGGCCGCCATCCGGGACGAACGGGTGATGGTCGCCGAACGGGCCGGCGCGGCGATCGGCTTCTACCAGCTGACCGGCCGGCCTCCGTGCGCCCACCTGGAAGACCTGTTCCTGGCTCCGGAGGTGATCGGCACCGGCCTGGGGCGCCTGCTGTGGGAGCACGCCCTCGCCTCCGCCGCCGAGGCCGGCTGCCAGGAGCTGACCCTGGAGTCGGATCCGCACGCAGAGCCCTTCTATCTGCGGATGGGAGCCCAACGCATCGGTGCCCGGGAGGTGGCTCCGGGGCGGGTGCTGCCGGTGATGCGGATGGTGCTCGACGATGACGCTCAAGTCAGCCAGCGCACCTCATAGGGGCTCAGTCTGAGGTCGTGCCCGTCCACCGTGGCCGTGCTCCACCGGTCCTGGGTGTTGACCACCACGGTGGCCCGCGCCGAGGCCAGGGCCCGTACCGGGCCGGAGACCGCGGGAGTGCGCGGCCCGGTCCCCGGCGGGAAGTACCGGGCGAACCGGCTGAGCAGGTCGTACATCGGCAACGAGCGGCCACCGCCGGTCTGTTGGGTGGGCCGCCACAGGCAGCCCGCGCAGTCGGTGCCGGTCCGGTCCTCGGGGTTCCAGTAGAAGGCGGTGGCCACCCCGGCCCGGGCCAGTTCGGTCATGGCCACGGCCTGGACGGCCAGCCGGCGGGCCTCCGGCCAGCCCTTGCGTTCGTCCTGGGCGTCGGGGGGTTCCACATACCACTCGGCCCACCAGACGGGCAGGCCGGTGGTCTGTTTCAGCCAGGCGGTGACATCGGCGAACTTGGCGGTGGCCTGGAACTCGTCGGGGATCAGCAGGCTGCCCTCGCGGGTGTAGCTGGAGCCGTCCACCACCACGAAGTCGGCGCCCGCCTTGTGCTGATTCCAGTAGTCCAGCACATCCACCGAGCGCTGGTCGAGCACACCCCAAGGGCCCTGGACGGTCGAGGCGTTGGAGGCGGAGCCCGGCTCATTGCTGTCCATCACCACATAGGGGCCGCCGACCAGGGCGTCCTTGCGCTGTTTCTTCAGCTCGGCATAGACCAGGTTGTACAGCCGGGTGTAGCCCTCGTAGTCCCAGCGCTTTCGGGCGTCGTCATAGAAGCCCTTGAGCTCGTTCCAGACGATGAAGTGCCGTACATCGGGGTACCGTTGGGCGATCACCCCGGCCAGGTCGGCGAAGTCCTGGTAGTGGGCGGGGTCCGGGGCGCGTTCCAGGGACTTCTGGGACCAGTCGGTGGTGGGGCCGCCGCCCTTCATCCAGTCCGGGGCGCAGCACAGGGTGAGCACCGGGGTTCCCCCGGAGCGGCGCATCAGGGCCACCCGCCGGTCCAGGTCGGTGAAGTTGTAACTCCCGGGTCTGGGCTCGGGGTTGTCGGCGCCCCAGCCCATGATGTGCTGGTTCTGCGGCAGGGGGGTGTCCGAGAGCAGCCGGTCGGCGGTCTGCCGGGCGCCGTCGTCACCCAGGTCGGCGCTGTACTGGGTGTGGGTGAAGCCCCAGCCGAGGGCGCTGGGGCCGGCGCCGCTGTTCTTGCCCGGGTCGGGGGTGCGGGTGCCGCCGCTGGTCCCCCAGCCGACGCTCAGGGTGAACACCAGGGCCAGGGCGGCCGTGACCGCCCCGAGCAGCGCGGTCAGCCGCCAGCGCGCCGGGTGTGCCGTGTCCGGACCCCCATCGTGACGTCCCATCCCCGCAAGGGTATCGGGACGGGGTATCCGGCGCGGGCGCTTCGTCCCGCTTGTGCCGGCCCCCGCCGGTCAGTCCCCGCCGGTCAGTCTCCGCCGGTCAGTCTCCGCCGGTCAGTCTCCGTAGACGGCCCGCAGCGCGTCCTGGGCGGCGGCCAGCGCGGCCGCCCGGTCCAGGCCCAGCCGGTGGGCGCGCTGGGCGTACGCCTGGGCGGCCGCCGCGGCCTCCCGGTCGGCGGTGTCGCCGGGGGCGGCGACAAAGGTGCCGTTGCGGCCCCGGGTCTCGATCACCCCGTCGGTCTCCAGCGCCCGGTACGCCTTGGCCACCGTATTGGCGGCCAGCCCCAGTTCCCCGGCCAGGCCCCGTACCGTGGGCAGCTTGTGGCCCACCGGCAGCGCTCCGGAGCGGGCCTGCTCGGCGATGCGGGCGCGGATCTGCTCAAAGGGCGGTTCGGGGGCGTGCGGGTCGACGGTCAGGGACAGGGTCATCTGAAACTCCCGGCTGGGTGGCGGATCGTACCGCCCATTGTGCGGCGCCCGGGCCGCGTGGCGGTGGCCGCCCGCCGCCACGCGTGTTTCTGACGCCGGGTCACAGCTCCAGTGCGGTACCGCCGGTGCGCAGCCAGGTGTCCAGGCCCAGCACCAGTTCGGTGCCGGTGCGGAAGGGTTCCGCGGCGCCCTCGCGCAGCGCCTCGGCCAGGGCCGAGGAGTCCAGCAGCGGCCGGACCGGGGAGTCACTGTCGGCGGCCACCTTGCGCAGCTCCTCCTGGAGGGCGAGGGCATAGCGCGGGTCCTGGGTGGTGGGGTACGGGCTCTTGACCCGGTCGGCCACCACATCGGGCAGCAGGTCCCGGGTGGCGGCGCGCAGCAGCGACTTCTCCCGGCCGTCGAAGGTCTTCATCGCCCAGGGCGTGTTGAAGACGTACTCCACCAGCCGGTGGTCGCAGAAGGGCACTCGTACCTCCAGGCCGACGGCCATGCTGGCGCGGTCCTTGCGGTCCAGCAGCATCTGGAGGAACCGGGTCAGATGCAGATAGCCGACCTCGCGCATCCGCCGCTGGGTCCCGCTCTCCCCGGCCAGCTGCGGGACCTCGGCCAGGGCCTCGTGGTAGCGGGCCGCGGTGTAGCCGTCCAGGTCGGCCTTCTCCAGGATGTCCTTGCCCAGCAGCGACCTCCGTCCCAGGCTGCCACCCGAGCCAAAGGTGTCGGCGGCGCCGCCGGCGATCCAGGGGAAGGTGTCGGCGGCCACCGCCACCGGGTCGTGGAACCACTTGTAGCCGCCGAACACCTCGTCGGCCGACTCTCCGGACAGGGCGACCGTGGACTGTTCGCGGATCGCCTTGAACAGCAGGTAGAGCGAGGTGTCCCCGTCGCCGAAGCCCAGCGGGAGGTCGCGGGCGGCGAGGATGGCATCCCGGTGGGTCCGGTCCATCAGCGCGGCGGTGTCCAGCACCACATCGCGGTGGTCGGAGCGGACATGTCCGGCCAGGGCGTGGGCGTAGGGGCCGTCGGGGGTGGAGCGCAGCGCGTCCGGGCGGAAGCGGTCGGTCTGGCCCGCGAAGTCCACCGAGAAGGAGCGCACCGGTCCGCGCCCGCCCTCGGCCAGGCCCTTGGCGGCCAGCGCGGTGATGACCGAGGAGTCCAGCCCGCCGGAGAGCAGGGTGCACAGCGGTACATCGGCTATCAGCTGGCGGCCGACGATGTCGTCCAGCAGCTCGCGGATGTGCTCGATGGTGGTCCGTAGGTCGTCGGTGTGCTCCCGTGCCTCCAGTGCCCAGTAGCGGCGCAGCGTCACTCCGGAGCGGCTGATGCGCACGGTGTGCCCGGGCCGCAGTTCCTGGATGCCCTTGTAGACGCCGTGTCCGGGGGTCTTGGCATAGCCCATGATCTCGGCCAGGCCCTCGGCGTCCACGGCGGGGCGCACGGCGGGGTGGGCCAGAATGGCCTTCTGCTCGGAGCCGAAGATCACCCCGTCCGGGGTGGGGTGGTAGTAGAGCGGCTTGACGCCCAACCGGTCGCGGACCAGCAGGAGTTCCTCGGTGTGCGGGTCCCAGAGAGCGAAGGCGTACATGCCGTTGAGGCGTTCGGTGAATGCCTCGCCCCACTCCAGATAGGCGTGCAGCACCACCTCGGTGTCGCTGCCGGTACGGAACGAGTGCCCCCGCGCCGTCAACTCCGCTCTCAGCTCCCGGTAGTTGTACACCTCCCCGCTGTAGGTGGTGACCAGCCGGGTACGCCCGTCCCGCTCCACCGTCATCGGCTGCTTGCCGCCCTCGATGTCGATCACCGCGAGCCTGCGGTGCCCCAGCGCGGCATGGGTGTCCAGCCAGACGCCGCCGGCGTCCGGTCCCCGGCAGGCCATGGTCCGCGTCATCGCGTCAAGGGTGCCCCGGGCGGTGCCGAGGTCCTGCTCATAGGAGATCCAGCCGGTGATTCCGCACATGGTCGCGGTGTCCCCTCTCGGTAGACCGCCCGGTGTGGCGCCGGGCGCTGCTCGCCCCCGTTCTCCGGTCGACGCTACGCCCAACTAGTTGCATGCACCATTCACGTTCGGCAAAACCCTTTGGATCAAGCCGGATCACCGCCTACGGTGCGGCGCATGACGCTTACCGTCCGGGACTTCCTCCCCGCCGATGCCGAGGCCACCGCCCAAATCCGCCGCAGCGCCCAGCCGTTCGCCGTGCTCACCGCCGAATCGTTGCTCCAGGAGGTCCACCAGGCCCCGCCCCAGCAGCACTTCCGCCTGCTGGTGGTCGAGCTGGACGGCCGGATCGTGGGAATGGCCCGAACCGGCCTGTACGCCGGCCACGACGAACCGCGCCGGGCCTTTCTCTGCCCCTGTGTGCACCCGGACTTCACCGGCCGGGGCGCCGGCTCGGCCCTGGTCTCGGCCGCCGAGGAACATCTGGCGTCGCTGGGCGTCCACACCGTCCTCACCTGGGCCATGGACGACGGCCGCTCCCCCGCCTGGGCGGAACGCCGCGGCTACCAACACACCGGCCGCTCGGGCCGGTTCCTGGGCCTGGACCTGACCGACGCCGCTTTGCCACCACTCGCCGAACCGCCCACCGGGGTGGAACTCCGCCCCTTCGCCGACTTCGCGGCCGACCCGCGCCCGCTGTACGAACTCGACATGGAGGTGACCGCGGATGAGCCCGTCGACGCCGCCCCGGACGCGCTCTCCTATGAGCAGTGGCTGGCCCACCACTGGCACCAGCCCGCTCTCGACCGGCAGTTGTCCATGGCGGCCGTGGTCGACGGCATGCCCGCCGCCTTCAGTCTCGCCCTCACCGACCGGCAGGGCCGCTACCTGTCCGGGATGACGGGCACGGCCCGCGCCCACCGCGGGCGCGGCCTGGCCAAGCTCGCCAAGAACCACAGCCTGCACTTGGCACGAGCGGCGGGCTGCCGGGGCGCTTTCACCCAGAACGACGCACGGAACGCGCCCATGCTGGCCATCAACGAATGGTTCGGCTACCGCCCGGCGGCCACCGAACTGCGCTATGCGCGCGAACTGGGCTGACCGCCCGCCGAGCGGGGCGGCTCCCGCCGGGTGATCGTCGAGGTATGAGCCCTCTGCGCACCGTCCTCAGCCTCCTCGCCGCCCTCGCCCTGCCGCTGGGCGCCCCCGCACCGTCCCACCGCACCACATCCGCCTGGCTGCCCTACTGGGGCACCCAGACGGCCTATGAGGACGCCCTCCGCAACGCGGCCCAGCTGCACACCGTCAGCCCCTTCTGGTACGAGGCGACCTCGGCCACCGCGATCGGCGGCTACTCCGGCGCGGGGAGCCGCCAGATCATCGACGGCCTGCGCGCCAAGGGCATCAAGGTCGTCCCCACCGTGGTCGAGACCCCGGACGCCGCCGCCATGGCCACCCTGCTCAACGACCCGGCACAGCGCGCCCTGCATATCGACGCCCTGCTGCACACGGCCGACGCCCATGGCTACGACGGTCTGGACCTCGACTACGAGCGCATGTCGGAGACCAAGGACGCCGGGCTGACCGAGCGGGTGCGAGTCGGCTACAACGCCCTGACCGGCGAGCTGTGTGCCCAACTGCACGCTCGCCACCGGGAATGTGTCATCACCGTCATGCCCTATGACCACACCCTCCCCTACGACTACCCCCACCTGGGCAAGGTCGCCGACCGGCTGCGCATCATGGGCTACAACCTGCACAACGCCCTGGACAAACCTGGCCCGTTGTCCTCACTGGCCTGGTACGAGAAGTTCCTCCGCTATGCCACGGGGGCCGTTCCGCGCGAGAAGCTGGAGATCGCGCTGCCCGCGTACGGCTGGGACTGGACGGTGGGCTCCAACGCGCGGGCCGCCCACGTCACTTCCCTGGAGGCCGCAGCCCTGCGCCGCGCCAAGGGCGCGCACTACCAGTTCGACACCGCCTCCGGCACCCCGCACTTCGCCTACACCGATGCGGCGGGCCACCGGCACGAGGTCTGGTACCAGGACGCGCGTGGCTCGGCGGCCCACCTGGCGGTGCTGCGCAGGTATGGGGTGACGGGTACGGGTCTGTGGGCCCTCGGTTTCGAGGACCCCGCCTTGTGGGATGCGCTCACCCCATGAATTCAGCGGAACTCGGTGCAGAGCGGCACGGGATCGTTGATCAGCGTCGCGCACGCCTGGGAGTCGACCCCCGTGGAATTGATCATCAAGGTCTGCACGGTCAGCCCGTTGACGAGCACCGGCGAGCTGAAGCTGTGCGCCGGGACTTGATCGTCCTGCACCATGACGCTGTCGTTGTTGCCCTGGCTGTCCACCTGCCCGCCCGCCAACTGTCCCCAGGTCACCTGACAGTTGGGGCTCCACAGCAGCGACACCGTACGGCCCGAGCGCTGCTTGATGTCCAGCGCACGGGCGTCGTCGGTGCAGCCCGTCTGCACGGGGTCCTGGCCGGCACAGGCCCCTGGATCACAAGTCGCGGGGCGCCTCGCCGGCGCGGCGGCGGCCGCCGTGCCGATGCCTGTGGCAGCGATCAGCAGGCAGACGCTCAGCGCGGCGGGCAGGCGGTAGTTGCGGTGCATGACCTTCTCCCCTCACCCTGCGGGGTGGTTTGCATACACCCCGTTGACACCGAAGGTAGTGAGGGGGCTTCGGGGGAGATATCGGCTGAATGGGTGAGGTTCCGGATTCGACTGCCTGGCCGGCCACCACTGATGGGACGACATCTGCGCGAGGCCCACCCGTGAGGCCGACGGACGGTAACCTGCTCGCATGCCCGGGTGGGTTCTGGCGGTCGTCATTCCGGTCGGCGCACTGGCCGTTGTCACCTTCGCCTATGTGCTGTGGTCGATGCTGGGCAGCAACCGGCCGTAGCCGGTGGCCGGGGAGTCGCGGAGGATGTCGTCGATTGCCCGGCACAGGGCGCGCCCCGGCTCCGGGTTGGTGACGGGGGTGCGGGTGAGTGGGGGGTCAGTAGGCCCTTGGGCCGGCGTCGGTGGCCCGCACGGGGTCGGCAAAGCCCGTTGGCTTCTTCCCCTTCATCACGACCTCGCAGGAGTACTTGGACTTGACGTCCAGGGGCGCCAGCGCGGCCTTGGGGATGTTGTTGCAGAGGGCGTAGTCGATGCTGTCGCGGTAGTTGCCGTAGAGCAGGCGGGCGACGCCGTCGCGGGTGAGGATCCCCTGGTGCGGGGTCGCCGTGAAGTTCACATAGTTGTTGGAGAAGGCGGCCTTGTCGCCCATCCTCACCGACCACTCCACCTCCAGACCTTCATAGGTGGTCTTGCAGGTCACCACCGTTCCGCTCTTCGAGCTCACATCAGCGGGGCAGTTGGCCGTGATCTTGCCCGGCGCCTTGGCCATGTCCAGGGTCTTGCGGCGCAGCTCGTACGCGAGGTTCTCGCTGAACGGGGCATCGGCGGCCGGGGACGGTTGCGGCTTGTCGCCGTCCGGCATGGCCGGCGGTTTCTCCAGCCTTTGCGGCAGCACGGTGGCGGCCGGTTCGGGAGTGGCTTCGCCCCCGCTGGACTTGTCGCTCCCGCAGCCCGTGACCAGCAGGACAACGGAACCGGCTATGAGCGCTGACACTGTCTTCGTTCGCACGGCCGTCACCCTACCCTCAGAAACCCGCAGCTCAGATGTAGTGGAAGGTCGGCTCCGGATGCATCAGGAACTCATGATGGGAGATGTTCCAGGCGTACGCCCCGGCCATGGCGAAGGCCACCCGGTCCCCGGCCCGTAGCGAGGTCACCGGTACCCGTCGGGCCAGGGTGTCCCGTGGGGTGCACAACTGGCCGGTGAGGGTGACCGGTTCGGCCTCGGCCTGCGGTCGGGGCCAGGGATGGGGCCAGGTGTCCACCGGCAGGACGGTGAACGGCTGGTCATGGGAGCGGGCGGCGGGGGTGCGCAGATGATGGGTGCCGCCCCGAAGCACCGCGAATGCCTCGCCATGGCTGTGCTTGACGTCCAGCACCTCGGTGACATACCAGCCGCAGTAAGCGGTCAGCGAGCGGCCGGGCTCCAGGCGGAGGGTGAAGGAGGGGTGGACGCGGGCGAGTCCGGCCAGGCCCTTGCCATAGGCGGGCCAGTCGAAGCGGGCGAGTGGGTCGGTGTAGTCGACGGACATGCCGCCGCCCAGGTTGACCTCGGTGAGAGGGAGGGAGTGGCGGTCGGCGAACTGACGGGCCCAGTCCAGGACTTGGGCGGACACCGCCAACTGCGCCGGGGCGTCCAGGCCGCTGGCCAGGTGGGCGTGGATACCGCGCAGCCACAGGGGTCCACCGCGCAGCAGGGGCAGGCATGCCTCGGCGGCGTCGGGGTCCAGGCCGAAGGGGGTGGGGCGGCCGCCCATGGTGAGGGCGGCCCCGCCGACTCCCGGCACGGGGAGGTTGAGGCGCAGCAGGATATCGGCGGGGGCGGTGGCCAGTTGGGAGAGCAGGCGCAGTTCGGTGGGGCTTTCCACATGGAAGCGCTCCACGCCGAGCCGCAAAGCCAGCCGTAGTTCCTCCTCGGTCTTGCCGGGGCCGCCGAAGGCGAGCGGGAGGGTGGGGACGGTGGCGCGGGCATGGGACAGTTCGCCGCCGGAGGAGACTTCCAGGCCGGTGAGGTGGGGGGCGAGAACCCGCAGAAGCTCCGGGGCCGGGTTGGCCTTGGCGGCGTAGTAGAGCTCGATGGGGGCGGGGAGGGCCGACCGTATGGCGCGCAGGTGCTCGTCGAGCGCGGCCAGGTCGTGGACATAGGCGGGGAGTTGGGCGGCGGGCAGGGCGGCGGCATGGGCGGCGGCGCGCGGGGTCAGCACGGGGTGGCGCTCCAGGTGGGGGCGGCGAGGACGGAGAGCAGTTCCGAGGCCAGTGGGGAGGGGATGCGGACATAGCCGGCGTCCCGGTCGGCCTGGCGGGCCCAGCGGGTGAGCAGATTGGCCTTGGCGGGCAGCGGCACCCCGGCGATCAGGGCGCGCAGTTGTGGCGGGTCGCCATGGGCCATGGCCCGTTCGGCCAGTACCCGGCTTACCGCCGACCACAGTTGGGGCTCCAGCGCGGGATGCCGGTCGGCGAGGGCGGCGAGCATCTCGGCGAGGTGGTTGACGATCAGGCAGTAGACCACCCGGTCCCAGCCCTGGGCCCGGTCGTAGGTCAGGGCGCGGGCCACCTCCTCGGGGAGTCCGGCCAGGGCGGCCCCGTGCCGGTGGGGCAGCAGCTTGGTGCCTTCCAGGTCGCGGAAGAGCACCTGCCGGGGCATGCCCCGGGCGTCGATGCCCAGGATGACGTTCTGCAGGTGGGGTTCCAGGACCACACCGTGGTCGAAGTAGGCGGCGAGGACGGGGGGTACCAGCAGCCGGAGGTAGGCGTGCCACCAGGCGAGTGCCGATTCGGGGCGGGAGGTGGCGGACAGGCGGCCCAACTGGGCCTGGCTCACCGGGTATTCGTCGGCCACGGCGGCGGCCAGCAGCGCGGTCAGGCCGGGGGCGAGCCGGGTGGCCAGGCCGTCGCGGACGATCACTCCAAAGCCCTCGGCGAGTTCGCGGACGCCGAGGTCCAGGGTGCGGTAGCCGGGTTCGCGCAGCAGGCCGGCGCCGGGGAAGCGGGCGGCCAGGTCGGTGACGGCCGGTTCCAGCAGCCGGGTCAGGGCCACCGCTCCGGCGAGCTCGTACTCGGCGTTCTTGCGCAGGCAGTTGGTGATGCGGATGTTCAGGCTGAACTTGAGGAAGTCCCGTCCGTCGTAGAGGGTCCGTACCGAGGCGGTGGGAGCGAAGGCGGCGCCGCGCGGGCCGAGGTCGAGCACCTCGCCATGGCGGAGGGCGGAGCGCAGCGCGGGGTGTCCGGCGAGCATGGCGTGCTGCCAGGGATGTACGGGCAGGAGCAGGTATCCGTCGGGGACGTTTCCCTGCCGGTCCAGGGGCGCGGTCACTCCCTCCTGGCGTACCCGGTCCCGGCGCACGGCGAGATGGTGCAGGGGGAAGCGGGCGCCTGCCTCGGGCGCGTAGCGCTCCCAGTCCTCGCGGGCGCCGCTCCGGGCCTTGGGCGTGGGGTGGAAGCGGTGGCCGAGGAGCAGGGACTGTTCGGAGTCCAGGTACGGGTCCTCGGCGGGCCGTCGCGGCCGGTGGGCGGCGGCCAGGGCGGCGTTGACTCCGGCGTGGCTGGCGGCGACCTGGTCCAGGAACTCCTCGTTGCGGACCCCGGTGCGCAGTTCCAGCTCGCGGTGGATGTGTTCGGCCAGCGCGGGCCAGGGCAGTTCGGCCCAGCCGCCGTCCGCGCGCTGGACGGTGACCGGGCCGGTGAAGCGGTGGGAGCCGATCAGGCAGACCCGGCGCAGGGCGACGCCCAGCAGGACGCCGCTGCGTGGCAGGCGCAGCAGCAGCCGGCCGTCGGTGACGGCGGTCTGGTGCTCGGGGCCGCAGACCTCGCGCAGCAGGCAGTTGAGCAGGGTGTGTGCGACGGCCTGGTCGGCGGAGAGGACGGCACCGGTGAGGGAAGGGGATGGAGGCGGGGACGGGGGGATCATCGCGGCGGCTCCAGCGAGAGCGGGGGGCGGAGGTAGTTCGGGCCGTCCACATAGTGTTTGTTGATGTCGGCGGCGCCGGAGCGTTCCTTGGTGAGCAGCGTGCCCGCGGTGATCATCGCCTTGACCGGCAGCCGGTCGGCGTCCAGCACCCGGGCGCGCAGCACGGCGGCGGCGTCGGCCGGGATGCGGCGGGTGGCTTCCGCCAGCCGCTCGCGGATCCGGCGCAGCGCCGCCGCCAGGGGTATCCGGCCCAGCCGGTCCAGTTCGAAGGCGAGTGCGGCGGCGCACAGGTGCAGGGTGATGGTGGTGAAGACATCGGCGACCGGGCCGTCGTCCCGTACCGTGATCCGCCGGTCGTCGAAGGCGAGCAGGGGGGTGGCCCGGTCGCCCAGCCGGGCGGTGAGCCGGGTGGAGTTGACGCGGGGGCCGTCGTTGTCCTTGAGCAGCAGCCGCAGCCGGGTGCGGCCGGCCGGGTCGCGGTCCAGTACCAGTGAGGTGTTCTGCTGGTGGGCTTCCAGGGCGATGCCATAGCCGAAGAGGGTGGTGTGCCAGTCCAGCAGCAGGGTCAGGGCGGCGTCCAGCAGGGCGGGGAGGCTGCCCCGGTAGTAGCGGCGGGCGAGGGCGTCTGCCACCAGGGTGCCGTCGGGGGTGTGGGCCAGCAGTGCGGCCACCGGCACCACCTGGGCCCGGTGGAGTCCTTCGGGGAGCCGCCGGACCAGGGCCGCGAGCAGTTCATGGCCGGCGCCGAGGTGGGTGCGTTCGTCGGCGAGCAGGATGGTGGCGGCGAAGCGGGGTTCGCGGTCGAGGACGGTTTCCAGCAGGCGCTGGGCGAGGGCGCCGTCGTCCAGGGTGCCGGGTTTGATGGTGCGCCGGTTGCGCAGGCCCAAGGTGGCGGTGGGCAGCGGGAGTTTGAGGTGGGTGGCGGGGTCGTCGGCCAGCGCGACGGTGCGCATGGACAGGGTGGGCAGGACGGTCCGCCAGGGCCGGGCGGCGAGGCGGGCGGTGTCCGCCAGGCCGGTTTCGCGCAGTGCCCGGGTCAGGGGCGCTCCGGCCGTCAGCGGGTGGACGGGCAGGGCGAGGTGGCGGCGTTCGTCTCCGGGCAGCCCCAGTTGGGCGGGGGTGGGCCACCAGGGCGGCAGCGGGCCGGGGCCGTGCTGGACGGCGGGGCGGGGCAGCAGCAGCCAGCGCAGTGCGAAGCCTCGATGGAACTCGGGGGCATAGGGGCGTAGTTGGGGTTCGGTGAGACCGGTGCGGGCATGGCCGGTGGGGTAGAGGGGGTGGTCGCGGAAGGCGGCCAGGGCGTCATAGGCGAGGGCGCCGCCCGGGCCGGTCCACCGGGCCGTGGTGCGGCCGTAGGCGAGGGCCAGCCGCTCGGTGACCTCGTGCCGGGTGCCCCGGTGCAGCCGGCGTACCGCGAGTTCCGCCGCGCATTCGGCGGCGAAGTCCTCGAAGCCGGGCCGGTCCTGGGGGGCGACCGCGGGGCGCAGCCGTTCCAGTACCGGGCGCAGTCCGGTGACGGCGCTGCCGTCGTCGGTGGTCAGCACCGGTCTGCGGACGCGTACTTCGCACTGGAAGCCGTCCGGGCGCACCGGCAGCCGGGCGCCGCCGGGTACGGCCAGGTGGAGCCAGTCGCCGTCCGGGCGGTGTTCGGTGTGTGCGGTGCGCCGCAGCCGGTAGGCGTCCTCGCGCAGCAGGGCGTCCAGGACGCGGGTGAGCAGTTCATGCTCCACCGGGTCGGGCACGCTCATTCGATCTCCCATCTGCGGGACGCCAGGAACCGGCGGACGGCCCGGTCGATCCGGTCCTGGTCGGTGCCGGTAGCCCGGATCACGCCCAGGTAGTCGCGGTTGGTGCGGTAGAGCGGATGGCGTTCGCCGGTCTGGCGCAGGGGCCGGTAGACCAGGCGGACGCCATCGCTCCGGATGTCGCTCGGCCCGGGCGCGGTGCGCAGTGTGCCGCCGCGTTCCGCGCACACATACTCGATACGTACCCGTCCGCCGGAGCACGCACCGAGCTGGCCGGGCAGTGGCTCGCCGAGGTGGGTGCGCAGGATGAGTTCGAAGAGCGGCAGCCGCAGGGCGTGGGCCAGGGTCAGGTCGCAGTGGTCGCCTATGGCGCGGTAGTTGACCTCGATCAGCCGGGCCCGGCCGCGGTGCACGGTGTACTCGGTGTGGCAGGCGCCGAAGCCGATGCCCAAGGCGCGCAGTTGCTCAAGTATCCGGTCGGCGTGGGGGTGTTGTGGCCGGGGCAGCAGGTCCAGGCGGCGTTCGGTGAAGTACGGCGGCGGGGACAGCCGGGTGCGGAAGGAGCCCAGGGTGTGCAGGGTGCGGCCGTCGCCCAGGGTCTCCAGGGTGAACAGCGGCCCGTCCAGGTACTCCTCGGCGACCAGCGCCTCGCCCGGGCGGCGCTCACGGATGGCGGCGCAGTGTCCGGCGAACCGGGCGGGCTCCTCGACCAGGACCACATCCTCGCTGGCCACGCCCTCGCGCGGTTTGAGCACACAGGGGAAGGGGACGGTGTCCAGAATGTCCTGGGGGTCGTGGTCCGGGGGCAGTTCGGCGAACCGTACGGCGTCCTGCCCGGCCGCCGCCAGGGCGCGTCGCAGCTGGGCCTTGTTCTTGGCGCGCAGGGCGGCCCGCCAGTCCTTGCCCGGCAGGCCGAAGTAGTCGGCGGCCAGGGCGGTTTGCACCTGGAGGTGGTCGCTGTTGGAGAACACCGCGTCGGGGGGCGGGCCCATGGCCGAGATCCGGCCGATGACCTCGCGGAAGTCACCGACCTCGCAGTGCACGATCTCCAGGGCGGGCGGCGGATCCCCCCGGTAGGCCCGCCGGTGCGCGGCGGGCCGGTCGGTGAGCAGGGTGACGGCCAGGCCGAGGCGGGCGGCGGCGGGCAGGAAGCCCTCGGTGACGGAGTCGGTGGGGTTGAGCGCGAGGAGGTGAAGCCGTTGCACGGAATGCCTTTCGGGCCGGCGGCGGTCAGTGGTCCCACTCGGGGATCGCAGCACCGATGGCTGTGGCATGCAACGGCACGGGTTCCCTGCGGCTGCCGCCACAGGGAGGACCCTAGGTTAGGTCAGGCTTACCTTGTCAATTTCCTTGCCGGGCTTTGCGGTTAATGCCCGCTATGCCGTCAACCTCGCAGCAGTCCGGTCAACTCTCCGGCGCGCGCCAGGAGTTCCAGTTCATCCAGCGCCCGCTCGGCCCGGCGGGCCGCCGAGGGGTCACGCTCGGCGAGCCCGCTCTCGGCGAACTCGTCCTCGTCCAGGCGCAGGATGTGCTTCCCGTCGGCCGACAGCCATAGGTCCAGGTCGAGGTCCTCGGTGACCAGGCTGCCCTCCGCCACGGTGGGCAGCCTGGTCACATCGCAGTACCAGCCCTTGAGGGCGCCGGCCGCGTCCCGTACCTCCTTGACCGAGTACCAGCGGTCGCGCCAGTAGTGCTCGGTGAACACATCGCCCGGCTCGAACCGGACGAACCCGAAGTCGGTGGTGGTGGGCTTGGCCCAGGGGGCGCGCACCACGACCCGCACCCCGTCGTCATCGACGACGGTCGCCGGATACCTCACCTCCGGGCGCTCGCCCTTCACCAGCCGTACGGTCACTTCCTCGCCGGCCCGCAGCCTCTCCCCGGTCATGGACTTCCCTCCGCAGTTCGGTCAACCGCGGAAGTCTCCCTCCCGGCCGGGGTGAGGGCCAGCGGATTTCAGGTGAGGGCCGGCGGTCAGTGGCCGAGGTTCCACTCCGCGGTGTCCTTGGCGAACCCGGAGTCCGGGGTGTACTGGACCTTGGCGGGCTTGGTGTTCTCCGGCACGGAGAACACCACCCAGCCCTCGGACTTGTCCCCCACGCCCAGCTTCACCGAGCCCGGGAAGGTGGGACCCTCGGCGATCTCGGCCATGGAGAAGGTGAAGCTCTGCCCCTGGGTGTCGATCAGCTTGGCACCGAGGGCCGGGCTGTCCGAGTACGCCGCCGTGCCGGTGTTGACCAGCTCGAACTGGGCGGCCACCCAGCGCTTGCCGGCGGTCGGGGTCAGGAACTTGTTGGAGGCCTTGGCCGGGTCGGCGAAGTTCTTCAGGGTCACCGAGAGCTGCTCGCCCGGCTTGTTCCCCTTGAGCGTGAGGCTCCCGCCGACCGAGTGCCCATCACCCTTCCCCTGCTCCGGCGCGGCGCTGGACTGGCCGGTCGCCGGGCTCTTGTCCGCCGAGGCGGACTGGGCCGGCTTGGAGGCGTCGTCCTTGTTGTTGTCATTGCAGGCGGTGGCGGTGAAGGCGAGCGCGACGATGGCGGTGGTCGCGGCGAGCTGACGGCGCATGGTGGTTTTTCCCCCGTGGCAGTAGTGCAGGTTTTTGACGTGCACATTTTTACCTGATGCCTGTGACAGGAGTGACTCCTGTGACAAGGGAGTGAACCAATCGCGACAAGATCCCGCTTGTGTCGCGAGGCGGTCTCCGCCGTGACCCCCGCCCCGGCAGGCGGGCCGGACAATGTCAGGTCACCGTCCGGCCCGGCAGCGGAAACGGCCGGGCCACCTCGATGGGGTGGGAGCGGCCCACCACATAGACATTGCCGTCCGCGAACTCCAGCAGCCGGCGGGCCGGCAGGACGGTGCGTACGCCGCGCACCACATGCGGGATGCCGCCCACGGTGATCACGTCGTCCACCCGGACCCCGTCCCCGGTCACGGTGATCAGCGCCATGGGGAGCGGGACCCGGCGGGGCGGGGCGTCAACGCGGCCACCGGGCAACGCCCGCAAGCCTGATGGGACTCGGTAAGTGCGACGTGCGGCGGAGGGATAAGTCGTACGCTGATCGAGCATCGTTGGACTCCTTGGTGTGGGACGACGATGCGGGACCCCGGCGCGAGGCGGACGGGTGCTGCAGACATCCGTCCACCCGCCGCCGCCGGGGTCTTCGCCGTACCGCTGCTGCGGAACATGGAGAACGTATTGCTCTTCGTGAAAGGCGTACAAGACTATCGGGGACTGCTTCACTCGATCAGGTTGATTGCGTGTAGGAGGAGTAAGTTCCCGTTGGCGGCGACGAGTTGAAGGTCGGTTGAGGACAGTGCCCAAGGCAGACGGAAACGCACCCGACAGGCGGTCGCTCCATGAGCGCATCGCGGCGGACCTGCGGGACGAGATCATGTCCGGTGACCTCCCGCCGGGCGGAAACCTGCCCTCCACCCAACAGCTCAGGGAACGCTTCGACGCCTCCAACGCGACCGTGCAGAAGGCCTTGCAGGTGCTCAAGGCGGAGGGCCTGGTGGTGGGGCGGCCCGGCTCCGCGGTAACGGTCCGCGAGCACCGGCAGCACACCTTCCGGCCCGCCGATCTGACGGCGCCCGCCGCGCCGGGTGAACCCTCGCCCTGGCTGGCGGAGGCCCAGCGGCACGGACTGCGCGGCCGCTGCAGGCTGCTGGAGGTGGGCGAGGTGCGGCCGCCGGCCGATGTGGCGGCCGCGATGAACATCGCCCGGGGCACCACCGCCCTGATGCGCTCGCAGATCGTGCTGTTCGACGAGGAACCGGTGGAACTGGTGGAGTCCTTCTATCCACTGGACATCGCCCGGGGCACCGCCATCATGGAGCGCCGCCGGATCCAGGGCGGAACCCCCACTCTGCTGGCCGAGTTGGGCTATCCGCCGCGCCACTGTGTGGACCGGGTCACCGCCCGGGTGGCCACCCAGGAGCAGTACGCGGCCCTGGAGATGCCCAGCGACCTCCCGGTGCTGCGCATCTTCCGGGTGGTCTACAGCGATGGCCGGCGGCCGGTGGAGGTCTCGGTGACGGCGAAGGCGGGCCACCTGTGCGAGCTGGAGTACGACTCCTCGCCCAAGTGACCCGCAGCCGCGCGGTGCCGTCAGCGCACGGCGGAAAGGCAGTTGGTGGGAGTGGCATGCGCGGGGTCGAGGGCGTTGGCCACCTCATGGGCGACGATGCGGTCGGTCGTGCCGATGGTGACGTGCTCGGAGAGGTCGACCGCGCAGAGGTCCTGGAGCAGGATGTTGCGCACATCGGGGCCGGAGAGGTACTGCTGCCGGTAGGGGGTGACGATCTCGTCGTAGCGGGTGACGATCGTGGTGTAGCGGACGCCCGGCACGGTGTCCGGCACGGAGTTGAGCCGCTTGAGGAAGGGCGAGCCGAAGGCCTGGTCGGTGAGGCCGGGCGCCAGGTCATGCACGGCGTTGCGGGCCCCGAGCAGATCCATCAGGTTGACCAGGCCGGAGAGGCTGGTGCCGTGGTTGCTGGGGGCTATCCCGGTCAGGGAGTTCACCTTGGCGGCGCCGCCGAGGAAGTTGAGGTAGTAGCGCGGCATCAGCCCGCCGCCCTGGGAGTGCCCGACCAGGTCCGCCTTCTCGGTGCCGGTGGCGGCGAGGACCTTGTCGACGAAGTCCGAGAGCTGGTGCGAGGAGTTCTCGATGGAGTTGAGGCCGTGGAAGAACGGCACACCGGGCAGCTGGCCGTAGTCCAGTGAGAAGACGCAGTATCCGCGCTTGACCAAGTACGGGGCGAGCAGCAGCCAGTTGTCCACCGAGTTGCCCGCCGTGCCATGGATCAGCACCACGGGGCGCGGATGAGCGGCGGACGGCTTACAGGAGTAGTCATTCCAGCCACTGGTGACAACCCTGGCCCCGGCGGGCGCGGCGGTGGCGGCGGGAGCGGCGACGCCCACGGTGAGGAGCAGGGCCAGGACGGGCAGCAGCAGGGAGCGGAGAGCGCGCAGAGCTCTCCCAATTCTGGGCATGGGGGTTCCTCGCAGGTGGGGGTGAGGGGGCGCGGGCGCGGCGCGGCACAGGAAGGGGCGGGCCCGCGTGGCACAGGAGCTGATCGGTCATCAACTTACGTGTCAGTAAGATTGCGGGAAGGTTACCGACGCGTCAATAAGTGCGACACACGATTCTTTGGCCGCTTCCGGCCATGATTCGGGGCGTGGTTCGGGGCGTGGTTCAGGGGTGGTTCAGGCCACGTGCAGGGCGGCCGCCGGGCCCACCGCCCCGGGGCCGAAGCGGGCCCGGGCCCGGTCCACCGCCGCCTCCACCCGGCGCGCCTTGTCGTCGGCCTCGTCGAACGTCAGCTGGTGTACGGCCAGTTCGGCCCCGCTCAGCCCTTCCGCGCGCAGCGCCACCGAGCGCACCCTGGCCCGTTGCAGGCCGAGCGCGTTGTGCAGGGCGTAGGCGGTGGAGGTCAACACCGGGGTGTGCGCGGTGGGTTCGGCGAAGGTGCGGCCGCGGGTGGTGGTGGAGCCGTCGGCGTAGCGGACGGTGAGGGTCAGACCACGGGCGACCTGCTTGTTCTCCCGCAGCCGGGCGCCCAGGCCGTCGGCCAGTGCCAGCAGTGCCCGGCGCCGGTAGGCGGCGTCCAACTCATCGGTGGTGAAACGGTGTTCGGCGCCGATGGAGAGGGCCCGGGTGTCGGGGGTGACCGGGGTGGGGTCGATGCCATGGGCGCGTTCCCAGATCCGGCGGCCGTTGGCCGCGCCCAGGATGCGCTGGAGCACGGCCGGTGGCGCGGCGGCGATCCGGCCCACGCTGTCCAGGCCGTAGGAGCACAGGGTGCGGGCGGTGGCGGGGCCCACGCCCAGGAGTGCGGCGGCCGGCTTGCGGGCCAGGAAGGCGGCCACTCGCTCCGGGTCGTCGGGGAGGGTGCGCACCGCGCCGGGCGGCCCGTCCTGCGCGGCCATCCGGGCCAGCATGGGGTTGGCGGCCACCCCCAGGGTGCAGTCGGTCTCATAACGGGCGAGCGCGCGCACCCGGAGCAGGGTGGCCAGTTGGGCCGGGTCATGGCCGAAGTAGCGCACCGCGCCCCGGACGTCCAGCAGCGCGGCGTCCGGTGGCAGCGCCTGTACCACCGGGGTCACCTCGGTGAGCAGGGCGAGCAGCCCGTCATAGGTCTCCTCGGCGAGGGCGCCGCCGGAGAGCGGGTGGAAGTGTGCGTAGAGGACGGTCATCCCGCGCTCCCCGGGCTGGCGTGCCACAGCTTGCGCCCGGTGGCGGGGCCCTCGCCGGCGGGCTGGAGGTCCGCCCAGGGGTGCATGGTGTAGCCGGTGGGCAGGCTGATGCGGCGCCGTATGTCCGTGCCGTCCGTCCCGGACCCGGCCGTGGCCGGTTCGGCCAGCACCGCGGCCACCGCCTCCAGGCCGCCGCGGCGCCGGAGTTCGGTGAGTTCGGCCAGGTTCCAGGCGGCCGAGCCGACCACGCTGAGGCTGCGCGGGCCGCGCCGTTGCAGCACTCCGCGCACCAGCAGCAGCCAGGAGTGGAAGACGGTGTGCGCGCAGGTCTCATGGGAGTCGTCGAAGAAGGCGCAGTCCACCAGGCCGGTGCCGTCGTCGAGGGTGGTGAAGACCACCCGCTTCCCGGAGCGGACCGGCGGTGTCTGGGTGGCCGCCTTGGCGCCCGCGACCAGGACGGTCTCGCCGTGCCGTACCTCGCGCAGCCGTTTGGCGGGGATGGCGCCCAGCTCGGCGAGGAAGGCCCGGTGGTCGGACATCAGATGGCGGGAGGTGTCCATGCCGAGCACCTGGAGTTCGGCGTCCAGCCGCTCCCGGTCGTCCAGGTCGGGCAGGCCCAGCGGTTCGGCGCGGGCGCTGTCCACCAGGGTGGGCTGGGCGGGGCCGTGCTGGTGGTGGCGGTGCAGCTCGGCGACGTGCAGCAGCAGGTCCCGGCGGTTGGTGCCGAACTCGTCCAACGCCCCTACCCGGGCGAGGCGTTCGGCGACCGGGCGGGAAGGGTGCGCGCGCCGCCAGAGGTCGGCCAGCGAGGTGTAGGGGCGGGCCGCCACGATGCGCGCGGTCTCGGCCTCGCTGATGCCATGCACCTCGGAGAGGGCCAGCCGGAGACCCCACCCACCGGACACCGGTTCGATCCGATAGGCGGCGTCCGAGCGGTTGACGTCCAGCGGCAGGATCGGCACCCCGCGCCGCCGGGCGTCCGCCAGCAGCAGCCGCTTGGGGTACATCCCGGGATCGTGGGTGAGCAGGCCGGCATAGAAGGCGGCCGGGTGGTGCGCCTTGAGCCAGGCCGACTGGTAGGTGGGCACCGCGAAGGCCACCGCGTGCGCCTTGCAGAAGCCATAGCTGCCGAAGGCCTCGATGATCTCCCAGGTGCGGCGGGCCACTTGGGCGCTGTAGCCGCGCTCGGCGGTACGGGCCGCGAACCAGGCGCGTACCCGCCCCACCAGTTCGGGGTTGGACAGGGCGCGGCGGGTCTCGTCGGCGAAGCCCCGGTCGCAGCCGGTCATGATGCGCAGGATCTCGATGATCTGCTCATGGAAGACCACCACCCCATAGGTCTCGCCCAGGGTCTGGGCCAGATCGGGGTGGGGCAGGCGGACGGGGGCGCGGCCGTGCCGGGCGGCGATGAAGGGCCGCACCATGTCGGCGGCGACCGGGCCGGGGCGGAACAGTGAGATGTCCACCACCAGGTCGTGGAAGGTCTCCGGTTGCAGCCGTCCGATCAGGTCGCGCTGGCCGGGCGACTCGATCTGGAAACAGCCCAAGGTCTCGGCGGAGCGGATGAGTTCATAGGTGCGCCGGTCGCCGGGCGGGACATCGGCGGGGTCGTCCAGGTCGATCCGGTGGCCGGTGGCGCGCTCGACCTCGGCCACCGCGTGCGCCATCGCGGACTGGATGCGCACCCCCAGCACATCCAGCTTGAGCAGGCCGAGCTCCTCCACATCGTCCTTGTCGAACTGGGACATGGGAAAGCCCTCGGCGCTGCTGGGCACGATGGGGGTGCGGGCGCGCAGGGTGGTGTCGGAGAGCAGCACCCCACAGGGGTGCATGGCGATGCCGCGCGGCAGCCCGTCCAGCGCTTCCACCAGTTCCCACAGCCTGCCGTGCTCCTCCCGGGCCACACCGCGCAGTTCGGGCAGCTCGGCCAGGGCGGCCCGGGCGTCACGGGCCCGGATGTGCGGGAACGCCTTGGCCAGCCGGTCGACTCGGTCCGGTGGCATGCCCAGCGCCGCGCCCACGTCCCGGATGGCGTGCCGCACCCGGTAGGTCTCGGGCATGGAGACGGTGGCGACCCGCTGGGCGCCGAACCGGTCGAAGATCGCCCGGTAGACGTCCAGGCGCCGGGCGGACTCCACATCGATGTCGATATCGGGCAGCGCGGTCCGGCTGACGGACAGGAAGCGCTCCATCAGCAGGCCCTGCTCCACCGGGTCGGCATGGGCGATGCCCAGCAGGTGGTTGACCAGCGAGCCGGCGCCGGAGCCCCGGGCGGCGACCCGGATGCCCAGGGCGCGGGTGTCGTCCACGACCTGGGCGACGGTCAGGAAGTAGGAGGCGAGACCGCGCCGGGCGATGATCTCCAGCTCCTCCTCCAGCCGCTGCCGGTGGCGGGGGTCACGGTCATGGCCGCGCAGCACCATGGCGGCGGTGCAGCGGGAACGCAGCACCCGGTCGGCGGTGCGGCTGTGGGCGCCGACCAGGTGCGGCTCGGGGAAGTGGACGGAGCCCAGGCCGATGTGCTCCTCGGGGTCCACCAGGCACTCGGCGGCGGTGCGTTCGGTGTCCGCCAGCAGCCGGCGGGCGGCGGCGCGGGACAGCCCGGCGGCCTCGGCCAGCTGTCCGGCGATGGCGGTCATCGCCGCCGGGTCCTTTAGCCAGCGCTCCCCGGAGTCCAGGGCCTCGGGCCTGCGGGTGTCGATGGGGACCAGCCGGCGGGCCGCGTCCAGCACATCGGCCACCGGCCCCTGGCCGGGGTCGGCATAGCGCACCGCGTTGCTCAGCACGGCGGTCACACCCTGCTCGGCGGCGAAGCCCAGGATACGGGCGGCCAGCCGCAGCGAGCCGGGGCCGATGCCGGTGCGGTGATGCCAGGCGGCCTCCAGGCGCAGGGCGTTCCCGAACATCTCCCGCCAGGGGGCCAGCAGGACGGCGGCCCGGTCCGGGCGGCCGGCGGCCAGGGCCCGGCCGACCTCGGAGCCGGCGCCCAGCAGGACGGTCACCGGCGGGCGGGGGCCGGACGCGGCGGCGGCCAGCTCATGCCGGGGCAGCTCCGGTCGTTCGGGCGGTCCGGACCGTTCGGGCCGTTCGGTGCCGCCCCCGTGCGCGGCGGTGACCAGGCCGCACAGCGCGGCCCAGCCCAGGGCGCCGTCCCGGGCGAGGAAGAGCGCCCGGGGCGCGGACTCGTCGATGAAGGCACCGCCGCGCACCGGGGTGCGCCGGTGTGCAAGTTGTCCGGACGCCGGGCGTTCGGACGCCGGGCGGGTCAGTGCCAGGTCCACGCCGAACAGCGGGCGCACCCCTGCCCGGGCCGCGGCCCGGGCGAAGCGCACCGCGCCGGCCAGGGTGTCCCGGTCGGTGAGGGCCAGGGCGTCCATGCCGCGCTCGGCGGCGCGCTCGGCCAGCTGTTCCGGGTGTGTGGCTCCGTACCGCATCGAGAAGCCCGACACGGTGCGCAGGTGGGTAAATCCCGCCATCACACCTCCTGCCGCTGCACCCCCTGGCTGGTTTTCGCCCTTCGTGCATCCACCATAAACCAAGATGTCGAACGCTCGTACGATTCAAGTGTTCGAATAGCATCCCTCGGACGGCCCTGAGCACCTGCGTCCGGCGGCTGCGCCCCGCAGGCTCTTGGCATGGCCGACCCCTCCGCTCCGCTTCCACGGTCCTTCGCCCAGGAGGTGCGCGGCGCGGTGACCGGCCGCGCCGCCCTGCTGGTGATCGGTGCCCTGGTGCTGCACCTGGCGTTCATCGCCTCCTATGTGGGCGCCTTCCACCACCCCACGCCCCGGGACATCGCCCTGGGCGTGGCCGCTCCCCGGCCGCTCTCGGACGAGGTGGCGGAGAAGCTGGGCGCCCTGCCCGGCACCCCGCTGGCCCCGCAACTGGTGGACGACCGGGCCCAGGCGGTGCGGGGGATCCGGGAGCGTGAGCTGGACGCGGCCCTGGTGGTCGATCCGCGCGGCACCACCGACACCCTGCTGGTGGCGGGCGGCGCCGGCGCTTCACTGGCCCAGGCCGCCGAGGCGGTGCTGACCCGCGCCGAGGCGGCCGAGCAGCGCACCCTGAAGGTCATCGATGTCGCCCCGCAGGCCGCCGGGGACTCCCGGGGGCTGACCGCCTTCTATCTGGTGGTGGGCTGGTGCGTGGGCGGCTATCTGTGTGCCGCGATCCTGGCCATCAGCGCGGGCGCCCGCCCGGCCAATCCGCACCGGGCCGTCATCCGGCTCGCCGCGCTGGCGCTCTATGCCATCGTCGCCGGGCTGCTGGGCACGGTGATCGCCGGGCCGGTGCTGGGCGCGCTGCCCGGCAGTATCGCGGGCCTGTGGGGGCTGGGCGCCCTGGTGGTGTTCGCGGTGGGGGCGCTCACCCTGGCCCTGCAGGGCCTGGCCGGGATCGTCGGCATCGGGCTGGCCATCGCCCTGGTGGTGGTGCTGGGCAATCCCAGCGCGGGCGGCGCCTATCCCTATCCCCTGCTGCCGCCGTTCTGGGGGACGATCGGCCCGGCGCTGCCCCCGGGGGCGGGCACCTGGTCCGCCCGCTCCATCGCCTACTTCGGGGGCAATGCCCTTATCGCTCCCCTGCTGGTGCTCTCCGCCTGGGCGGTGGCCGGCAGCGTGGTGACCTTCGCCTGCGCGGTCCTCCGGGGCGAACGGGAGCACTGACCGAGGACCGGCCAAGGCCCGGCCAAGGCCCGGCAACGGGCCGGCCGAGGGCCCCAACTGCCCTACCGAACAGTCGGGATGGCAACTCTTCGGCCATTACCGGGGCGGTCCGGAAGTGCCCGGAGGTGGTACACCGGCACAAGGGAAGATGATTTCCGGCCGGTTCACCGGATCACCCGCCGTGGGCGTGTCGCCCATACCAAGCAGCGGCTCAACACCCCCTTAAAACATCGTTCCCAAGGTGCGCACGGTCTTTACACATCGCTCACAAGACATCCGCACTGGTCAACACTCCTGAAACATAAAGAGCCCAACTTCCCTGCCAAACCGGGCAACCGGCCGGCACCGGATCCGCTCCCGCACCCCGGAGCCCCGCTATCGGCATCGATTCACGCCATTACCGCACGCTTTCACTTGGCGACTAAAAGTGAGCGATCCATGTGCATTCATGCACGGGTTGAGCAAGACTGCCGTCCGGAATCTGCACCCACGAGCAAGGGAGTGTTCGGAATGCGGTACATCACTGGGGGGATCGCACTGGGGTCCGCACTGGCCCTGGGCAGCCTGGTGGCGGCCGGGACGATGGCTACCGCCGCGCCCGCCCAACCCGCGGCACAGCACAGCCTGTACGCGCCCTCAGCGCTGGTACTGACCATCGGTCAGGGCGACTCGGCCACCGCGGGCATACAGCGCGCGGTGACGCTCAGCTGTATGCCCGGGCCCAGCGGCACTCACCCGGACTCCAGCACCGCCTGCGCCCAACTGCGGCAGGTCGGCGGCAAGTTCGACGAGCTCACCGCCACCAAGGCCGACACCTTCTGCACCAAGGAGTGGAACCCGGTCACCGTGACGGCGGCCGGCGTCTGGGAGGGCCAGCGGGTCAACTACAGCCACACCTTCGGCAACCCCTGCACGGCCAAGGCGGCCAAGAGCACCGTCTTCGAGTTCTGAGTCTTCGAGTTCTGAGTTCAGGCTCTGAGCTCACTGCCGGACAAAAGCGGCCCCCGGACACCGTGGAGGTGTGTCCGGGGGCCGCGGTCCTCGGCGGCGGCGGACGGGTCAGGGCTGGATGCCCGCCCCGTACGCCTTCAGTGCCTGTGGCACCGGCTGATAGTAAGTCTCCCCGCCCAGCGCGCAGTTGCCACTACCCCCGGAGGTGATGCCCAGCGCGGTATCACCGTCGAAGAGCGGGCCACCGCTGTCCCCGGGCTCGGCGCAGACATCGGTCTTGATCAGCCCCTCCACCCGCCCCTCGGGGTAGTTGACGGTGGCGTCCAGGCCGGTGACCCGGCCCTCATGCACCCCGGTGGTGGAGCCGCTGCGCCACACCCGCTCCCCCAGGTACGCCTCCCCGGCCCGGTCGATCCGCTGCAGGCCACCGCCGGGCAGCCGCACCGCGCTCGGGTGGTCGGCCGGCGCCGTGTACCTGGCCAGGGCGTAGTCATGTCCCGGGAAGACGGAGGCCACGGTGTCCGCCAGCGGCCGGCCGCCCCGGCTGTCCGACCAGACGGGCACCGCGTTGCCGCAGTGGCCGGCGGTCAGGAAGTAGGGCTGCCCGTCCTTGACCACATTGAAGGCGGCCGAACAGCGCGCCGACCGGCCCCAGATGGCGTCCCCGCCGGCCAGCAGCCGGCTCAGCCGGGTGGTGGTTCTGCGCACCAGCACGGTGTCCCCCAGCCGGGCGGCGACCCGCTTCAGCCGGGCCATCCGGGTGCCGGTGACCGTGGGGTCGACGGTGACCACCACCCGGTGGGCCACCGGGTCCGTCACCCAGGCGGTGCCGGGGATGGCGGCCTCGGCGTCCAGGGCGCGCCGGGCCGAGGTGAGCGCGCCCGTCGAGGCGGCCCGGGCGGCGGTGTGGGCGGCGGCCGGACGGGCCGGGGACGGACTGGCGCCGGCCGGCTGCGGGGTGAGCGCCAGCGCACCGAGGGCCGCCGCGACCACGCCGGTCAGGGCGGCTCGCACCGGCAACAGAAGGATCTTCAACTCGGCACCTCCAGTGGGGGGTCGGGGCCCCTGGGCGCGTGGCCCGGGCGGACCCGGAGGACGAACGACACAGCCGCACCCCCGGTAGGAGGTCGCGTCCATGCCAAGTTGTGGGTCCGAGTGTCCCGACTGGGGCAGGGGGTGCACAAGGGCGACTTCCAGTCGCGCGTATGGTCATGCATGCGCCCCCGTCACGCGCACCACGCCCGCCTTGGTAGAAGCAAGCCCCGTGCGGGGCACGGGGCTTGGGTGAACAGCCTGACAGACGGCGTGGCCAACAGCCTGGCAACCGGCGTGGCAGACGGCGTGGAACCGGCGCGATCAGGCCAGTCCGGCCATGGTCTCCCCCTCGGCCGACTCGCCCTCAACCTCCTTGCGCCGGCCGCCTTCCGGCCCCTCGACGGCTTCCCCGGCCGGCCCGGGCGGTGGTGCGGTGCCGCCCTGGGAGCGCTCCAGGAAGCGCAGCAGCTCCACCGGGAAGGGCAGCACCAGGGTGGAGTTCTTCTCGGCGGCGACCGCCACCACGGTCTGCAGCAGGCGCAGTTGGAGCGCCGAGGGCTGATCGGCCATGGTCGCCGCGGCCTCGGCCAGCTTCTTGGAGGCCAGCAGTTCGGCATCGGCGTTGATCACCCGGGCCCGGCGTTCACGCTCCGCCTCCGCCTGCCGGGACATGGAACGCTTCATGGTCTCGGGCAGCGAGACATCCTTGATCTCCACCCGGTCGATATGCACGCCCCAGCCGATGGCCGGGCTGTCCAGCATCAACTCCAGTCCCTGGTTGAGCTTCTCCCGGTTGGAGAGCAGATCGTCCAGGTCGCTCTTGCCGATGATGGAGCGCAGCGAGGTCTGCGCCATCTGGGAAACCGCGAAGCGGTAGTCCTCGACCTGGATCACCGCCTCGGCCGGGTCCACCACCTTGAAGTAGACCACCGCGTCCACCCGGACGGTGACGTTGTCCCGGGTGATGCCCTCCTGGGCGGGCACCGGCATGGTCACGATCTGCATGTTCACTTTGCGCAGCCGGTCCGCGCCGGGGACGATCAGGGTGAATCCGGGCGGCCGGATCTCCGGCCGCAGCCGCCCCAGGCGCAGCACGACACCGCGCTCGTACTGCTTGACCACCCGGGCCGCCGCCACCAGGTACACCGCACCGGCGGACGCCGCCGCCACCAACGCCACCACAAGGTCTTCGACCATCTCACGGCCCCCTGCGTCACACGAAGGGTGATATGTCCACGGTATGCCCGTGCGGGGGTGGGGTCGAGCCCCCGGCGGCGGGTGCGGCCGGGGGCTCAGGGGGTGTGGCGGGGGGTGTTGGCGGGCTCAGAAGACGCTCACTCCATAGGCGCTGAGCGCGGGGACCACGGGCTGGAAGAAGGTCGTTCCGCCCGTGCGGCAGTTGCCGCTGCCGCCGGAGGTCAGGCCCAGGGCGGTGGAGCCGGAGAACAGCGAGCCCCCGCTGTCTCCGGGCTCGGCGCAGACATTGGTCTGGATCAGACCGCGGACGATCTGGCCGTTGCCATAGTTCACCGTGGCGTTCAGGCCGGTCACCCGGCCCCCGTGCACTCCGGTGGTGGAGCCGCTGCGCTGGACGTTCTGGCCCACCCGGGGGGTGGCGGCGGAGGTGATGCGCCGGCTGGAGCCGTTGTAGAGGTCCACCGCGCTGGGGTGCGGGAGCGTGCCATTGGCGTACTGGACGATGCCGTAGTCGCTACCGGGGAAGTTGGTGCCGGTGGTGGGGCCGACGTTGGTGCGGTGGCCGGCGTCGGTGTAGTAGGGGGGCCTGCCCTGGGTGCAGTGCCCCGCGGTGAGGAAGTAATAGGTGTTGCCCCTGCGGACGTTGAAGCCGACCGAGCAGCGCCAGCTCGGGGCGTAGATGGCGTCGCCGCCGGCCAGCAGCGGCCGGAGGGTGCCGGGGGTGCGCTGGACGCGTATCGCGTCCGCGTCGGAACCGGCCGCGCGTCTGATCCGGGCGATGCCGGCCGCGGAGACGGTGGAGTCGGCGGTCACCACCAGGGTGCCGGTCCGCTGGTCCACCGCCCAGGCGGTGCCCGCCACATCGGCGGACCGTACGGCGTCGGCCGCGACGGAGAGCCGGGCGGCGGAGTACCCGGCCGCCTCGGTGCCGGCGGCGTGGGCGCCGGTGGCGGTCAGCGCGGAGGCGGCGGCGAGCAGGCCGGCCGCCAGGGCGCTCGCCCAGGCTCGTGTTGTCCTCATGAATGTCCTCCCGCGGTGGGGGTCGTCGGGGGTCCATGGGCCGCCTCGGCGAGCCATGAGTGAGGGGCGCGACGTCATTCCGATTACGTCGTGCCCCTGCCAAGCACTGGGGTGAGTATTCGGCCGGGTCCGCAGAGGCACAAGGGCTGTTTCGGCCTTCGCCCCGCCCGTCAGCCCGTCACAGGCTCGGGTGAGGTACGGGAAAGGCAAAGGTGCTCCCGGAGGGTGTTGCCGGGATAGAAGTTCCTTAACAGGCCCCGGTGTTGGAGCACCGGGACCGTGGCGTCCACCAGGAGGGGCAGGTCCCGGTCGGGATCCCGGGGCCGGAGGTGGAAGCCGTCCACGGTGCCGTCGGTGTACCAGGCGGCGATCAGCTCGGCGAGGGCGACCGCGTCGGCGGAGGCGTCCAGGGCCACCGGCAGCGAGGCCAGCACCACCGTCCGCCGGACGCCGTCGCCGCCCCGCAGCCCGTCGGCGGCTGCCCGCACCCGGTGCGGGGCGGCGGTGGGCGCGGTGCGCAGGAACACGAGCTCCGCAGCACAGGCGGCGGCCTCCCGGACGGACGCCTCGGCGGCATCCACCGCGATCACCGGGCGCCCCCGCGTCCGGCCCTCCCGGAGCCGGGCGACCGCCTCGGCACCCGGCACCCGCACCACCCAGCCGACCCGGCCCCGGCCGATCCGGTCCAGGGCGGCGGTGGGGGTGGTCGCCGTAACGGCGGCCACCAGACCGATCCGCTCGGTGGCCGCCACCACCCGCGCCGGTATGGCCGGCGCGTCATGCCCCTGGCCCAGGTCATCCAGGGTGACGAAGTCCAGCCGCCCCCGCTCGGCGAGCCGGATGTCGCGGATATAGCGGACAAGGGGGTCGGGGTGGCGGGCGCCGGGCCGGTCCAGGGCGACGGCCAGGTGGAGCGGGTGGATGGGTGCGGGCATCGGGGTCCTTCGGCTGGGGTGGGACTGGATGCGGGGTCGCGGTAACGCCCGGGCGTCCGGGGTGAGTTGCTTCACCTGCCCGGTGGGCGGTCTGCGCCCACGAAGGCCTCCGGCCCGCGCCACCGATTCCGAACCGGCGGTAAAGGGCCGGTGGTTGCCCGGTGCACCGGGCAACAGGCCGTCATGGCAGCGAGCCGCGCCGGGGAGGTGGCGGGCCGGACATGGCGTCGCCGCACCCCAACCCCGGGCGAGCACCCCGCAGCCGGCGAACGACACCGGCGCATCCGGCGGATCGCCGGGCCCCGACAGCGACTTGGGTTCGTCCGGGGCAGCGGCCGGCCGGGGCCGGCCGGAGGTGATTTCAAGCGGGTCCCGACGAGACCCGTACCGCACGGCCCCGCCCCGGCGACGACAAAGGACGGGGCGGGGCCGCGCGGCAGCGGAGTGGCTTTCCGGGGCGAGCATGGTGAAGGGCTCCCTGTGGGATCGGCACGGACCGTGCCGCCTTCACCTGTGGCCGCGCCCCTCAGCACAACCTGCCGCCGAGGCTATGCCGGGGGCCTGGGCCACTGTCAAGGCCGTCCGCACTGCGGACAGCTCATCTCACCATCACTGGACGGGAGTTGACGGCATACCGGATGCCTGTTCCACTTGCGCCATGCATGCGAGGCAGCGGCATATCGACTTCTGCCGGGTGTGGTCGGCTTCCTGTCAGGGCTGACTCAACGCCCGCTCTGCCACCACGCCTTCACCCATGCGCCACTTCCCCTCCGGCACTCGCCTCACAACGGTCAGCAGTCGCAACCGCAGTCGCAGCCATCACAGCAACCGCCGTCACAACAGTCACAGTCACAACCGTCGCAGTTACTGCATCCATTGCCACACCGGCAGCAGTCACCGCAGCAATCGCAGCCGTCACAGCAATCGCAGTCACAGCTGTAGCACCAGCCTTCGCGCGGCTCTCCGGACCAGGGATCCAGATAGGGGTCACGGCAACACACCTGGCACGAACAGAACATCAGGGTGAACATCGCGCACCCGGCCAGCGCCCCGCGCCGCGGCCCCCGTACCGGAGGCTCCGGCGGCGCGGGCGGCGGCGGCATCACCGGCGGCGGTCCAAAGGAGCCCTGCGGCCCCTCCGGACGCCCCGAATGCCCGTGCGTGGCGCAGCCGTCGGTGGCAAACGCCCGGTCCACCGCGCGCTGGAGTTCATGCGCCAGCAGCAGATGCGCCAGCCTGCCCTGTGCCTTGCTCGCGAACTCCACCTCACGCAGGGCCAGTCGGACCCCGTGCACCGCGTCGTCACACAGCCGCCGCACCTCGGTCAGCTCCGCGCCGGTGGCGGCGATCGGGTTCCAGGCGCCGGTCCCGGCGTCCTGCTCCAAGTCCTCGACCGCGTCCAGCAGATGGGCCAGCCGCCCGAAGAGCCGGCCCGCCTCCTCCAGCGGCGCCCGGTTCCCGGGGCGGCCGGCCAGCACGGCGGTGTGGCCGAAGGCCGCGGCGGTCGCGGTCTCGGTGGGCTCGGTCAGCACCAGCAGCGGAGTGCCGATCCCGGCACGCGCCTCCAGCCCGGTCTGCCGCTCCACCGCATCGGTCAACAGCGCGGTGTCGAAGCCCAGATCGGCTCCCGTACGCGCGCCCGCCCGGTCCCAGTTGGCGGCCACCCGGCGGGCCGCGGCGGCCAGCGGACGCCGCGCCAGCGCCCCGTCCCCGTCGGCGACATGGTCACGCAGCTTGGCCGAGGCCAGGACCAGCGAGACCGAGGCGGCCAGCCTGGCCCCCTCGCCCCGCGCCACCGGGGCGGTGCGCATCCCGCGCAACGGGCAGGGCCCGGCCGTCCGCCGCCATGCCCCGGCCTGTTCGTCCGACTGCGCCTGCGCCTCCACCAAGACGGATATGACCAATCCGTCGTAATTAGTCGCGACTCGCGCGAATTGTCCGTGATCACCCCTCAACGCCAGGCAGAGACCGCAGAGATGAGCCAGCCACTCGGCCTGCATACGCTGGGACAACCGATGCCGACATGGCCGGACTATTCCGAACAAAACCTTCCCCCGTGTGTAGCCTCCGACAACCCGGCGCATCCTAGCCATAGGGTCAGCAGCGACCGGCTTCGGCCCGGTGGGGCGAGGTTGTTTCAGGGTTCTGACACACCGACACCTGCTTTGCACCAGATGCGTCACGAAATCCTCGCTTGGCCCCCATCCACTTGGCACACCATCCGCATCATGGACGACCATAGGGGGGCGGGCGGAACACACCCGTGTGAGAGGAGGCGTCCATGGGTTCGGTGCGTAAGGCGAGTGCCTGGCTTGGGCTCGTCGACGACAACGACGAGCGCTACTACGACGACGAGTACGCCGAGGGGCCCGAGCCCGGTGACTCCTGGGTGACCAACCCCAGAGTCCGGGTGGCCGACGAGGCGGCCCAGGACCAGGGCACTCGTATCGCCACGGTCACCCCGGACGGGTTCCGGGACGCCCGTGGCATCGGCGAGCTGTTCCGGGACGGCATCCCGGTGATCGTCAACCTCACCGCCATGGAACCGAGCGACGCCAAGCGGGTCGTGGACTTCGCGGCCGGGCTGACGTTCGGGCTGCGCGGCTCCATCGAGCGGGTGGCCACCCGGGTCTTCCTGCTCACCCCCGCCGACTACCAGGTGGTCAGCGGGGAGCCGATCAGCCGCGCCAACGGCGGCTTTTTCAATCAGAGCTGACGGCCTGACGGCCGGGGGTGCTCATCGGAACGCGTCAAGACCGGTGAGCGCCTTGCCCAGCACCAGCTGGTGCATCTCCACGGTGCCCTCATAGGTGAGCACCGACTCCAGGTTGGTGGCGTGCCGCATCACGGGATACTCCAGGGAGATCCCATTGGCGCCCAGGATCGTCCGGGCGGTGCGGCAGATCTCGATCGCCTCACGTACGTTGTTGAGCTTTCCGAAGCTGACTTGTTCCGGACGCAGTCGTCCCGCGTCCATACGCCGTCCCAAGTGGTGCGCCAGCAGAACGCCCTTGTGCAGTTCCACCGCCATATCGGCCAGCTTGGCCTGGGTGAGCTGGAAGCCGCCGATGGGCCTGCCGAACTGCTCGCGGGTGCGGGCGTATTCCAGCGCCGACTCAAAGCTGGACCGGGCGGCACCCAGCGCGCCCCAGACGATGCCATAGCGGGCGTGGCTCAGACAGCCGAGCGGGCCGCGCAGGCCGGTGACCTCGGGCAGCACCGCGTCGGCGGGCAGCCGTACCTCGTCCAGCACCAGCTCGCTGGTGACCGAGGCGCGCAGCGACCACTTGTGCTTGATCTCGGGGGCGGAGAAGCCGGGGGTGTCGGTGGGCACCACAAAGCCCCGGATGCCCTGGTCGGTCTGGGCCCAGACGACCGCGACACCGGCCACCGAGCCATTGGTGATCCACATCTTGCGGCCGGTGAGGATCCAGTCGCCGCCCGCGTCCCGCTTGGCGAAGGTCCGCATCCCGGCCGGGTCCGAGCCATGGTCCGGCTCGGTCAGCGCGAAGCAGCCGATGGTCTCGCCCGCCGCCATGCCGGGCAGCCAGCGCTCCTTGTGCTCCTCGGAGCCGTAGCGGTGGATGGCGTACATCGCCAGCGAGCCCTGGACGGAGACCAGGGAGCGGATGCCGGAGTCGGCGGCCTCCAGCTCCAGGCAGACCAGGCCGTACTGGACGGCGCTCGCCCCGGCGCAGCCGTAGCCGTTGAGCGTCATGCCCAGGGCGCCCAGCGCGCCCAGTTCCCGGGTGAGTTCGCGGATGCCGGGGAGTTCGCCGCGCTCATACCAGTCGGCGATATGCGGCAGCACCCGGTCGGCGGCCCACTGGCGTACGGTCCGGCGGACCGCCAGGTCCTCGTCGTTGAGCAGGTCGTCGACGCCCAGCGGGTCATGGGGGTCGAAGGGCGGCAGAGCTGCTGAGGGCATGGCGGCCTCCGGTGATCATCAGCGGGTCGGCACCGACGCTACGACCGGGTAACCCCCGGCGTCCAGACCCTGCCCCAGACCCTGCCCCGGGCTCAGCCCGCGGATTCCGCCGCTCTGGGCAGGCGCAGCGCGGCGAGCGCGCCGAGCAGCAGCAGCACGGCGCTGGCCACCAGGGACAGGTGCATGCCGTGGACAAAGGCGTCGCGGGCGGTGTGGCGCAGGGCCTCGCCCTGGGGGCCGCCCAGGCGGTCGGCCACCTCATATGCCTCGCCCAGGGAGTCGCTCGCGGAGCGGGCCGCGGCGCTCGGTACGCCCGGCGCCGAGCCGACCGCGGGCGCGTAGGCGGCGTTCATCACGCTGCCCAGCAGGGCGATGCCCACGCCCGCGCCCAGTTGGTAGGAGGTCTCGCCGATGGCGGCCGCCCCGCCGGCCGACTGGGCGGGCGCCTCGCTGAGCATGGACTCATACGCCCCGAACAAGGTGGTCTCCAGGCCCAGTCCGAGCACCAGGAAGCAGCCGGTGAGCAGGCCGGGCCGGTCCTCGCGGCCCAGTGCGGTCAGGGCGAGCACGGCGGCCGCCGTGAGGACGAAGCCGGCCGCCACCATCCGGCGCGGGCCGAAGCGGTGCAGCACCCGGGAGCCGGCCAGTCCGGCGGCCATCGCCGCCAGCGTCAGCGGCAGCAGCCGCAGGCCGGTCTGCAGCGGGGTCAGGCCGAGGATCAGCTGGAGGTACTGGGCGGCTATCAGCTCCAGGCCGACCAGGGCCAGCATGGCCAGCACAATGCAGCCCACCGAGGTGCCGAAGGCCGGGCGGGCGAACATGGCCAGGTCCACCAGCGGGTGCCGGCGGCGGCGCTGGCGGCGTACGAACAGCACCAGCAGGGCGCCGCCCAGCGCGGGCGGCACCACGGTGGCCAGCGACAGCGGTTCGGCCCCGCCGATCCGCTTGACGCCGAGCACCAGGCCGAACAGGCCGAACGCGGCCATCAGCGCGCCCAGGACGTCCCAGGGTCCATGGCGGTCGCCGGTGGATTCGGGCAGCAGCCAGCGGCCCACCGGGAGGCTCACCGCCATCAGCGGGATGTTGATCAGGAAGACCGAGCCCCACCAGTAGTGCTCCAGCAGCAGCCCGCCCAGCAGCGGTCCGGCGGCGGCGCCCACCGCGGCCACCGCGCTCCACACCCCGATGGCCAGGGCGCGTTCCCGCCGGTCGGGGAAGATCTGGCGCAGGATGGACAGGGTGGCGGGCATGATCATCGCGCCGCCGGCGCCCAGCAGGGCCCGGGCGGCGATCAGCACCTCGGGGGTGGGGGCGAAGGCGGCCAGTGCGGAGGCCAGACCGAACAGGCCGTACCCCAGCAGCAGCACCCGGCGCCGCCCCACCCGGTCGCCCAGGGTGCCGAAGAGGATCAGCAGCGAGGCGCAGACCAGCGGGTAGACGTCCACGATCCACAGCAGCTGGATGGCACCGGGGCGCAGGTCCTCGGTGACGGCCGGGACCGCGACATGCAGCACGGTGGCGTCGATGGCGACGATCAGCAGGCTGACGCAGAGGACGACCAGCACGGTCCAGCGGCTGACGCCGCCACCCGGGCCGGGCCGGGGGCGGGAGCGCTGCCGGGGCACGCCCGAGGCCCACCGGGTGCCGGCGGGAGCCGTCCCGGACATTCGCCCACCTCCGTGTCAGGTCCCGGCAGACGGGCCCGGACGGGCCCATGGGACAAGTGAGACGCCAGATTACGCGAGGTCCGCCGGGGCCCCGCCGCGGCACGGTTGGGTGGGGGATGCCGCGATGCTGGACAATCGGCCGGTGACGACCCTCGCCCCGCTCCCCGGCATACGCACCGCCCCCGGCGTCGATGACGCCCGTCCGGCGGTGCGCCGGGCCCTGCCCGCGCTGCTGGTGTACGCGGGGATCCGGGCGCTGGGTCTGCTGGTGCTGGCGGTGTGGGCGCAGTCGGCGGGCCGGAGTCCGCACCAGTTGCTGTCGGCCCGCTGGGACTCGCTGTGGTACTCGCGGATAGCGGAGCAGGGCTATGGCTACACGCTCCATCTCAGCGGCGGCCGGGTCCACTCCGATATGGCGTTCTTTCCGCTGCTGCCGGGGCTGGAGCGGGGGCTGTCGGCGGTGCTGCCGCTGTCCGCGGCCGACGCGGGGCTGCTGGTCAGCGCCCTGGCCTCGGTGGCAGCGGCCTGGGGGATCTTCGCGGTGGGCGAGCTGTTGTACGGGCGGCGGGCGGGCATCGCGCTGGTGGCGCTGTGGGCCGCGCTGCCGGTCGGCATCGTGCAGTCGATGGCCTACTCGGAGTCGCTGTTCACCGCGCTGGCGGCGTGGAGCGTCCATGCCGTGCTCACCGGGCGCTGGCTGCGGGCGGGTGCGCTGGCGGCGCTGGCCGGGCTGACCCGGCCGGTGGGTGCCGCGGTGGTGGCGGCGGTGTGGCTGACGGCGGCGGCCCGGCTGTGGCGGCGGGGCCGGCGGGGGTCCGGGCGGATGCTGCTGGGGGTGGCACTCGCTCCGCTGGGCTGGCTGGCCTATGTGGCCTGGGTGGGGGTGCGCAGCGGGAGCGTCACCGGATATCTGGATGTCCAGGGCGGCTGGGGCAATGGCTTCGACGGCGGGCTGGCCTTCGGTTCCTTTGTGGTCCACCTGCTGGGCGGTCCGTCCTTCGCCGCCGGGCTGGGGCTGCTGGCCGGGGTGGGGCTGGTGATCTGGCTGTATGCCGCCGGGGTGCGGCAGCGGCAGCCGCTGCCGCTGCTGGTCTATGGCGGGGTGGTGCTGCTGCTGGCGCTGACGGCCAAGGGGTATTTCGGCTCCAAGCCGCGTCTGATGATGCCGGCGTTCCCCCTGTTGCTGCCGCTGGCGGTGGCCCTGGCGAGGCTGCGCACGCTACGCGCGGTGCTGATCATGGGTGGCGTATCGCTGGCCGCGGCCGGGTACGGGGCCTTCTGGCTGCTGGGGTCCGGTCCTCCGTGATCGTTGCGATGGTCGTTGAACGGCGATCTCTGCGGTGATCGCTTTCCGGGCGGGCGGCGGTGGGAAACGCCGTTCAACCGCCCGGCCAATCACCGATAAACGGCCGCATTCGAAAAGAATTAAAGGCGCCGGGACGGCCGGCATGACCCGGACGCGGATTCTTTAACTCATTCTTATTTCGGTACGGGCCGGGAGGCGGCCGTGCCGAAAGTCGCGTTTGAGACGCATTCCACATCACATCGTCATCACAAATCGGCCGGAGCGGCAGGACCCTCCCGTCACGCAATGTAACGTCGATTGGGTGCGTACCAACGACGAGCTCGTCCGGACGGAGGAGCCACCGACCGCCGCGCCCGAGCGGCCGACGATGACCCGGACCCGGGTGGGCCTTTTCACGGCCACCTGCGTGGTCTATGTGGCCATCGTGATAGGTGTGCTGACCACGTCCTGGCCGGTGCGGTTCGACTGGCAGGTCATGCTCTTCCGGCCGTACAAGCACTGGCCGGAGATCCACACCTTCCTGGACTACTACGTGGTCCTGGGCCAGCGCGGGCCGACCGCGCTGGCGGTCGCCGCCTGGCTGGGCTGGTGCTCGTACAAGCGCCGGACGCTGCGGCCGCTGCTGGTGCTGGGCACCTCACTCCTGCTGCTCAACGCCACGGTGGGCGCGGCCAAGCTGGGGATGGGCCGGCTCGGTCCGCACTACGCGACCGTGATCGGCTCCAATGAGATGTTCGCCGGCGGGGACATATTCCCCTCCGGCCACACCGCCAACGCCGTGGTGACCTGGGGCGTCCTCGCCTATCTGGCCACCACCCCGCGGGCCCGCCGGATCAGCTCGGTGATCGCGGCGCTGCTGGCGCTGGGCGTCGGCATGACCACGGTCTACCTGGGCACCCACTGGATGAGCGATGTGACGCTGGGCTGGACGGCCGGTCTGCTGGTGCTGCTGGCCCTGCCCTGGTTCGAGCCGCTGATGGCCCGGGCCGAGGTGTGGCTGCTGGCCGCCTGGGCCGCCTGTCGCACCCGCCGGACTCAGGTGCCCGGCCCCGTCGTCGCGGTCGGGGTGCTGCCGCAGCGGACCCCGGTGCACGACGAGCTGCCGGTGCGCGAGGTGGTGGGCGCGGCCGGCCGCGCCCGGTCCACGGAGGCCCGTCCCCTGCCGGCCGCCCGCCCGCACACCGTCCGTGCCGAGCGGACCCCGGTCAGCCCCAGCGGCAGCCGCCGCCCGCCGCATGCCGACCGGGCGCCGCGCACCGCCCCGCTGGGCCCGGCGACGGGCCGTGGCAGGACCGCCTGACGCTTCCGAGGTTTCGCGGACGACGGCCGCTCCGGGTTCTCCCGGGGCGGCCGTCGCCTTGCCGCCTCAGCCCTTCCAGCAGCGCCGCACCCTGCCGTCGGCCACCTCGAAATTGAGCCGCCCGGCCACATACTCCAAGGTCACCACGGTGCCCGGGGGCAGCGAGCGCACCGTGCTCCAGCCGCGCTCCCGGGCCAGGCCGGCGGCGGCCCCGGCGGTGAGGCCGAGGTACTGCCCGAGGTCGTCATCAGGGTCGGGGGGAAGGTTCGGCAGCGACACCATGACAGCCACGGTAGGCCCCCGTACCCCCTCCGGTCACACTTCCGTCACAGAAAGCGGGACGGGGTTTATGGCCCCCGGGCCGCGCACCGAGGGTTCTTCCGGCCCCGGAAATCGCCGGAAATCGCGGCCCGAAACATATCCGGACGAAATTTCACAACACCTTTCCGAGCGCCTGCCGGGGGCCTCCGCCAATTATCCTTCCAGTCACGCCGGAGGCGGCCGCCGGAAGCCCGTGGCCGGGAATTCCGGACGGCCCGGCGGGCCGGCTCCGCAATCAACCGGAATATTTAATTCCGGAAGATCCCCCTGAGTCGCGGCTCCGCCCCGAAGGCACCCTCGCGCCGCCCGCCGGGGACGAGCATCATGGCGGGGACCCGAAAGAACCCGGATGCACAACGGGCCGTACGGCCGGAGAGCGAGGGGGCACGGATGGGGACCGAGACAACGCCGGCGAGCGAGGCCCCGGCGCGGGAGCGGCGGCCGGGCGCGCTGGTGGTGGACTGGCTGACCACCACCGACCACAAGAAGATCGGCAGTCTCTATCTGATCACCTCGTTCGGCTTCTTCCTGGTGGCCGGGGCGCTGGCCATGCTGATGCGGGCCGAACTGGCCCGGCCCGGGCTGCAGTTCCTGACCAATGACCAGTTCAACCAGGCGTTCACCGCACATGGCACGATCATGCTGCTGCTCTTCGCCACCCCGGCCTTCGCCGGTTTCGCCAACGCGATCATGCCGCTGCAGATCGGCTCCCCGGACGTGGCCTTCCCCCGGCTCAATATGTTCGCCTACTGGCTCTATCTCTTCGGCGGCCTGCTGGTGGTCGGCAGCATGCTCACCCCCGAGGGCGGGGCCTCCTTCGGCTGGACCGGCTATGCGCCGCTGAACAACGCGGTCCACTCACCCGGTGTGGGCTCGGACCTGTGGATCATGGGCCTGGCGCTGTCCGGCTTCGGCACCATCCTGGGCGCGGTCAACTTCCTGACCACCATCATCGGGATGCGCGCCCCGGGGATGACCATGTTCCGGATGCCGGTCTTCACCTGGAACGTGCTGTTCACCTCGGTCCTGATCCTGCTGGCCTTCCCGGTGCTGGCGGCGGCGCTGCTGTGCCTGGAGGCGGACCGCAGATTCGGCGCGGTGGTCTTCGAGGCGCCGAACGGCGGGGCGCTGCTGTGGCAGCACCTGTTCTGGTTCTTCGGGCACCCGGAGGTCTACATCATCGCGCTGCCGTTCTTCGGCATCATCAGCGAGATCATCCCGGTCTTCGCCCGCAAGCCGGTGTTCGGCTATCTGTCGCTGATCGGCGCCACCATGACGATCACCGCGCTGTCGGTGGTGGTCTGGGCGCACCATATGTTCGCCACCGGGGCGGTGCTGCTGCCCTTCTTCTCGTTCCTGTCCTTCATGATCGCGGTGCCCACCGGGGTGAAGTTCTTCAACTGGATCGGCACCATGTGGCGCGGCTCGCTGTCCTTCGAGTCACCGATGCTGTGGGCGGTGGGCTTCCTGGTGAGCTTCCTGTTCGGCGGGCTCACCGGGGTGATCCTGGCCTCTCCCCCGCTGGACTTCCATGTCACCGACACCTACTTCGTGGTGGCGCACTTCCACTACGTGGTCTTCGGCACCGTGGTGTTCGCGACCTTCGCCGGCTTCTACTTCTGGTGGCCCAAGTTCACCGGCAAGATGCTGGACGAGCGGCTGGCGAAGATCCACTTCTGGACCCTGTTCACCGGCTTCCACACCACCTTCCTGGTGCAGCACTGGCTGGGCGCCGCGGGGATGCCGCGGCGGTACGCCGACTACCTGGCCGCGGACGGCTTCACCGCGCTCAACACGGTCTCCACCATCGGCGCCTTCCTGCTGGGCCTGTCCACCCTGCCGTTCCTCTACAACGTCTGGCTGACCGCCCGGTACGGCAAGCCGGTGGCGGCGGACGACCCCTGGGGCTTCGGCCGCTCGCTGGAGTGGGCGACCTCCTGCCCGCCGCCCCGCCACAACTTCGCCTCGATCCCCCGGATCCGCTCCGAGTCCCCCGCCTTCGACCTGCACCACCCCGAGGCGGCCCGGCAGACCGCCCCGGCCGCTCCCTGACGGGCGATCAGCTCACCGGGGGCCGCTCGTCCACCCGCACCGCCAGGTCGTTGTCGGCCGTGTAGTACGGGCCGACCTCGGCCGGCGCGTACGGGGCCGCCACCGGCAGGCCGGGGTAGACGAAGATCTGCTTCTTGTCCGCCACATCGTCCAGGATCCGGGCCAGCCGGGCCTCGGCGGAGCCATCGGAGCGGCGCAGCCACAGGTCCCAGACCTCCAGCCCGCCCTTCCAGTCGGCGCACAGCTCGGGGTAGGAGAGGGTGAAGGTGAAGTCCTCGCCCTCGGCGGTCACCGGCGCGGTGCGCACCTGTGCGGAGCTGCGCCTGGAGCGGGCCTCCACAAAGGCCCCGGTGAGCCACTCCCGGGGGTTCTCCACCCGGTAGAGGGTGCCCCGGCCGCTGATCCCGGTGTCGTCCAGCTTGAGGTCCCCGGCCTCGGCGTGCGGGGCGCGCAGCCAGCTGCGCACCGAGAGGTTGCCGTGCTTGGTGGCATAGGGGATGCGCACCGCCAGCGGCGAGGTGCTGGGGCCCGGCCTGCGGTCCACCAGCGAGCGCAGATCGGCCAGTCCGGGCAGTAGCCGCTGGTTGCCGGCCTCCCCGCAGTCCACATGGACGTCCCAGCGTCCCTCGGCCATCGCCACGGTGCTGGGCAGGACGGCACGCAGCCGCCCGTCGCCGTTGGGAGTGAGCGGCAGGCGGACCTCATCGGCCTGGTCGTCCCCGCCGCGGCGCAGCAGCACCAGGGCCTGCGGCCAGTGGGCGGAGCCGGCCGTGCCTTCGGGGGCGTCGAGGTCGAAGGTGAGTCCGCCCGCGGAGTCCGCGATGCAGTCGGCGCGCGGCGGGGCAGACACGATGGTGGACTCCTCGGGGGTGGTGGGGTGGGTGGGGTTACGCGGGTCCGTCATGCGGCACGCACCCGGCGCAGGGCGGAGCGGCCGGCGTCCGTGGTCCGGATGGCGCTGCTGAGCAGCGCTCCCCGGGTACGGTGCAGCGAGCCGCGCAGGGTGCCGCGCCCGGCCAGCTCGCCGAACAGCCGCTCGTACCGCCCGGCGATCTGGGCCGGGTCGAAGCGGGCCGCGTTCTCCAGGGCCTGACGGCCCATCCGCTTGCGCAGTTCGTCGTCGTTGATCAGCTTCAGCAGTCCGGCGGCGATGGCGTCGGGCTTGCCGACCGGCACCAGCAGCCCGTCGGTCCCATTGTCGATGATCTCCTTCGGCCCGTGCGGGCAGTCGGTGGAGACCACCGGCAGGCCGCAGCGCATGGCCTCCACGATGGTCATGCCGAAGGATTCCAGGCTGGAGGTGACGGCGCCGATGGAGCCCTTGACCCACTCCGGGTCGATCGGGTTGGCCGGGCCCATCAGGAAGACATGGTTGTACAGGCCCAGGTCGTCGATCAGCTTGCGCAGCTTGGCCTTCTCCACGCCGGCGCCGTAGATCCGCAGCCGCCAGTCGGGGCGCTCGGCGACGACCTTCTTGAAAGCCTTGATCAGCACGTCATAGCGCTTGGCCGGGGCCAGCCGGCCGGCCGCGACCACCCACTTGCCGGTGCCGTCGGCGGGAGTGACGGCGGGGGCCGGGATGCTGTTGGGCACGGCCTCCACCCGGACGCCGGGCAGCCGCATCAGCTTGCGGTAGGTCTGGGCGTCGGCCTCGGTGACGGTGGTGACCGCGTCCAGGCGGGGGTAGTGGGTGCGCAGGGCCAGCTTCAGCGGGGCGGAGTGGGTGGAGAGCGTCAGGTGCTCCTGGCCGACCCGCACCGGTCCACGGCGCGCCTGCTGGGCGATGTGCACATTGAGGCCGGGGCGGGTGCCCACCACCACATCGCAGTCCAGGGAGCGCAGGTGCTCGGCGATCCGCCGGTCGGTGAGGGCGCTGTACTGCTTGTAGCGGCCCTCGGCGGCCGGGAAGACGGTGGCCGGGCGCCGCATCTCCGGCTCGTCGCCCTCATAGCCGGGTCCGTCCTTGCGCAGGTCCACGAGGTGGCGCAGCCGTACGTTGCCGGGGGTGGCGAAGACGGGCTCCTCGCGGTGCCGGAAGACGGAGACGATCTCCACGTCATGGTGCTCGGCAAGGGTGCCCGCCAGGTTGTACGTGGTGCGGATCGTGCCGCCGATGCCATAGGCATTGTGAATCAGGAATGAGATGTGCATTCGTCCCCGCAGCCGGTGTGCGTGCCTGGTGGCTCGCCTCCTGAGAGGTTAGAGCGTACTCAGTGGCATCCGGTTCGCCTTCGGTGGCAACTCGTTCACCGGAGGATGAGCGTTCGGTGACCGATGCCCCGGGAGCCGGGGCGTGACCCCGGCCGTGCGTCGTCCGTTGTCCTCGTTACGAGCCGGGAACCGCCCGGCCCTCTGCACCGAAGTTTCGAGGAGCCCTCCGTGCCCCGCATGCTGGACGTCAGCGACGACGTACGCGCCGAGATCGGCGACGAAGAAGCGGACCGACTGCTCGGCGGCGGCAACGCCCCGGGCACCTATGAGTGCACCTCCTGCCGTGCCGTGGGAGACAGCGAGCGGGACCGCACCAGCACCGTGCTCTTCGTCGGCGAGGAATCGGCCGTGCTGGCCTTCGCGCACGCGGCCTGCATCCCGTCCCAGGTGGTCCCGGTCTCCGAGGAGCAGCTGCAGAACGCGGTGCGCTCCATCACCGGCGGGGGCGCGGCGCCCGCCGAGCCGGCGGTGACCGCCGAGATGCCGCTGCAGGCGGAGCTCGGGGTCACCAGCGGCCTGCTGCTGATCAACAACGATGTGCAGCCCACCCTGGTGGTGGAGCCGCTGAGCCCGATCGCCCGGCCCGGCACCAATGGCCCGGTGGATGTCTTCCTGGAGCTGCTGACCGAGCAGGGCTTCGCCCCGGTGAGCACCGTGAACCGGATCCCGGACCGCAATCCGGGCTGGTCGGTGCTGGTGGCCATGGGCCAGCTGCACGCGATTCTGCAGCCCAGCCTGGCCGGCGGCTCCCCGGTGGCCTGGTGGCAGGCCCACCAGGCGATGCAGGTCGCCGATGAGTGGCGGTCGGCGGTCAAGCGCACCCAGCGGGTGGTGGTGTTCGCGGCGCCGGTGGGCACCATCGGGCAGCAGTCCCGGGAGGACCTGCTGCGCGAGGCCCTGGACCGGGCCGCGGCGGCGGGCCGGCTGGTGGGCGCGTCCATGCCGCTCGCGGGCACATGATCGGGTTCACGCTCCCTCGCACGCTCCCCGCGCTCCTTGGCCCGGGGCGTCAGTCACGGCCGTGACCGCATCCGTTGGGCCGCGGTGTCGTTGGCAGGGATGTGTACTCTTACGAACCCTCCCGGACCTCGTACCAGAACTACATCCCCGGCATGCGGCCACCCCGCGACACCGCCGACCGGAGCCGCCCGGAATCGGTCACCCCGATCTTCGACGCCCTGTGCTCCGAGTACCGCCGCGCCTTCCGCACCCTGCCGGGTGACCGCGCGGGCGAGGAGGAGCTGGGTTTCAAGGGCTTCGGTGCCCAGCAGTCGGCGCCGGGCACCGGCTACTACGGCCAGCTGACCGGGCACTCCCCCTACCCGGGCCACTCCGGCTACCCCGGGAGCTGGGACACCTACCACGCACCAGGGCGGCAGCGCGGGCAACTGCCCGCACTGCCGCCCGGTACGCGCGACGGGCGCGCGCGAGGGTTCTAGGCGCGGCCGGGCGGTCCGCCGCCCGGCCCGGCGTCACTTCTTGCGGCCGCGCTTCTCCCGCACCCGCACCGAGATGTGGACCGGCGTCCCCTCGAAGCCGAACTCCTCGCGCAGCCGCCGCTCGATGAAGCGGCGGTAGCCGGCCTCCAGGAAGCCGGAGGCGAAGAGGACAAAGCGCGGCGGACGGGTGCCCGCCTGGGTGCCGAAGAGGATGCGCGGCTGCTTGCCGCCCCGGATGGGGTGCGGGTGGGCGGCGACCAGCTCGCCCAGGAAGGCGTTGAGACGGCCGGTGGGCACCCGGGTCTCCCAGCCGGCCAGCGCCGTCTCCAGGGCCGGGACCAGCTTCTCCATGTGCCGGCCGGTGCGCGCCGAGACATTGACCCGGGGGGCCCAGCTGATCTGGCCGAGCTCGGTCTCGATCTCCCGCTCCAGGTAGTAGCGGCGCTCCTCGTCCAGGGTGTCCCACTTGTTGATGGCCAGCACCAGGGCCCGGCCCGCCTCCACGGCCATGGTGAGGATCCGCTGGTCCTGGACGCTGATGGACTCCGAGGCGTCGATCAGGACCACCGCGACCTCGGCCTTCTCCACGGCGGCGGCGGTGCGCAGCGAGGCGTAGTAGTCGGCGCCCTCCTGGAGGTGGACCCGGCGGCGGATGCCCGCGGTGTCCACGAACTTCCAGGTCTTGCCGCCCAGGTCGATCAGCTCGTCCACCGGGTCACGGGTGGTGCCGGCCAGCTCGTTGACGACCACCCGCTCCTCGCCCGCCACCTTGTTCAGCAGCGAGGACTTGCCGACGTTGGGACGGCCGATGAGGGCCACCCGGCGCGGGCCGCCGGCAACGCCGCCGCCGAAGGTCTGGGCGGGGGCGGTGGGCAGCGCTTCCAGGACCGCGTCCAGCATGTCGCCGGTGCCGCGGCCGTGCAGGGCGGAGACCGGGTGGGGCTCGCCCAGGCCCAGCGACCACAGCATGGCGGCGTCGGCCTCGGCGGAGGGGCCGTCGACCTTGTTGGCGCACAGCACCACCGGCTTGCCCGCCCGGCGCAGCAGCTTGACCACGGCCTCGTCGGTGTCGGTGGCGCCGACCGTGGAGTCCACCACGAAGACCACCGCGTCGGCGGCCTCGATGGCGAACTCGGCCTGGGCGGCGACCGAGGCGTCAATGCCCAGGACGTCCTGCTCCCAGCCGCCGGTGTCGACGACCTTGAAGCGGCGGCCGGCCCACTCGGCCTCATAGGTCACCCGGTCCCGGGTGACGCCCGGCCGGTCCTCCACCACTGCCTCACGGCGGCCGATGATGCGGTTCACCAGGGTCGACTTGCCGACGTTGGGGCGGCCGACCACGGCGAGGACGGGCAGCGGGCCGTGCCCGGCGGCCGCCAGCTCGCTCTCGATCTCCTCGGCCTCGAAGCCCTCCTGCGCCGCGAGCTCCATGAACTCCGCGTACTCGGCGTCGCCAAGCTCACCGTGCTCGTCGCCGGTGTGGATCTGGTCGTTCATGAAGTCCGTTCCTTGCTGTCATCGGCGGGACCCTTACGGCCCGCTACTAAAAGTCTGTGTCAGCGGCCGGTGAGCCGCTTGGCGTCCGCCAGGTGGGCGGCCAGCCGGCGCTGGATGCGGACGGTCGCCTCGTCCAGTGCCTTGCGGGTGCGCCGCCCGCTGCCGTCACCGGCATCGAAGGGGTCCCCGAAGACCACATCGACCCGGCCGCGCAGCGGCGGCAGGCCGCGTACCAGGCGGCCGGTGCGCTCGGTGCTGCCCAGCACGGCCACCGGCACGATGGGCGCGCCCGACCGTACGGCGAAGTAGGCCAGGCCGGCCCGCAGTGCGGCGAAGTCGCCCTCGCCCCGGGTGCCCTCCGGGAAGATGCCCAGCACCCCGCCCTGGGCCAGGACCTCCAGCGCCCCGGTGACGGCGGCCCGGTCGGTGCCCCTGCGGTCCACCTCCAGCTGGCCGATGGAGCGCAGGAACCAGCCCAGCGGGCCGACAAAGGCTTCCTTCTTGACCAGGAAGTGCGCCGGGCGCGGGGCGGTGCCCATCACCATCGGGCCGTCCACATTGTGCGAGTGGTTGACGGCCAGGATGACCGGCCCGGCGGCGGGCACCCGCCAGGCGCCCAGCACACGGGGCTTCCACAGCCCGTACATCAGCCCGATGCCGATCCGCCGGCCGGCGGCGGCCCCGGAAGCGGAAGGGTTCACGCCGCCCGCTTCTCCTCCACCAGGGTCACCACACACTCGATGACCTGCTCCAGGGTCAGCTCGGTGGTGTCCACCTCGACCGCGTCCGCCGCCTTTGCCAGCGGGGAGGTCTTGCGGCCGGAGTCGGCCGCGTCCCGCTTGACCAGCGCGGCCTGGGTGGCGGCCAGGTCGGCGGCGTCCTTACCGGTCAGCTCACCGCTGCGCCGGGCGGCACGGGCCTCCGGCGAGGCGGTGAGGAAGATCTTCAGGTCGGCGTCCGGGAGCACGGTGGTGCCGATGTCCCGGCCCTCGACCACGATGCCGGCCGGGGCCGCGGCGGCGATGGCCCGCTGCAGCTCGGTCATCCGGGTGCGCACCTCGGGGACCGCGCTGACCGCGCTCACCGCGGCGGTGACCTCCTGGGTGCGGATGGGCGCCGAGGCGTCCAGGCCGTCGACCGTGATGGTGGGCGCGGACGGGTCGGTGCCGGAGACGAGCTCCGGCTTGCCGGCGGCCGCGGCCACCGCCGCGGCGTCATTGACGTCGATGCCGTTGCTCAGCATCCACCAGGTGATGGCCCGGTACTGCGCCCCGGTGTCCAGGTAGCGCAGGCCCAGCTTGGCGGCCACGGCCTTGGAGGTGCTGGACTTGCCCGTGCCGGAGGGGCCGTCGATGCCGACGATCACTGCTGCCGGTGCGGTCCGGGCGGCGGTTTCCACGGTGTCAGACACCTTCCTGTGTACGGGCTGTCCTAGGGGCTGGCCTATGAGCGGTGGGCTCACCCAAGGTTACTGGCTCGCCGGAGCGCCTCGTGCAGCCGTACGGTCCCCCGGCTACCGCCGCACCGGCCAGCCGCGCTCGCCCAGCGTCGCGGCCAGGTGCTCGGCCACCGCCGGGTCGACCATCAGCTGGATCAGACCGGCCTGCTGGCCGGTGGCGTGCTCGATGCGGACGTCCTCGATGTTGACGCCCGCCCGCCCGGCGTCGGCGAAGATCCGGGCCAGCTCGCCCGGCTGGTCGCCGATGAGCACGGTGACCGTCTCATAGGCGGCCGGGGCCGCCCCGTGCTTGCCCGGGACGCGGGCCCGGCCGGCATTGCCCCGGCGCAGCACGTCCTCCAGCTCGGCCGCGCCCTTCTCGCCCGCTTGCAGGGCGCGCAGCGCCCGTACCGTCTCGTCCAGGTCGCCGGCCAGCTCGGCCAGCACATCGGCGACCGGGCCGGGGTTGGCGGACAGGATCTCCAGCCACATCCGGGGGTCGGAGGCGGCGATCCGGGTGACATCCCGGATGCCCTGGCCGCACAGCCGCACCGCCGTCTCATCGGCGCCGGCCAGCCGGGCGGCGACCATGCTGGAGACCAGCTGGGGGGTGTGCGAGACCAGGGCCACCGCCCGGTCGTGGGCATCGGCGTCCATCACCACCGGGACCGCCCGGCACAGGGCCACCAGCTCCAGGGCCAGATTGAGGACCTCGGTGTCGGTGTCCCGGGTGGGGGTCAGCACCCAGGGGCGGCCCTCGAAGAGGTCCGCGGTGGCGGCCAGTGGGCCGGAGCGCTCCCGGCCGGCCATCGGATGGGTGCCCAGGTAGGCGCTGAGGTCACAGCCCAGCGCCTGGAGCTCCCGGCGCGGGCCGCCCTTGACGCTGGCCACGTCCAGATAGCCGCGGGCCAGCCCGCCCTCGATGGCGCCGGCCAGGGTGGCCGCGATGTGCGCGGGCGGCACGGCGACCAGCGCCAGGTCCACCGGCCCGGCCGGCTCCTGGTCGGTGCCGGCGCCCAGGGCGGCGGCGGTACGGGCCTGGTCGGGGTCGTGGTCCCGGAGGTGGACGCGCACCCCGCGGCCCGCCAGGGCGAGCGCGGCGGAGGTGCCGATCAGTCCGGTGCCGATGACGAGGGCGGTACGCACTGGGTGAAGTCCTTGCTGTGCGCGGGCGGTTCGTGGTGGCTCCACCCTAGTGCGCCGTCGTGCGGGCCCTGCGCGGGTGGGCGCGGTCCGGTACAACGTGGACATGATCTTTCATGTGGTGCCGCTGGACGACTGGCTGGCCATCCCCGACCGCCCGTACGCCCCCGCCTCCCTGGAGACCGAGGGCTTTGTGCACTGCTCCCCCGACGAGGCGACCACCCTGGCGGTGGCCACGGCCTTCTACCGGGAGGTGCCGGGGCCGCTGATGGTGCTGCTGATCGATGAGCACAAGCTGGATGTGCTGGTCCGCTGGGAGGCCCCGGCCGGCCCGCCGCCGCCCGGAGTGCCGGCCGGGACGCTCTTCCCGCATGTGTACGGGCGGATCAGCCGGGACGCGGTGGACGGGATGATGGAGATCGAACGGGACGAGGAGCGGCGCGCGGTGGGCCTGGCGGTCTGGTCCTGACCATCGTCCTGGACCACGGAAATCGAGATGACGCCGCACCAGGCCCGCTGCCAGCATGACCGGTCATGCACTCCCTGGTGACCGAGCACACGGTCTACTCCTGTGTGATGGGCTCGCGTGCCTTCGGGCTGGCGACCGAGGACAGCGACACCGACCGGCGCGGCGTCTATCTGGCGCCCACCGAGATGTTCTGGGGCTTCACCAAGCCGCCCACCCATGTGGAGGGGCCGGGCGAGGAGCGCTTCTCCTGGGAGCTGGAGCGCTTCTGCGAGCTGGCGCTGCGGGCCAACCCCACGGTGCTGGAGTGCCTGTACTCCCCGCTGGTGGAACGGGCGGACGCGACCGGGCGGGAGCTGCTGTCACTGCGCGGGGCCTTTCTGTCCCGGCAGGTACACCAGACCTTCGCCGGCTATGCGGCCGGGCACCTGGCCAAGGTCACCACGGACATCAAGGCGCATGGCGCCCCACGCTGGAAACGGGTGATGCACCTGATCCGCCTGACCCTCAGCTGCCGGGACCTGCTGCACACCGGCCGGCTGGTGGTCGAGGTCGGCGACCGGCGGGAGCGGCTGCTGGCGGTGCGCCGGGGTGAGCTGTCCTGGGCGGAGGTGGAGTCCTGGCTGGCCGTGCTGCACCAGGAGACCGAGGCGGCCGCGGCGGCCACCCCGCTGCCGGCGGAGCCGGACCGGGCCCGGGTGGAGGACTTCCTGATACGGGTGCGGCGCGCGTCGGCCCTGGCCTGACGCGCGCCGCAGCGCGCTTCCGCGGGAGCCCTTACAGGTCGACCTCGCGCATCAGCATGCCCACCTCGGTGTTGGTCAGCCGGCGCAGCCAGCCGGACTTCTGGTCACCCAGGGCGATGGGGCCGAAGGAGGTGCGCACCAGCTTGTCGACCGGGAAGCCCGCCTCGGCCAGCATCCGCCGCACGATGTGCTTGCGGCCCTCGTGCAGGGTGACCTCGACCAGGTAGTTCTTGCCGGTCTGCTGGACGACCCGGAAGTTGTCGGCCCGGGCGTAGCCGTCCTCCAGCTCGATGCCGCTCTTGAGCCGCTTGCCGATGTCCCTCGGCAGCGGGCCCTGGATGGCGGCCAGATAGGTCTTCTGCACGCCGTACCGCGGGTGGGTCAGCCGGTGGGCCAGCTCACCGTGGTTGGTGAGCAGGATGATGCCCTCGGTCTCGGTGTCCAGGCGGCCGACGTGGAACAGCCGGGTCTCCCGGTTGGTGACATAGTCGCCCAGGCACTGCCGCCCGTCCGGGTCCTCCATGGTGGAGACCACGCCGGCCGGCTTGTTGAGCGCGAAGAACAGGTACGACTGGGTGGCGACGGTCAGGCCGTCCACCTTGATCTCGTCCTTCTCCGGGTCGACCCGCAGGCCCTGCTCGGTGACGATCTGCCCGTTGACCTCGACCCTGGCCTGCTCGATCAGCTCCTCGCAGGCGCGGCGGGAGCCCATGCCGGCCCGGGCCAGCACCTTCTGCAGCCGCTCGCCCTCCTGCTCGCCGAAGGTCTTGGGCAGCTTCAGGGCCGGCTTGTTGTGCCGCTCCCGGTTGCGCTCCTCGATCTGGGCGTCGTACTCACGGGGACGGGCCGGGGGCTGGGGACGGCCGCCGCGGCGCGGGGCGCCCTTGTCGCCGGTGGGGCGCTTGGGGCCGCCCTTGGCGCCGCCGCGGGCCGCGGTGCCCCGGCCGGTGCGCTCCGCGTCCGGGCCCACGTCGTAACGGCGCTCCTCGGGGCGCGGCCGGCGCGGGCGCTGCTCCTGCTGCCGGTCGTCCCGCCGGTCGTACCGGCCGCCGCCGGAGCGTCCACTGTCCGAGCGCCCGGCGCCAAAGCGCCCGCCCTCGGAGCGCCCGCCCTCGGAGCGCCCGCGACCACCACCGGACGCCGGACGGGGGGATCCTCCGCGCCCGCCCCGGTCGTCCCGGTTGCCGCTTCCGCTGTTCCTGCCGCTGCTTCGCATCAAAGTTCCGTCTTGTCGTCCGCTTCGGTGTCCGGGGCGTCCGGATCGAATGACGGGACTCCTTCCTGGGAGTCGCCTTCAACCGCTTCCGCCTCGGGGAGGAACGGGGCGAGCTCGGGAAGCTCGTCCAGGCCGCGCAGCCCCATCCGCTCCAGAAAGTAATTCGTCGTCCTGTACAGGATCGCACCTGTTTCGGGTTCCGTCCCCGTCTCCTCCACCAGTCCGCGCTGGAGGAGCGTGCGCATGACGCCGTCGCAGTTCACCCCCCGGACGGCGGAGACCCGCGAACGGCTGACCGGCTGACGGTACGCGACCACGGCCAGGGTCTCCAACGCGGCCTGGGTCAGCCGCGCCTGCTGGCCGTCCAGCACAAAGGACTCCACGGCATCGGCGTACTCGCCCCGGGTGAAGAACCGCCATCCGCCGGCCACCGGCCGCAGGTCGAAGCCGCGCCCCTGGACGGTGTACTCGTCGGACAGCCGGCGCAGCTCATCGGCGATCTCCCGCCGGGGCCGCTGCAACACCTTGGCCAGGTGCTCCTCGGTGACCGGCTCGTCCACCACCATCAGCACGGCCTCCAGTGCGGGCCCGATGGGCAGCGCGGCGACGCCGGCGGGTGGCTCGGTGGCCGTACCGGCTTCGGAGGGGGCGCCGGGCCCCGCGTCTGTCACCGTCTCGGTCCGGAAGTCCGTCACGCCCTTGTCTCCTCTGCCGTCCGCGCCGCCCGTTCCCCCGCTTCCCCCGATTCCTCCGCCTCCGGCCCGTCCGGCCCCCGGTCGAACTCGTCCGTCACCTGGGGCACCTCGTCCGCCGAACCGGTCCAGCGGACCATCAGCTCGCCCAGGGCCTGCTCCTGGTCCAGGGCGACCGCCCGCTCCCGGTACAGCTCCAGCAGGGCCAGGAAGCGGGCCACCACGGTCAGGGTGTCCGGGGCGTCGGCGGTCAGCCGGGCGAAGGATGCCTCGCCCTCCGTGCGCAGCCGGGTGACCACGACCTCGGCCTGCTCCCGGACGCTGACCAGGGGGGCGTGGATATGGTCGACGTACACCTGCGGCCTGGGCCTGGGCTGCATGGCCTTGACCGCCAGTTCGGCCAGCCGCTGGGGGCCGATGCCCAGCACCACCTCGGGCAGCAGTTCCGCGTGCTGCGGCTCCAGGCCGACCGTACGGGGGTGGCGGCGGCCTTCCACCGCCAGCCGCTCGCTGAAGATCTCCGCGATCTTTTTGTACGCGCGGTACTGGAGCAGCCGGGCGAACAGCAGGTCGCGGGCTTCCAGCAGGGCCAGGTCGGCCTCGTCCTCCACCTCGGCGGCGGGCAGCAGCCGGGCCGCCTTGAGGTCCAGCAGGGTGGCGGCCACCACCAGGAATTCGGTGGTCTGGTCGAGGTCGAACTCCGGCCCCATGGCCCTCAGATGGGCCATAAACTCATCGGTCACCTTGGAGAGGGCGACCTCGGTGACATCCAGCTTGTGCTTGGAGATCAGCTGGAGCAGCAGGTCGAAGGGCCCCTCGAAGTTGTCCAGCCGCACGGTGAACCGGCCGTCGGTCTCCTCCCGCTCACCGGGCGGAGGGGCCGCCTCCTCGGCCGCCACGGCTCCCGATTCCGCCTCCGCCGGCTCGGCGGGGGGCGGCGTGGCCGGGCCGTCCGGGCCACGGCCCAGCGGGCGGCGGCGGGGAGCGGCGGGCGTGGGGGTGGGCATGCGGAAGTGGTCCAAGGAAGCTGGGGCGGGGCCGACTGCGATACGGGCCGTTGCCCGCGCACGGCAGGCTATCGGCGAAGCGGCTCAGCGGCCGCGCAGGCGGCGTACCAGAATGCTCGCGTCGCCCCGCGCCTCCAGGTCGGCGAGGACGACCGCGACGGCCTCCCGCACGATCCGGCCGCGGTCCACGGCCAGCCCGTGTTCGCCGCGCAGCACCAGCCGCGCGTGCTCAAGGTCCATCAGCTCCTCGGCGGAGACATAGACCGTGATCTTCTCATCGTGGCGTTCCCGGCCGCTGGGCCGGCGGTTGGCGGCCCGTCCCCGGCGGCGCGGGGCCGCGGGCTCGCCGCGGTCGGCGCCACGGCCGGTGGCGGCACGCTCCGGGGCGGCCGCGGGCCGCTCCTCCGGCTGTTCCTTGGCGGGCGCGGTGGCACCGGCGGTCCCGCGTCCCGCCTCGGCGGGCTCCGCGGCGGCCGGTCCCGGCACCCGGGCGGGCGTCTCGCCGTTCACCTTCTTACGGGGGGACGAGGACTGCAGCCCCACCCCGCCGGTGGTGCGGAACAGTTCGTCGGCGCCGGGCAGACTCACTCGGCGTGACACCGGGCGAGCACCTCCCTGGCCAGCTGTCGGTAGGCGGCGGCACCCACGGAGTTGGACGCGTAGGTGGTGATGGGCTCTCCCGCGACGGTGGTCTCCGGGAAGCGGACCGTACGGCCGATGACGGTGTGGTAGACGTGATCGTCGAACGCCTCCACCACCCGGGCCAGGACCTCGCGGCTGTGCACCGTCCGCGAGTCGTACATGGTGGCGAGGATGCCGTCCAGCTCCAGCTCGGGGTTGAGCCGCTCCTGGACCTTCTCGATGGTCTCGGTGAGCAGGGCCACTCCGCGCAGCGCGAAGAATTCACACTCCAGCGGGACGATGACCTTGTGAGCGGCCGTCAGGGCATTCACCGTCAGCAGGCCCAGCGAGGGCTGACAGTCGATCACGATGTAGTCGTAGTCGGCCATCAGCGGCTTGAGCGCACGCTGCAGGGTGGACTCCCGGGCCACCTCGCTGACCAGCTGGACCTCGGCGGCGGAGAGGTCGATGTTGCTGGGCAGCAGGTCCATGTTGGGCACCGCGGTCTTCAGCAGCACCTCGTCGGCCGACATGCCCCGCTCCATCAGCAGGTTGTAGACCGTCAGATCCAGCTCCATGGGGTTGACGCCCAGTCCGACGGAGAGCGCTCCCTGCGGGTCGAAGTCGACCAGCAGCACCCGGCGGCCGTACTCGGCCAGCGCGGCACCCAGGTTGATGGTGGAGGTGGTCTTGCCGACCCCGCCCTTCTGGTTGCACATCGCGATGATCTTCGCCGGACCGTGGTCGGTCAGCGGGCCCGGGATCGGGAAGTAGGGCAACGGCCGGCCGGTGGGACCGATGCGCTCGCGGCGCTGGCGAGCGGCGTCCGGTGCGAGCGTGGCCGCGTACTCGGGGTCCGGCTCGTATTCGGCGTCGGGGTCGTAGAAGTGCCCTTCGGGCACTTCCTCGTAGTCGGCGAGACGGGCGGGATCACCGCCGCGGTCACCGGCCATGGCGTTCACGTGTTGACCGTCCATCATGCTCTGGTGGGCTGTCGGGTTCTGGTGGGCTGCGAAGGTGTGGACAGCGACGGAGCCGACAGCTTGGAGTCCGGCGGTGTGACTCCGGTCCTGCGCAGGCATTCCTGGGTGACCACCCCCGGGAGCAAATGTCGACTCATTCACAAGTCGTCCTACCTCCTTGGTGACCAGGAAACATCTAGATAGGTCAGCGTGGCACCATGCCGACGGTTGGCGACTCTATGGCGTGTCGGCGGTTCGCAGCAACACAATCCGCCGGAGACGGCACGATGTGTCGGCAATCGAACGCCCTTCTGTCAAGGGTGTTCCGCCCATCACCCGCAACTTTTGACATCGCGTCGACGGTACGGAAAAAAGCCCGGCAGGGCCTTGCCGTGCAAGGCCCTGCCGAATGGTTTTTCCCGCTGTGACGGATTTGACGCCTCAGCCGAGCAGCGTGCTCAGCTCGACGCAGGCCAGACCGTGCGCCTCGGCGACCGGACCGTAAACAACCTGTCCCTCATGGGTGTTGAGACCCTTGGCCAGCGCGGCGTCCCGGCTGAGCGCCTCCTGCCAGCCGCGGTTGGCCAGCTCCACGATGTAGGGGAGGGTGGCGTTGGTCAGCGCGTAGGTGGAGGTGTTGGGCACCGCACCCGGCATGTTGGCCACGCAGTAGAAGACCGAGTTGTGGACGGTGAAGGTCGGCTCGGTGTGGGTGGTCGGCCGGGAGTCCTCGAAGCAGCCGCCCTGGTCGATCGCAATGTCGACAAGTACACTTCCGGGCTTCATCTTGGCGACCAGCTCGTTGGTGACCAGCTTGGGGGCCTTGGCGCCCGGGATCAGCACCGCACCGACGACCAGGTCGGCCTCGACACAGGCCTTCTCCAGCTCAAAGGCGTTGGAGACGATCGTCTGCACCTTGGTGCCGAAGACCTTGTCGGCCTCGCGGAGCTTGTTGATGTCCTTGTCCAGCAGGGTGACGTGGAAGCCCAGGCCCACGGCGATCTGCGTGGCGTTCCAGCCGGAGACGCCGGCGCCGATGACCACGGCCTTGCCCGCGTGGGTGCCCGGGACGCCGCCCGGCAGCACGCCACGGCCACCGGCCGAGCGCATCAGGTGGTACGCGCCGACCTGCGGAGCCAGCCGGCCCGCGACCTCGGACATCGGGGCCAGCAGCGGCAGCGCGCGGTTGGCGAGCTCGACCGTCTCATAGGCGATGGCGGTGGTGCCGGACTGCAGCAGGGCGTCCGTGCACTCGCGGGAGGCAGCCAGGTGCAGGTAGGTGAAGAGGGTCTGGCCCTTGCGGAGGCGGTGGTACTCCTCCGCGATCGGCTCCTTGACCTTCAGCAGGAGGTCGGCGATGGCCCAGACCTCATCGGCGGTGTCCAGGATGTCCGCGCCCGCCGCCGTGTACTCGGCGTCGGTGATGGAGGAGCCGACACCGGCCCCCTTCTCCACGAAGACCTGGTGGCCGTTGCGCACCAGCTCATGGACGCCGGCCGGGGTGATGGCCACGCGGAACTCGTTGTTCTTGACCTCGCGGGGGATGCCGACCTTCACGTAGATCACGGTCCTTGAATCAGGGAATTTCAGGTTAATCCGGATATGCGGGGGCACACCAGAGCAGACCGCATCGATCGCGGCGCACCCAGTCTAATGAAGGATGTCGCGCTGTCTAGCCTTACAAAGCACCAATTTTTGCGGGATGGGCCGCCGATTTCTTAGGTTGCCGGACTTTTACCCGGAGTAAGCGGCAGTAGCCGACAGCGCCCGGCCGACAAGGGGAGCCCCACCGGGCGGACAAGGGTCAGGGGTGTTGCGTGGGTGCGGCTCAGCGCGCCGCGGGCGCGTCCTGCTCGCACCGCAGCGCGGCCGCCGCCTCCCGGTGCAGGGCGGCCGCGGCCGCGTCCCCCGCCCGCTCCAGCAGCTCGGCGGCTCGCAGCCGCACCGTCGCCTGCAGGGAATCGTCCCCCGCGAACCGGGCGCACTCGACCGCCTCCGCGGCGGTACGCAGCGCCTCCTGCGGCCGCCCGGAGAACTCCTGCACCCGCGCGATCTCGCTCAACGCCCGTGCCTGCCCGGGCAGATCACGCAGCCGCCGTCCGACCGCCGCCGCCGCGCGCCAGTCGCGCAGCGCCTCGGCCCACAGCCCGGACTGGGTGTGCACCGTGCCCCGGCACCCGTAGAGCCTTGCCTGGTCGGCCAGTTCACCGCGGGTGAGCCGCAACTCCAGTGCTCTGCCGTACCAGTCGGCCGCCCGCTGCCAGTCACCCAGCTCCTGGTAGGCGGCGGCGATCGACTCCAGCGAACGGCTGGTGGCATAGGGGTCACCGGAGCGGCGCGCGGACTGCAGCGCCTCCCGATAGCGGACCAGCGCGCCCTCGGTACGTCCGGCCCGGGCGTCCAGATCGCCCAGGTTCAGCAGCGCGGCCGCCTTCTCCAGCGGCATCTCGCAGCGCTCGGCCACATCCAGCACCAGCTGGTGCAGCCCGTACAGCTCGGCCGCGGCCTCCTCCGCGGTCAGGTGCGCGGTGAGCGCCCGGGTCAGCGCGGCGACCAGGCGCCGGGCCAGGGTGTCCAGACGGCCGTCCCGCACCGCCAGCCGGGCCGCCGCCAGCAGGGCGGGCAGCCGGGAGCGCAGCCACTCCCCGGCCACCCGGGAGGAGGGGAACCGCAGCGGCCGGGGCAGCTCGGCGACCCGCTTGCGCACCGAGGGGTTGTCCAGTTCGGCGGCGGCCCGGCAGGAGTGCAGCTGGCGCACCACCCGTTCCAGCATCCTGGCCCGGGCCAGCTCCACCTCGGCGGGCCGTTCCCGTTCCGCCAGCAGCAACCCGAGCATCGGCGCCAGGCAGCCCGGCACCTGGTACTGCGCGGGCAGCGCCCCCGGGGCGCCCGGCAGCCCGTCCACCGCCACCGGTCGCAGCATCCCGCGCGCGGCGAAGTCCTCCAGCGCGGCCTGGGCGGCGGACAGCGAGCAGCCGGCCAGCGCGGAGGCGGTGTGGGCGTCGGCCGGTCCGGCCGGGGCCAGGGCCAGCAGGCGCAGGATCCGGGCGGGCAGCTGGGGCAGCGCGTCATAGGCCAGCCACAGGGCCCGGGCCAGCGGCCGGGCGGTGCCCTGGTACTCCTCCGGCACCGCCAGCTCGCGCAGCCGCCGGGCCGCGTCGGCCACCGACATCTTGGGGTGGGCCGCCAGCCAGCCGCCGACCAGCACCAGGGCGGCGGGCTGTCCGCCGCACTCCTCCACCACCGCGCCCGCGGCCATCGGGTCACAGGTGATCCGGGTCGGGCCGGCGTACCGCTCCAGCAGCTCGATCCCGGCGGCCGGCTCCAGTCCGCCCAGGGTGCACGGGCGGACGTCCGGCACTCCGGTCAGCGGGCCCCGGGAGACCGCGAGGACCAGGCAGTCCGGCTCGTCCGGGAGCAGTGGTTCCACCTGTTCGGCGCCCGCCGCGTCGTCCAGGAGCAGCAGCACCCGCCGGCCGGACAGGGCCCGGCGCAGCGCCTCGGCCAGTTCGTCCTCGTCGGCACCGGCCCGGGCGGGCGCGGCCAGTTCGGCCAACAGGGCGCGGGCGGTGCGGTCGGTGGGGACCGGGGTGCCATCGGCGTCGGTGAGCCGGGCGCGCAGCACCCCGTCGGGGTACTCGCGCTCCAGCTGCCGCGCGAGTTCCTCGGCGAGCGCCGTACGGCCGGAACCCGGGCGCCCCGCGATCAGCAGGACCCGGCTCTGCGGGGGCTTGCGGCCGGAGAGGGTGTCCAGACCGGTCCGGTCGATGTCCTCGCGCAGTTCCTTGAGTTCCCGGCCACGGCCGATGAAGCGGGAGGCGCCCATCAGCGTGGCCGTGGCGGAGGCGGCGTCCGCCCTGACGCCCACCGTCCGTTCCGTCCCGTCCTCCACGTGCACAAGCCGAGCCTAGTTCACCGGCGGGCAAGGCCGGGTGAACCGTAACCGCTTCCTGCGAACATCACCTATTCGGTTAAGTCCTATGGAACGGCCGGAAACTGACCGGGAGCCGGCCGGGGACGGGACCGGTCAGGCCTCGAACGGCCGCGCGGGCCAGGGCGACTCGGCCGGCCGCAGCGCGTCCAGCCCGTCACCGGCCAGCGCGGCGGCCAGCGAGAGCACGCCCACCGTCAGGCAGGTGTTGTGCAGTTCGCCCGCGAGGATGCCGCGCACCAGGTCCGCCAGGGGCACCCGGGCCAGCTCCATGTCGGCCTCCTCCTCGAAGACCTCGAAGCGCTCCCCCTCCGCCTCGGAGAGGTCCCGGGCCAGGAAGACCCGTACCGCCTCGTCACAGCCGCCCGGGGAGGTGTAGACATCGGTCAGCACCCGCCAGTCCGCGGCCTTGACATGCGCTTCCTCGTACAGCTCCCGCTGTGCGGCCCGCAGCGGGTTCTCCCCGGGGACGTCCAGCAGCCCGGCCGGGATCTCCCAGAGCTTCTGCCGCACCGGGTGCCGGTACTGGTTGATCACCACGACCCGCCCCTGCCCGTCCAGCGCCACCACGGCGACCGAGCCCGGGTGCACCTGGTAGTCCCGGTTGACGGTGGAGCCGTCCGGCATCACCACCACATCGGTGCGCACGCTGGTCTTGTTGCCGGTGAACGGCGTCTCGGTGGCGGTGACCTGCCAGCTCTCGGCGGTGTCCTTGATGCGCATCTCTTCGTCCTCCAGAAAAGCGAAAACCGGGGTGAGGGCCTCCGCGAAGGAGGCGCTCACCCCGGTCCACCGTATAGGTCAGCCCTGCTGGCGCTCGACGGCCGCCTTCACCAGGCCGGCGAACAGCGGGTGCGGGCGGGTCGGGCGGGACCGCAGCTCCGGGTGGGCCTGGGTGGCCACCAGGTAGGGGTGGACCTCCCGCGGGTACTCCACGTACTCCACCAGCTTGTTGTCCGGCGAGGTGCCGCAGAACACGATGCCGGCCTTCTTCTCCAGCTCGGCCCGGTAGGCGTTGTTGACCTCGTAGCGGTGGCGGTGGCGCTCCTCGACATACGGGGCGTCGCCGTAGACCTCGCGCACGATGGAGCCCTCGGCCAGCTTGGCCGGGTACATGCCCAGCCGCATGGTGCCGCCCAGGTCGCCCTCGCCGGAGACGATGTCCATCTGCTCGGCCATGGTGGAGATCACCGGGTGGGCGGCGGCCGGGTCGAACTCGGTGGAGTTGGCGCCCTCGATGCCGGCCAGGTTGCGGGCGGCCTCGACGACCACGCACTGCAGACCCAGGCACAGGCCCAGCAGCGGAACCTTGTTCTCCCGGGCGTAGGTGATGGCGCCGACCTTGCCGTCCACGCCGCGCTCGCCGAAGCCGCCCGGGATGCAGATGGCGTCCACGTCACCGAGCTGCTGCTTGGCGCCGGCCGGGGTCTTGCAGTCGTCGGAGGTGACCCACTTGATCTTCACCCGGGCCTTGTTGGCGAAGCCGCCCGCGCGAATGGCCTCGGTCACCGACAGGTAGGCGTCCGGCAGGTCGATGTACTTGCCGACCAGCGCGACCGTCACCTCGTGGTTGGGGTTGTGCACCCGGTCCAGCAGGTCGTCCCACTGGGCCCAGTCCACATCACGGAAGGGCAGGTCCAGCTTGCGCACCACATAGGCGTCCAGGCCCTCGGAGTGCAGCACCTTGGGGATGTCGTAGATCGACTTGGCGTCGATCGCGGCGACCACCGCGTCCTCGTCCACATCGCACATCAGCGAGATCTTGCGCTTGATGGCGGTGGGCACCTCGCGGTCGGCGCGCAGCACGATGGCGTCCGGCTGGATGCCGATGTTGCGCAGCGCGGCCACCGAGTGCTGGGTGGGCTTGGTCTTCAGCTCGCCGGACGGCCCGATGTAGGGCAGCAGCGAGATGTGCACCACAAAGACATTGTCCCGGCCGACCTCGTGGCGGACCTGACGGACCGTCTCCAGGAACGGCAGCGACTCGATGTCACCGACGGTGCCGCCGACCTCGGTGATGACCACATCGACGTCCTCGGTGGCCATTCGCCGGATGCGGTGCTTGATCTCGTTGGTGATGTGCGGGATGACCTGCACGGTGTCACCCAGGTACTCGCCCCGCCGCTCCTTGGCGATCACCGAGGAGTACACCTGGCCGGTGGTCACGTTGGCCGAGCCGTCCAGGTCCACGTCCAGGAAGCGCTCGTAGTGACCGATGTCCAGGTCGGTCTCGGCGCCGTCGTTGGTGACGAACACCTCGCCGTGCTGGAACGGGTTCATGGTGCCCGGGTCGACGTTCAGGTACGGGTCGAGCTTCTGCATCGTCACCCGAAGACCGCGCGCCTTGAGCAGCGCCCCCAGGCTGGAGGCCGTCAACCCCTTGCCGAGCGAGGAGGCAACACCGCCGGTGACGAAGAGGTGCTTGGTCGTCGTGGGCTTTGCGGCAATAGCCAAAGGGGGTCTCCCGTGGTCGCGAGGTGAGGTGCGTCAGTGCGATCACCCGGAATTTCCGGGGGCGCCGTCGCTGCGGTTCGGGGGTCTTACTCCCACCGGTCCACGGGCTACCAGGGTATCAGCGCCCCGGGGCAGGCGCGTCCGGTGACGCGGCGCGATGGCCCGGGGAACCCTGCGTCACAGGCCACCCATTCGGCACAGATTCCCCGCCAACCGTCGCGCGTGTCCCAACTCAGCGTCGTATTCTGCTCGGACACACGCAGCGAGCCGACCGGCACGGCACCATCCCGCCCTCCGCCAGACGCATCGATCCGGGCGGAGACCCCATTCCGGAACGAGAGGCTCGTCTCAAGATCGCTTGACCGCAAGGGGCCCTTCGGGGCAACGATTGCCGTTCGACTGGAGATGACGTGGCCGGGCGTATCGAGGATTACGCACTCATCGGTGATATGCAGACCGCCGCCCTGGTCTGCCGGGACGGTACCGCCGACTGGCTGTGCCTGCCCCGGTTCGACTCCCATGCGGCGTTCGCGGGTCTGCTGGGCACCGAGGAGCACGGTTTCTGGCGGGTCGGCCCGGCACACCCCTCGGGGGCGGCGCCACCACGGGCCGACCGGCGCCGCTACCGGGGCGACTCGCTGGTGCTGGAGTCCGAGTGGGACACCGCGCGCGGCACGGTGCGGATCATCGATTTTATGCCGCCGCGTGACGGCGCCCCGCAGCTGATCCGCATCGTGGAGGGCGTCAGCGGCCGGGTGCCCATGCGCTCGGCGATGCGGCTGCGCTTCTCCTACGGCCGGGTGGTGCCCTGGGTACACAAGGTGGGCGACCGCACGGTGGCCGTCGCGGGCCCCGACTCGGTGTGGCTGGACACCACCGCCGACACCTTCGGCAAGGACCTCACCACCTACTCCGACTTCACCGTCTCCCCCGGCGAGCGCATCGCCCTGACCCTCAGCTGGCAGCCCTCGCACCGCGAGCCCCCCGCGCTGCCCGACCCGGAGGGCGCGCTGGAGGCCACCGAGGAGTTCTGGCGGGAGTGGGTGGCGCACTGCACGTACCACGGCCCCTACCGGGACGCGGTGATCCGCTCGCTGATCACGCTCAAGGCGCTCACCTACGCACCCACCGGCGGCATCGTGGCCGCCCCCACCACCTCGCTGCCCGAGGAGATCGGCGGGGTGCGCAACTGGGACTACCGCTTCACCTGGCTGCGGGATGCCGCGATCACCCTCTCCTCGCTGCTGCGCACCGGTTACCGCGAGGAGGCCCGGGCCTGGCGCGAGTGGCTGCTGCGGGCGGTGGCCGGCGACCCGGAGAACCTCCAGATCATGTATGGCATCGCGGGCGAACGGGAGCTGGGCGAGGCGGAGCTGCCCTGGCTGCCGGGGTACGAGAACTCCCAGCCGGTGCGCATCGGCAACGGGGCCGCCAACCAGCTCCAGCTGGACGTCTACGGCGAGGTCACCGAGGCCCTGCACCTGGCCCATATGACCGGCCTGGCCCGCAACGACTACGCCTCGGTGCTCCAGCTGCGGCTGATCAGCTACCTGGAGGACCACTGGATGGAGCCGGACGAGGGCATCTGGGAGGTGCGCGGCCCGCGCCGCCACTTCGTCCACTCCAAGGTGATGGCCTGGGTGGCGGTGGACCGCACCATCAAGCTGATCGAGGCCGGCGATGTGGACGGCCCGCTGGAGCGCTGGCGGGAGCTGCGCGACGACATCCACCGCGATGTCTGCGAGAAGGGCTACGACAAGGAGCGCAACACCTTCACCCAGTCCTACGGCTCCAGGGAGCTGGACGCCTCGCTGCTGCTGATCCCGCAGATGGGCTTTCTGCCGCCGGACGACAAGCGTGTGATCGGCACCATCGAGGCCATCCAGCGCGAGCTGTCCACCCCGGACGGTTTTGTGCTGCGCTACCCCACCGCCGGTGAGGACGCGGGGGTGGACGGCCTGGCGGGTGACGAAGGGGCCTTCCTGGCCTGCTCGTTCTGGCTGGCGGACGACCTGGCCATGATCGGGCGGGTGGACGAGGCCCGCCAGCTCTTCGAGAAACTGCTGGCCCTGCGCAACGACCTGGGGCTGCTGGCGGAGGAGTGGGATCCGCGCCTCAAGCGCCAAGTGGGCAACTTCCCGCAGGCGTTCAGCCATGTTCCGCTGATCGACACCGCGCTGCGGCTCACCGCGTCGAGCGCGTTCGGAGGCTGAAGTACAGCGCCAGCGCCCCGACTGGGGCGGCGAGTGCAGCGGCGGCGGCGTTCAGCCCGCCGTAGCCGTAGCGGGCGGCCAGCGCGCCGGAGAGTGCGCCACCGCCCGCCCCCACCAGGTTCATCAGGGTGTCCGACAGCCCCTGCACCTCCGGCCGGTGTGCCGCGTCCACCGACTCGCTGAGCAGGGTGGAGCCCGCGACCGTGGCACAGGACCAGCCCACTCCCAGCAGGAACAGCCCGGCGGCCACCGGCAGTTGGCGACCGCCGGAGGCCCCGGCCAGCAGGGTGGCCAGTACAAAGACCGTCTGCCCCAGCAGGATCACCGGCACCCGGCCGATCCGGTCGGCCAGCCGTCCCACCAGCGGGGAGAGCCCGTACATCCCGGCCACATGCAGGCTGATGGTCAGCCCCACCACGCTCAGCGAGGCTCCGTGGTGGGCCAGTTGGACCGGCGTCATGGTCATCACCGACACCATCACCGCATGTCCCAGCACCAGGGCGCCCAGGCCGGTGAGCGCGGCGTGCGAGGCCGTCACCTGCCGCAGGGCGCCGCGCATCCGGACGCCGAAGCGCTCCGGCGCCGCCCGCCGCTCCGGCCCCGGGCCGCCCGCCGACAGCAGTGGATCGGGGCGCAGCCGCAGCCGGATGACCGCCCAGCCGGTGAGGAAGGCGGCCACCGAGAAGACAAAGGTGCCCGCCGGTCCGGGCAGCCCCAGCGCGCCGGCCAGCGCCTCGCCGGGTCCGCTGAGGTTGGGGCCCAGCACGCTGCCCACGGTGGTGGACCACACCACCAGCGACAACGCCCGGGCCCGGCCCCCCGGTTCGGCCAGGTCGGTGGCCGCGTACCGGGACTGCAGATTGGCGGCGGAGGCCGCGCCGATCAGCAGCATCCCGAACAGGGTCAGCGGCACCTGCCCCAGCCCCGCGGCCACCGGTACGATCACCGCCCCCACCGCCGCCACCAGCCAGCCGGTGCCCAGCCCGGCCCGCCGGCCGCGCGCCCGGGACAGCGCGGCCAGCGGCACCGAGAGCAGCGCCGCGCCCAGGGTGGCCACCGTGGTGGCCAGTCCGGCGGTGGCGGCGGAGCCGCTCAGCCGCTCGATCAGCAGCCCGCCGGAGGAGATCATCGAACCCATCCCGGTCCCGGCGACCACCTGCGCGGCCATCAGCACCCGGACGGTGTGCCGCTGCAGAGCGGCCCGGTCCAGCGCAACAACACCAGGCGAAATACCGGGTATTTCGGGCTCGTTGGGGCGAGGGGAGGCTGTCGTCATGCGGCACAGGGTAGAAGCCGTCCCCGGCCCGCGACAGCGCTGACCAGTAGCAATCCCCCCACCCGTCACATAGGTTCCAGCCATGCGACCGCAAGGCACCATCACCGTGGCCCGAGCCCTGGAACTGCCCGCGCTGCGCCGGGGCCTGCCCGAGGTGATGGCCGCCGCCGACCGGCTGCACCGCCCGGTGCGCTGGGTGCACGCCGGCGAGGCCCCCAATATCGCCGCCCTGCTCAAGGGCGGGGAGCTGCTGCTCACCACCGGCCTCGGCCTGGGCAGCCGCCCCGCCGAGCAGCGTGCCTTCGTCCGCGGCCTGGCCGAACGCGATATCGCCGCCCTGGTCGTGGAGCTGGGCTCCCGCTTCACCACGCTCCCGCCCGCCATCGTGGACAGCGCCCGCACCCATGGCCTGCCACTGGTCCAGCTGCACCGCGAGGTGCCCTTTGTGGCCGTCACCGAGGAGATCCACACCGAGCTGGTCAGCGAGCACTACACCCTGCTGCGCAGCGCCGAGTCGGTGCACCGCGACTGCACCGAGGCCCTGTTGCGCGGCGGCGGAATCCCCGAGGTGCTGCGGCTGTTCGCCGGCTTCACGGGCAACCCGGTCTTCCTGGAGTCCGCCGACGGGCGGCTGCTCTACGCGGCCGGCCCCTCCCCCGCGCCCGCCGGCGCCGCCGACCCGCTCCAGGTCTGGGACGGGCTGGGCGGGGCCGGCCTGGCCGGGCGGCTGACCGCCGAGGTCCCCGGCTCCGGTCCGGGACCGGACCCGGTACGGGCCCGGCTGACCGTGCTGCCGGTCAACTCCCCGCCCACCCCGGTGCACCGGATCGCCGCCGAGCGGCTGGCCGGCCTGCTGGCGGTGGTGCTGCTCCAGGCCCGCCAGGAGGAGGAGCTGGCGGCCTGCGGTCGCGGCGACTTCCTCACCGCCCTGGCCGGGAAGCGCGTCGACCCGGTGGACGCCCCCGCCCAGGCCCGCGTGCTGGGCTTCCGCCCCGGCCCCGGCCCCCTGCTGCCGGTGACCCTGCGCATCACCACCGACCCACTGCCGGGCGCCGGCTGGGCCGCGCTGACCTGCGCGGTCCAGAAGGAACTGACGGCCGTGGGCGCACCGGTGCTGCTGGGCGTACAACGGCCGGAGGGCCGGCTTCCGCTGCTGGTGGGCCTGCGCGAGGAGGCCGAGCGCCCGGCGGTCGCGGACCGGCTGGCGGCCGCGCTGCGGGCCGGTACGGAACGGGCCGGCGCCCGGCACCCGGTGGTGGTGGTCGGCGCGGTGGCCGACTGGGCGACGGCGGGCGCCGGGCTGCGGCACACCGCGGACGCGGCGACGGTGGCCCAGGGCCTGCCGGACCGCCCCTGGCACGATGTGCGGCGGCTGGATGTGGACCTGCTGCTGTGGCGGCTGCGCTCCCATGGGGATCTGGCGGCCTTTGTCCAGCGGGTGATCGGCCCGCTGCTGGCCCACGACCGCGCGGCCCGGCCCCCGCTGCTGCCCACCCTGGAGGTCTATCTGGCCCACGCGGGCCGCAAGGCGGAAACGGCCCGCGCCCTCCACCTCAACCGGCAGACCCTCTATGACCGGCTGGCCCGCGTCTCCCGGCTCCTCGCCGCGGACCTGGACGATCCGGACACGGCCCTCGCCCTCAATCTGGCCCTGCGCGCGCGGCGTTGGGCGACCGACTGACACCCACGGGAGAGCTCACGGCAACGGCCGGCGCGTGGGCGAGGTCAAAAACGCGAGCCCAACTCATCGTAAACAGACAGCACATGCGCGACCGTGTCGTCCTCCGAAGGCCAGCTCGCCGCCTGCAACCGCCCGGCAGCGGCAAGCCGGGCCCGCCGCACGGGATCCGCCAGCAACCCGGAAACCGCCACGGCAAGCGCCTCCGCGTCCCCGAACGGCACCAACTGAGCCGCGTCCCCCACCAGATCCGGCACACTCCCCACCGAGGTGGCCACCAGAGCCACCCCCGCGTGCAGCGCCTCCTGGGCCAGCAGCGACCGCGCCTCCCAGCAGGACGGCAGCACCGCCACATCCGCCGCCGCCAGCAGCTCCGGCACGTCCTCCCGCAACCCCACCAACCGCACCGGCAGCCCCTCGTCCTCGATCCGCCACTGCAACAGCGCCCGTTGCGAACCCTCCCCCGCCACGATCAGCAGCGGCTCCGGGTCCAGCTCACGCCACCGGCGTGCCGCGTCGAAGAGCAGCCCGTATCCCTGGTCCGGTTCCAGCCGCCCCACCGCCACCAGCAACGGGCGCCCCAGCACGCCCAGTTCGGCCCGTACCTTGTCCCGGGGCACCTCGTCCTCACCCGGATCGGGCGCCGGCCGCGGCGCCGGAAAGGCCACCGGTGCCAGCCGGGCGTCCCGCGCCCCGCGCAGCCGCGCCTGGTCCACCAGGTCCGAGGAGGCGCCCAGCACCACCGTCGCCCGGCGGGCCGCCCGGCGTTCCATCAGCCGCACCATATGCGCCCGCGCCCCCACCGCCCGTACCCGGCGGTGCCAGGTGACCACCAGCGGCGTGGCCCGGCCGCGCAGCGCCAGCGCGGCCAGCACCCCCGAGCGCAGCCCATGGGCGTGCACCACATCGGCGTCCGCCACGGCCGCCCGGATCCCGGCGACCGCCAGCGCGTCGGTGCCGGTGGGCAACGCCTCGAAGGCGGCGCCCGCTTCGGTGAAGCCGTACCGCAGCCCGGTGCGCCCCGGCGCGCACACCGTCACCCGCAGCCCCCGGGCGACCAACCCGGCCGCCAGCGACCGCACATGGGCTCCGCTGCCCGCGCTGCCACTACCCAGGACCTGCACGGCATGCAGGGGCTCCGGCCCCTGGGACACGGCGGGTGTGCTGCTCACGCGAGGAAGGCTCCTGGCTCGGCATCGGCGGGGCGCTACGGGAGTAAGAACTGCGGTACTGCGGAGGTACATCGGCGCATGGCACCGCGCGGTGCCGTAGGCCAGGATGCCAGCCGCCACCGACATCCCGGCACCGCCGCCCCGTGGCGGGCCTGCCCTGCCTCGCCCCCACATCCCCGGATTCACCCGGTTTGGTGACCCGATGCTCTGAGTTGAACCGGATGCTCTGGCTTGAACCAGATGAACCGGATCGGCCAGATGAACCGGATCGACCGGTTGAACCGGATGAGCGGGATGAACTGGATGAGCGGGATGAGGCGGATGCCCGAGAAGCCCTACCCCACCGCCGCCCGCGCCGCCGCCAGCAGCTCCTCCGCATGCGCCCGGGCCAGCTGGGAGTCCTCCTGGCCGGCCAGCATCCGGGAGAGTTCACGCACCCGGTCCTCGCCCTCCATGGCCTGCACCCCGCTGCGGGTCACCGAGCCCTCATGGGTCTTCTCCACCACCAGGTGCCGGTCGGCGAACGCGGCCACCTGCGGCAGGTGGGTGACCACCACCACCTGAGCGGACCGGGCCAGCCGGGCCAGGCGCCGGCCGACCTCGACCGCCGCCTTGCCGCCCACGCCCGCGTCCACCTCGTCGAAGAGATAAGTGGGCACCGGGTCGGATCCGGCGAAGACCACCTCCACGGCGAGCATCACCCGGGACAGCTCACCGCCCGAGGCGCCCTTGGCGATGGGCCGCGGCTGGGCGCCCGGGTGCGGGGTGAGCAGCAGCTCCACCTCGTCCGCACCCTGCGGCCCGTAGGCCACCGCCCGGCCGCCCACCTCGATGCCGGACTCCTGGTCCGCCACCTCGTTCTGCCGGATGGCGAAGCTCACCCGGGCGTGCGGCATGGCCAGTTCGGCCAGTTCCCCGGTGACGGCCGCGGCGAATCGCTTCGCCGCCTCCTCACGGGCGTCAGTCAACTGCTGGGCCAGCGCGCCCAGTTCGTCCCGCAGGGCGGTGTGCTCCGCGGCCAGCTCGGCGATCCGGTCGTCATCGCCCTCCAGCTCGCCCAGCCGCTCGGCACCGCGCTCGGCCCAGGCCAGCACGGCGGCGATGCCCTCGCCGGACTCGTCGTACTTGCGGGTGAGGTGGGTCAGCGCGGCCCGGCGTTCCTCCACGGCCGCCAGCCGCCGGGGGTCGGCGTCCAGGTCGGAGGCGTAGCCGGCCAGTTCCCCGGCCACATCGGAGAGCAGGATGCCGATCTCGCCCAGCCGCTCGGCCAGTGCGGCCAGCGCCGGGTCGTGGGAGCGTACGGCCTCCAGCGCGCGGTGCGCCCCGGCCACCAGGGTGGTGGCGTCCACCGCCTCGGGGTCCTCCGGATTGCCGGCCAGGGCGGCGTGCGCGGCGCTGGCGGCGGAGGCCAGGACCTCGGCATGGCCGAGCCGCTCGGCCTCGGCGGCGAGCTCGGTGTCCTCGCCGGGCAGCGGCTCGGCGGCGGCGATCTCGTCCAGCCCGAAGCGCAGCAGGTCGGCCTCCTGGGCGCGCTCCCGGGCCCGGGTGGTCAGCTCGGTCAGCTCGGCGGAGACGGCGCGCAGCCGGCGGTAGGCGTCGGTGTACTTCGCCAGGGGGGCGGCCACCGCCTCGCCCGCGTACCGGTCCAGCGCCTGCCGCTGCCGGGCCGGGCGCAGCAGCCCCTGCTGGTCGGTCTGCCCGTGCACGGCCACCAGTTCCTCGGCCAGCTCACCCAGCAGCCCGACGGGTACGCTCCGGCCGCCCAGATGGGCCCGGGAGCGTCCCTCGGCGGAAAGGGTGCGGCTGATCAGCAGGGTGCCGTCGTCGAGTTCGGCGCCGGCCTCCTCGGCCCGCAGGGCCACCGCCGAGCGCTCGTCCACCGCCAGCCGTCCCTCGACCACGGCGGACTTGGCGCCGACACGCACCAGCGCCGGGTCGGCGCGACCGCCGAGCAGCAGCCCGAGGCTGGTCACGACCATGGTCTTGCCCGCCCCGGTCTCGCCGGTCACCGCGGTAAAACCGGGTGACAGCTCGACCACCGCGTCATCGATGACGCCCAAGGACCGGATCCGCATCTCCTCCAACACGGATACGACCATACGAGGTTCCGGGGCGCCCCCGCGACGGCCTCCCCCACCGACCGCCCTGGAGGCACCACCACCACCGTTCCGGGTGACCGCCCCATGGTGCGTACTCCCGGTGCGCACCAGGCCGGATCCGTGAACCCGCGTACCCGGACCGTCACCCTCCTGCCGGCCGCGGCCCTCACCCTGTCCGGCGCCGGCTCGGGCCGGTTCCGGCAGCGCGGCGTCCGGGCGCCCGGTAAGGGGCGCGGGGCGGTTCCGTCATGCAGCTCCGCCGCGTGGGCGCGACCAGCCCCACACAACCCGCGCCCAAAAGCCGGCGGCACCCCACCAGGGCCACGGGGCGGTTCTGTCATACAGCTCCGCCGCGTGGGCGCGACCAGCCACATACGACCCGCAGCCGAACACCCTCCCCCCAGCGGAGCGCTAATGCGGCGCCCCCCGCCAACCCGCCACCGGCAAAGCGAACTTCGCCACCAGCCGGTCCGTGAACGACGCATGGTGCAGCCGGGCCAGCCGCACCGGAACCGCCCCGCGCCGTACCTCCACCCGCGCACCGGCGGGGAGTTCAATGGTCCGCCGGCCGTCACACCACAGCACCCCATTGGGCGTCTGCGGCTGCACCTCCACCGCCAGCACCGAATCAGGCGCCGTCACCAAGGGCTTGGCGAACAGCGCATGCGCGCTGATCGGCACCATCAGCAGCGCCTCCACCTCCGGCCACACCACCGGCCCGCCCGCCGAGAAGGCATAGGCGGTCGATCCGGTCGGCGTGGCACAGACCACCCCATCACCGCCGAAGCGCGACACCGGACGGCCGTCCACCTCGGTGACCACTTCCAACAGCCGCTCCCGGGCCGCCTTTTCCACCGAGGCCTCGTTCAACGCCCAGTCGGTGTGCACCACATGGCCGTCCGTGCGCACCAGCACATCGAGGGTCATCCGCTCCTCGACCTCGTACGCCCGGGTCACCACCCGGTCCACGACCTTGTCCAGGTCGTCCCGTTCGGCCTCGGCCAGGAAGCCCACCCGTCCCAGATTAACGCCCAGCAGCGGCACCCCGGAGCGCCGGGCGAACTCCGCGCCGCGCAGCAGGGTGCCATCACCGCCGAGCACCACCAGCAGCTCGCAGCCCTCCAGCACATCCGGTTGTCCCGGACCGGCCTCCATCCGCTCCACCGAGGCGGGCAGCGGCAGATCGGCGGCCTCCTCGGCCAGCACCCGCACCCCGATGCCGCAGCGCAGCAGCCCCTGGACGACGAGTTCCGCACTGCGGATGGCCGCCGGACGGCCGGTGTGCGCGAGCAGAAAGACGGTCCGTCTCCCTGTTCCCGATGTCTGCGGTGTCGCTTCTGTAGTGGTCAACGGGGCCCCTCCGCCACTGCACGGTCAACGTCCGCCGGGTCCAGTTCAGGCGCACCGGCGCGCAGCCACAGAAAGTACTCGACGTTGCCCGAGGGCCCGGGCAGCGGGCTGGCGGTCACCCCCAGCACCCCCAGCCCCAGCTCGGCCGCCTGCCCGGCGACCGTACGCACCGCCTCCGCCCGCAGCTGGGTGCTGCGCACCACGCCGCCGCTGCCCAGCCGCTCCTTGCCCACCTCGAACTGCGGCTTCACCATCAGCACCAGGTCCGCGTCGGGCGCGGCGCACCGCACCAGCGCGGGCAGCACCAGCCCCAGCGGAATGAAGGACAGATCGCCCACCACCAGATCGACCGGCTGCCCATCGAGCTGCTCCAATGTCAACTCCCGCACATTGGTACGGTCCTTGACGACCACCCGCTCATCGCTCTGCAGCGACCAGGCCAGCTGCCCGTAGCCCACGTCCACCGCGACCACCTGCGCGGCCCCGGCGCGCAGCAGCACATCGGTGAAGCCACCGGTCGAGGCGCCCGCGTCCAGCGCCCGCCGTCCCTCGACCGTCAGCCCGCGCGGCACAAAGGCGGCCAGCGCGCCGGCCAGCTTGTGCCCGCCCCGCGAGACATAGTCCGGGTCGCTGTCGTCCTGGGTGACCACCAGCGCCGCGCTGGTCTCCACCTGGGTCGCGGGCTTGGTCGCCCTGGCGCCGCCGACGGTCACCCGACCCGCGGCGATCAGCTGGCTGGCATGCTCCCGCGAGCGGGCCAGCTTGCGGCGCACCAGCTCCGCGTCGAGTCGGCGACGGGTCACTGCCACGTGCGGTTCAGCTCCTGAGGTCGTACGGACGGGCCGGGGCACCCCCGGCCTGGGCGGAGGAGGGACGGTCCAGCGCGGCCAGCGCCTCACGCAGCCCCCGGTGTACATCCTCGTACACCTCCAGATGGCCGCCGACGCCGAGGTGGTCGGCGTCGGCGAGGCGCTCCAGCTGCGCGTCCACATCGGGGTTGCCGGTGGGCGTCCGCTCGACGCCCAGGCCCTGGTTCGGCTCGGTCATGGCCCCGACGCTACCTTGACCGGTGTACCGTCCAGGGCAATGGCGACCACGGAGGAGTGCCTGAGCGCACTCGACCGGCTGGCGGAGAACCTGGCGACGGCCAACGAGGAGCTCCGCGGCGCGGCCATGCTCGACCGCTCGCTCAGCTGCCATGCCACCGACCTCGGCGTCACCTTTGTGGGCCACCTCAGGGAGGGCCACCTCAGGGAGGTACGCACCGTCCAGGACGTCCCCGAGCGGCGGGCCGAGATCGGCCTGGAGCTGACCAGCGACGACCTGATCGCCCTGGTCGACGGCCGGCTCAACTTCGCCCGTGCCTGGGCGGCGGGACGGATCCGGCTGCAGGCGAGCCTGCGGGACATCCTGCGCATGCGATCGCTGTTCTAGCGGCGCCCCACTCGGCGCGGTGTGCAGCGCCCACGCCGACGCGCTCCGGGGCGCCCCCAAGGGGGAGCGGGGCGGCCGCGTCAGGCGACTCCGCCGCATGGGCGCGACCAGCCACAGCCGGCCCGCGCCCCGGAAACGCATCCGGATCCGCGACGGCGCGGCCCCTGATCCGCCGGACACAACCCGGCTAGGCGAGCGTCCGCAACCCCAGCCGGCCCAACGCCTTCCCCGCCTCCAGCGAGCAGGAACCCTCGCCCGCCGCCGTCCAGGCCACCGCGCACAGCGCCCGCAGCCCGTCGACCGCCTGCCCCTCACCGTCCAGGACAAGCTCCCCGCCGACCGCCGAGGCGGTCCAGCCGCCGCACCCGAACCCGGCTCCCGCCACGGAAACCTCCGGCTGCGGCTCCAGCAGCCCCCGCAGATCCTCCGCCACATAGGTCGGCCGGTGCCGCGGCTCCGCCGTCAGCAGCAGCGCCGGGGTGGTCACCCCGGTGAGCACCAGCAGCGAGTCCACCCCGCCCGCGTACGCGCCCTCGATGTCCGTGTCCAGCCGGTCACCCACCACCAACGGCCGCCGGGCCCCGGTGCGCAGCACCGTCTCCCGGTGCATGGGCGGCTGCGGCTTCCCGGCCACCCGGGGCGCACCGCCCGAGGCGATCCGCACCACCTCCACCGCCGCCCCGTTGCCCGGGGCGATGCCGCGCCCGCTGGGAATGGTCAGATCCGCGTTGGAGGCGAACCACGGCACCCCCCGGCGCACCGCATAGGACGCCTCCATCAGCCGGGACCAGGGCATGTCCGGCCCGCCGTAGCCCTGCGCCACCGCCGCCGGATCGTCATCCGCCGAGTCCACCGGCACCAGCCCGCGCTCACGCAGTGCGACCCGCAGCCCCTCCCCACCGGTCACCAACACCCGCGAGCCCTCGGGCAGTTCGTCCGCGATCAGCCGGGCCACCGCCTGGGCGGAGGTGATCACATCCGTGGAGGCGGCCGGTATCCCCAGCTCGGTGAGGTGCCCGGCCACCGCCTGCGGAGTGCGCAGGGCGTTGTTGGTCACATAGGCGAGCCGCATCCCGCCGGACCGGGCCTCCGCCAGGGAGTCCACCGCGTGCCCGATGGCCCGCCCGCCCGCGTACACCACGCCGTCCAGGTCCAGCAGCGCGGTGTCATAGGCCCTGCCGAGCGGCAGCTCACTGCCGTCGGTCCGGGTACGGACGCCTTCGCTCATGCCGAGTTCGCTCCTTGTGCCGTTCATCTCTATTTTTTTCGATCATTGCTCATCCGGCCATGGGACATAACATTTCCCAATGACCACTCCAGGCCGCCGTGCAGGGCAAGGACTCCAACTCGCCCCCTTCCGAGGGCTGCGCTATGTCGCGGAGCGCGTGGGCAGCCTCGCGGCCGTCACCTCGCCACCGTACGACGTGGTGGTGCGCCCGGACGGCCTGCGGCATCTGGAGACCGCCGACCCGTACAACATCGTCCGGCTGATCCTCCCGCAGGCGGCCACCGCCGCCGAACGTCACCGCCAGGCCGCCGAGACCCTGCGCCGCTGGCAGGACCAGCACATCCTGGCCCCCGACCCCACACCGGCGCTCTATGTCTACGAGCAGCGCGGCGAAGGCATACTCCAGCGCGGCCTGATCGGCGCCCTGCGTCTGACCCCGCGCGAGGAGGGCATCGTCCTGCCGCACGAGGACGTCATGCCGCACATCATCGAGGACCGCGCCGCCCTGATGCGGGACACCGGCGCCAACCTGGAGCCGCTGCTGTTCGCCTACCGCGGCAACGGCACCACCACCGGGGCGGCCGCGGTGATCGAGGAGACCACCCGCACCGAGCCGCTGCTGTCCACCACCACCGACGACGGCTACGCCCACCGCCTGTGGTCGGTGACCGACCCCGACGAGCTGGCCCGCATCGGCGAGGACCTCGCCGGGCAGCGCGCCCTGATCGCCGACGGCCACCACCGCTGGGCCACCTATCTGCGCCTGCGTGCCGAGCAACCGGAGCCCGGGCCCTGGGACTTCGGCCTGGTGCTGCTGGTGGACACCGCCCGCTACCCGCTGCGGGTACGCGCCATCCACCGCCTGCTGCACCGCCTCCCGGTGGCCGAGGCACTGGCCTCGCTGGGCGGGGCGTTCCGGGTCCGCACCCTGGATGTGCCGCTGTCCGGCGCGCTGGACGCGCTGGCCGAGGCCAAGGCCGCGGACCGGACCGGCAATGCCTTCGTCCTCGCCGGCGACGGCCGCTTCCACCTGCTGGACCGCCCGGACCCGGCCCTGCTGGCCCGTACCGTCCCGGCCGACCGCCCGTGCGCCTGGCGTGAGCTGGACGCCACCGTGCTGCACTCGGCCCTGCTGGAAGCGGTCTGGCGGGTGCCGGACGACCCGGAGCACATCGGCTACATCCATGACACCGCGGCGGTCGTGGCCCAGGCCGAACGGCATGACGCCACGGCCGTGCTGATGCACCCGGTCCATGAGGACGTGGTACGCGAGCTGGCCGAACAGGGCGTCACCATGCCGCACAAGTCCACCTCCTTCGGCCCGAAGCCGGCAACCGGGCTGGTGCTGCGGAGCCTTGACCTCAACTGACCGGGGCCAGGGCCCAACAGACCGAGGGCGGAACCCGGTTGGGTTCCGCCCTCGTCAGTTCAGCCGCCGGACTCAGCCCTGCTCGCCGGACTCCTTGACGTCCTTGACGTCACCGGCGTCCTCGGCGTCACCGGCCTCCTTGGACTCCTTGGCCTCCTCGGCGCCGCCCTGCGGCTCGTCCCGGAGCTCCTCGGACTCGTCCAGCGCGTCGGTGAACTCCACGCCGTCCAGCTCGGCCAGCCGGTCGGAGGCGTTGGTGCTGCCGCCCTGGTCGGCCTCCAGCGCCTTGGCGAACCACTCCCGCGCCTCGGCCTCGCGGCCCACCTCCAGCAGCGCCTCGGCGTAGGCGTAGCGCAGCCGCGCGGTCCACGGCTGGATGGAGCTGGAGGCCAGCTCCGGGCTCTGCAGGGTGACCACGGCCGCGTCCGCCTGGCCCATGTCCTTGCGGGCGCCGGCGGCGACCAGGCGCATCTCGACCTGGCCCGCCTTGTCCAGCTTCTGCACCTCGGGCTCACCGGCCATGGCCAGCGCACGCTCCGGACGGCCCATGCCACGCTCGCAGTCGGCCATGATCGGCCACAGCTCCACCGAGCCGGTCATCCGACGGGCGGCCCGGAACTCGGCCAGCGCCTCGGCGTACTTGCCGGTCGCGTACGAGGCGAAGCCGGCGGCCTCCCGGACGGCTGCGACCCGCGACGCGAGCCGCAGCGCGACCCGCGAGTACCCGTAAGCCTGCTCCGGGTCCTCGTCCAGCAGCCTGGCGACCATGACCAGGTTGCGCGCCACATCCTCGGCAAGCGTCTTGGGCAGGCTCAGCAGCTCCTGCCGGACGTCCTGGTCGATCTCCTCACCGGTGACCTCCTCGGGGATGGGCAGCCGCTTCACCGGCTCCCGGTCGCCACGCTCCCGGTCACGGTCCCGGTCGTCCCGGCGGCCATAACCACGGGAACGGTCGTCCCGGCCCCGGAAGCCGCCACCCTGGCGGTCCCGGTCATCGCGACGGAAACCGCCCCGGTCCCGGTCGTCCCGACGGCCGAAGCCACCGCGGTCGTCCCGGCGCTCGTCCCGGCGGAACCCGCCCGGACGCTCATCACGCCGCTCATCCCGGCGGAAACCACCCCGCTCCTCGTGCCGCCGGGGACCCCGCTCATCCCGACGGTCGTCACGGCGCTCGTCCCGGCGGAAGCCACCCGGACGCTCATCACGCCGCTCATCGCGACGGAAACCACCCCGCTGGTCGTCGTCCCGACGCGGACCACGGTCATCGCGACGGTCATCACGACGGAAGCCACCACGATCCCGGTCGTCCCGACGACCGTAGCCGCCACGGTCGTCATCCCGGCGGCCGAAGCCACCGCCCGGGCGGCCGCCACGGTCGTCACGGCGCTCGTCCCGGCGGAAGCCGCCCGGACGCTCATCACGCCGCTCATCGCGACGGAAACCACCCCGCTGGTCATCGTCCCGACGCGGACCACGGTCATCACGGCGCTCATCGCGACGGAAGGAGGGACGCTCATCACGCCGCTCATCCCGGCGGAAACCACCCCGCTGGTCGTCGTCCCGACGCGGACCACGGTCATCGCGACGGTCATCACGACGGAAACCACCACGATCCCGGTCGTCCCGACGACCGTAGCCACCACGGTCGTCATCCCGGCGACCGAAGCCACCGCCCGGGCGGCCGCCACGGTCGTCACGGCGCTCGTCCCGGCGGAAGCCGCCCGGACGCTCATCACGCCGCTCATCGCGACGGAAAG